>NZ_MDCR01000001.1:0-19150 GCF_001723055.1 Streptomyces niveus
CCGCGCGGGGCTCCGGCGCGGTGGTCGTGGCCGTCGATCTGCCGAGCGGGGTCGAGGCGGGCAGCGGCGAGGTGGTGGGGGAGGCGCTGCGGGCGGACGCGACGGTGACGTTCGGTACGTACAAGCCGGCCCATCTGATCGACCCCGCGCGGGAGCACGCGGGGGCGGTGCGGCTCGTCGACATCGGGCTGGACGCGGTGCTGCCGTCGGTGCCGGAGCTGGAGGCACTTCAACACGCGGACGTGGCACGGTTGTTGCCGGTGCCGACGGGCGAGAGCGACAAGTACCGGCGGGGTGTCCTCGGGATCGTGGCCGGTTCGGCGCGCTACCCGGGGGCGGCGGTCCTGGCGGTCGCGGGCGCGCTGCGCGGGGGCGCGGGCGCGGTGCGGTACGTGGGGCCCGCCGGGGACGCGGTGATCGCCCGCTTCCCGGAGACCCTGGTGCACGCCGGGCCGCCGGCGAAGGCGGGCCGGGTGCAGGCGTGGGTGGTCGGCCCCGGCCTGGGCGACGAGCCGGGTGTCACGGACGCGCTGGCCTCCGACGTACCGGTCCTGATCGACGCGGACGGCCTGCGCGGCCTGGACGCCGCCGCCGTACGCGCCCGTACGGCCCCGACGCTGCTCACCCCGCACGCCGGTGAGGCGGCGGCGCTGCTCGGCGTCCCGCGCGAGGAGGTCGAGTCGGCCCGCCTGACGTCCGTACGCGAACTGGCGGCCCGCTACGGCGCGACGGTCCTCCTGAAGGGCTCCACGACGCTGGTGGCGTCCCCCGACACGTCGGAACCGGTCCGCGCGAACGCGACCGGCACGTCCTGGCTGGCCACGGCCGGCAGCGGCGACGTGCTCTCGGGCCTGACGGGCTCCCTGCTCGCGGCGGGCCTGACGGCGCGGGACGCGGGGTCGGTGGGGGCGTACGTCCACGGCCTGGCGGGGCGGCTGGCGGCGCGGGGGGCGCCGGCGAGCGCGGAGGGCGTGGCGGCGTCGGTCCCGGCCGCGTGGCGGGACATCACCTCGGGGCCCTGAGCCCGTCCGGTGGTTGGGGGGTAGGAAGCCGGACAGATTCACTGCCCGGCGGAACGTGACGCCACGATTGAATGTTTCCCGCCCGACGGCCGCGTAGCGAGGCTTTCTGAACCGCTCCGGCCGGGTGTCGACCAGCAACTAAGCGCCATGAACGGTCAGTTGGGCATCAAGGCCCTCTTGTAATGAACTCGTCAAAACCTGATCCTTCCGCTTGTCCGAGCAGCGCACCACCAAGCAGGAGGACCTGACCATGGCAGTGACGCACGGAACCCGGCTGCGGATCGTCGCAGTGCTCTCGGCCGCCGTAACGGCGGCCGGCCTCGCTCTGACAGCCACCCCGGCCCAGGCCGCACCCGCCGAAGGCCGCATCATCGGCGCGGGCGCCCCGAACGCCGTGAAGGACAGCTACATCGTCATCCTCAACGAGCGTTCCGGCACGAAGTCCTCGTCCGGCGAGGGCAGACGCCTCATGGCCCGCTACGGCGGTGAGGTCTCGCACACCTACCGCGCCGCGATCAACGGTTACGCCGCCGACCTCAGCGAGACCGAGGCCAAGCGGCTCGCCGCCGACCCCGCGGTGGCCCAGGTCGTCCAGGACACCACCGTCCAGGCCAGCGCCACCCAGACCAACCCGCCGTCCTGGGGCCTCGACCGCATCGACCAGGCGAACCTGCCCCTCAACGGCAGTTACACCTACCCGGACTCGGCCGGCTCGGGCGTCACGGCCTACGTCATCGACACCGGCGTACGCATCACGCACGTCGACTTCGGTGGCCGTGCCTCCCACGGTTACGACGCGATCGACAACGACTTCGTCGCCGACGACGGCAACGGCCACGGCACCCACGTCGCCGGAACCGTCGCGGGCACCAGCTACGGCGTCGCCAAGAAGGCCAGGATCGTCGGCGTACGCGTCCTCAACAACGCCGGATCCGGCACCACGGCCCAGGTCGTCGCCGGCATCGACTGGGTGACCGCCAACGCGGTGAAGCCCGCCGTCGCCAACATGAGCCTCGGCGGCGGCGCCAACACCGCGATAGACACCGCCGTCCGCAACTCGATCGCCTCCGGCATCACCTACGCGGTCGCCGCGGGCAACAACGGTCTTCCCGCGGCGAACTACTCGCCCGCGCGCGTCTCCGAGGCCATCACCGTAGGAGCCACCACCAGCACCGACGCCCGCGCCAGCTACTCCAACACCGGCGCGCTGGTGGACCTGTTCGCCCCCGGCTCGGCCATCACCTCCGCCTGGCGGACGAGCGACACCGCGTCCAGCTCCATCTCCGGGACATCGATGGCGAGCCCGCACGTCGCCGGCGCCGCCGCCATCTACCTCGGCAACCACACCTCCTCCACGCCCGCGCAGGTGTCGAGTGCCCTGGTAGCGGCAGCCACCCCCGGTGTTGTCACCAACCCCGGCACCGGCACGCCCAACCGGCTGCTGCGCGTCATCCCGTAGCCGTACAGTCGGGCGTGCCACGGGGCTCCGGCCCCGCGGCGCGCCCGGCGCCTTCCCCGGGCCGGGCCCCGGTGGACCCTCCCCGGCGGGTCCGGGGGCTCTGAGAGACTGTGGGGGATGACCGGAACCGTACCCACCTCGCCCCTTCGTGCCCGCGCCGAGATCGATCTCGGCGCCCTGCGTGGCAACGTCCGAGCCCTGCGGGCGCGGCTCGCTCCCGGCGCCGGGCTCATGGCCGTCGTGAAGTCCGACGCGTACGGGCACGGCGCCCTGCCCTGCGCGCGGGCCGCCCTCGACGCCGGGGCGAGCTGGCTCGGGACCGCCACGCCGCACGAGGCCCTCGCGCTGCGGGCCGCCGGAGTGAGCGCTCCCATCCTGTGCTGGCTGTGGACCCCCGGCGACCCCTGGCGGGAGGCCATCGAGGCCGGTCTCGACATGTCCGTCTCCGCCATGTGGGCGCTGCGCGAGGTGACCGGGGCCGCGCGCGAGGCCGGGCGGCCCGCGCGGATCCAGCTCAAGGCCGACACCGGGCTCGGCCGCAACGGCTGCCAGCCCGCCGACTGGCCCGAACTCGTCGCCGCCGCCCGCGCCGCCGAGCGGGACGGCACCGTCCGCGTCACCGGCCTGTGGTCGCACTTCGCGTGCGCCGACGAGCCCGGCCACGCCTCGACCGCGGCGCAGCTCGACGTGTTCCACGAACTGGTCGCGTACGCGGAGAAGGCCGGCATCGAGCCCGAGGTCCGGCACATCGCCAACTCCCCGGCCGCCCTCACCCTCCCCGAGTCGCACTTCGACCTCGTACGGACCGGCATCGCCGTCTACGGCATCTCGCCCAGCGCCGACCTCGGCACCTCGCGCGACTTCGGGCTGCGGCCCGTGATGACCCTCAGCGCGTCCGTGGCGCTGGTCAAGCGCGTCCCGGAGGGACACGGCGTCAGTTACGGCCACACCTACCGCACGTCCGCCGAGACGACCCTCGGACTGATCCCCCTCGGGTACGCGGACGGCATCCCGCGCCACGCGTCGGGCCGCGGTCCCGTACTCGTCGGCGGGACGGTACGGCGGGTGGCGGGGCGCGTCGCCATGGACCAGTTCGTCGTGGACCTCGGCGCGGACCCCGGGGACGACGTCGGCGCGGGCACGCCCGCCGTGCTGTTCGGCCCCGGCGACGACGGCGAGCCGACGGCCGCCGACTGGGCGGAGGCGGCCGACACCATCGCGTACGAGATCGTGACCCGTATCGGTCCCCGTGTTCCGCGCGTCCATGTGAATGGGCAAGAGGACAGCGAAGACGCGGGACGACGAGGAGCGGGACGTTGAGCGAGAGCAGTACCGCAGAGGACGTGGCGTCGGCCGTCGGCGGCAACTGGCGGCTGGCCGGTATCGCCGGCACGGCGATAGGCGTGATCGCCGCGGGCGCCGCGGCGGGCGTCGCCATCGAGCGGATGACCGTCGGCCGCGGGATGCGCAAGAAGGCGCGGCTCGCGCTCGATTCGACGGGGCCGTACGGCGCCCTGCGCGGCACCCCCGGCAAGGCGGTCGCCGACGACGGCACCGAGCTGTACTTCGAGGTCGACGACGTCGAACCGGAGTCCGGCGCGGGCACCCCGCGCCGCCGCAGGCTCTTCGGGCGCAAGGCCCCGGCGCCCGTCACCGTCGTCTTCAGCCACGGCTACTGCCTCAACCAGGACTCCTGGCACTTCCAGCGCGCCGCGCTGCGCGGACTGGTGCGGACCGTCTTTTGGGACCAGCGCAGCCACGGCCGCTCCGCCCGGGGCCTCGCCCAGCAGGGCCCGGACGGTGTGCCCGTCTCGATCGACCAGCTCGGCCGCGACCTCAGGGCGGTCATCGACGCGGCGGCGCCCGAGGGCCCGCTCGTCCTCGTCGGCCACTCCATGGGCGGCATGACGATGATGGCCCTCGCGGGCCACAGCCCCGAACTCGTACGGGAGCGGGTCGTCGGCGCCGCGTTCGTCGGCTCCTCCAGCGGCAAGCTCGGCGAGGTCAGCTTCGGACTGCCGGTCGCGGGCGTGAACGCCGTACGCCGCGTACTGCCCGGAGTGCTGAAGGCACTCGGCTCGCAGACCGAACTCGTCGAGCGGGGCCGGCGGGCCACCGCCGATCTCTTCGCCGGGCTGATCAAGCGCTACTCCTTCAGCTCGAAGGACGTGGACCCGGCCGTCGCGCGGTTCGCCGAGCGGCTGATCGAGGGCACCCCGATCGATGTGGTCGCCGAGTTCTACCCCGCGTTCACGGAGCACGACGAGTCGGACGCGCTGGCGGTCTTCGGGGGCGTCCCGGTGCTGGTGGTGGCCGGGGACCGCGATCTCATCACGCCCAGCTCGCACAGCGAGGCCATCGCCGACCTGCTGCCGGACTCCGAGCTGGTGATCGTGCCGGACGCGGGGCATCTGGTGATGCTGGAGCACCCGGAGGTGGTCACCGACCGGCTCGCCGACCTGCTGGTACGGGTCGGGGCCGTCCCGGCAGCCACTAACGTGGGTTCGTATGGAAGCACCGCGCAGCCAGGCAGCTGAGACCCGTGTCCGCACCGTCGTCGACTCACCCGAACGAATGAGTGAGCTGGGCCGGCGACTCGCCGCCCTGCTGCGCCCCGGCGACCTGGTGATGCTCACCGGCGAACTCGGCGCGGGCAAGACGACACTGACCCGGGGCCTGGGCGCCGGGCTCGGCGTACGCGGCGCGGTCACCTCCCCGACCTTCGTCATCGCGCGCGTGCACCCCTCGTTGACCTCGGGCCCGCCGCTGGTGCACGTGGACGCGTACCGGCTCGGCGGCGGTCTCGACGAGATGGAGGACCTGGATCTCGACGTGTCGCTGCCGGACTCGGTGGTGGTCGTGGAGTGGGGCGACGGGAAGGTCGAGGACCTGTCGGAGGACCGGCTGCACGTGGTGATCGACCGCGTCGTGGGCGCCGGGGACGGTGCCGACCCGCTCGCCGTCGACAGGGACGACCGGCGCGAGGTCTCGCTGACCGGGATCGGGGCGCGCTGGGCGGACGCGGACCTGGCGTCGGTCGCCGACCGGCGGGACACCGTCTGAACGTCGATTCCGACGCGTTGTCGGTAAACTGTTGCTCATGCCGTGCGGCGCGTGGTCACATGGTGAACGAGACTTGGTTAGGTCTACCTAACCCGCCTGCCCCCGGAGCCTCAGGAGGCATCCATGTCGGCAACAGAGAGCACCGGAACGCGACCGTCGGAGCCGACGACCGCGGCGAAGACCACGACCGTCACCACTCCCGCGACCACGACCCCGGACCCGTCGGCCGTGTCGATGAGCGATCTCCTGGCGTCGTGCGCGGCGGCCAGCGCCGTGTCGACCCCGCCGCCCGCCGGGAAGGCCGAGCCGACGGACACGGACGACGACCCGGTCTGAAGCCAGGTCTGGAGCCAGGTCTGAAGCCGGGCTACGGGACGACGACGACCGTCGAACCGACCGTCGCGAACGTCCACATCGCGTCGCCGCCCTCCGGCGTCATCCGCACGCCACCCGTCTTCAGGTTCGGGTCCGGGCTCGCCATCGTCCCGTCGACCGCCGAACTGAACCCGATAGCGACCTGGCCCACGTTCGCGAACCGCACCACGTGCTCGATGTCGACCCCGTCCGATCCGGTGATCTTCCCGGACCGCGACGTGACCTGATACGTACCGGCCGGCGGACTCACGGTGCTCGGCATGACCTCGAAGCTCCGCGGCTTCTCCGCCGCCGACTTGCCCACCAGCCACACGCGCTTCGCGTCCAGCGCGTAGACGACCCGCTGCCCGGTGCCCGACTTCGCGGGCACCGCGTGCGCGTCCTTCTTCTTCTCCTCGGGCGTGGCCGACGCGGACGCCGACACACCGGGCTTCTTGGGCCCGGAGAGCTGGTCCGGCACGTTCGCCGACGCCTGGTACGCGAGGAAACCGACGGTGGCCACGGCCAGCGCGGTGAGCCCGGCCACGAATCCCGAGCTGCTCCTGGACACCTTGATCCGCCTCTCGTACGTACGTCTGCGTGGTGACGTTAGCAGCAGGTGCCAGAGGGGACGGGGTGCCGTGCCCGGCCCCGGGGGCCCTCCGGGGAGCCGTAGGCTGTTTGCGTGCTCCTGCTCGCCGTTGATACCGCCACGCCCGCCGTCACCGTCGCCCTCCACGACGGTGTCTCCGTCCTCGCCGCCGAGAGCCAGGTCGACGCGCGCCGGCACGGCGAACTGCTGCTGCCCGCCGTCGACCGCGTCCTCGCCGGGGCCGGCCGCGCGCTCGGCGACGTCACCGGCCTGGTCGTCGGCGTGGGCCCCGGCCCGTACACGGGACTGCGCGTCGGTCTCGTCACCGCCGCCGCCTTCGGCTCGACGCTCGGGGTGCCGGTCCACGGGCTGTGCACGCTGGACGGCCTCGCCTACGCCGCCGGGCTCGACGAGCCCTTCGTGGTGGCGACGGACGCGCGCCGCAAGGAGGTCTACTGGGCGCGGTACGCGGACTCCCGTACGCGGCTGACCGAGCCCGCCGTCGACCGGCCGGCCGACATCGCGGCGGAGCTGGCCGGGCTGCCGGTCGTCGGAGCGGGCGGCGTGCTCTACCCGGAGTCCTTCCCCGACACCCGCGCGCCCGAGCACCAGTCGGCCGCCGCGCTCGCGTCCCTGGCCGCCGAGAGGCTGGCGGCGGGGGACACGGACGGCTTCCTGCCACCGCTGCCGCTCTATCTGCGCCGTCCCGACGCGCAGGTGCCCAAGAACTACAAGGTGGTCACACCGAAGTGACCGACATGAGCGAAGCGACCGACGTGACCGACGTCAAGGAGCCGGCGCTGCGCGAGATGCGCTGGTGGGACATCGAGGCCGTACTCGCCCTCGAATACGACCTGTTCCCCGAGGACGCCTGGTCACCCGGCATGTTCTGGTCCGAGCTGGCCCACGCGCGCGGCCCCGCCGCCACCCGCCGCTACGTCGTCGCCGAGACCGCCGACGGCCGGATCGCCGGCTACGCCGGACTCGCCGCCGCCGGCGGCCTCGGCGACGTACAGACCATCGGCGCCGCCCGCGACCAGTGGGGGACCGGACTCGGCTCGCGGCTGCTCACCGATCTGCTCCAGCACGCCACCGCCTTCGAGTGCGAGGAGGTGCTGCTGGAGGTACGGGTGGACAATCCGCGCGCGCGGAAGCTGTACGAGCGGTTCGGCTTCGAGCCCGTCGGCTTCCGCCGGGGCTACTACCAGCCGGGCAACGTCGACGCCCTCGTCATGCGCCTGTCCATGCGGGACGAGCGGCGCCCACCGAAACGCACACCGAGTCAAGGAACAGAGACCCATGGCTGACGAACCCCTCGTCCTCGGCATCGAGACCTCGTGCGACGAGACGGGTGTGGGCATCGTCCGCGGTACGACGCTGCTCGCCGACTCCATCGCCTCCAGCGTCGACGAGCACGCCCGCTTCGGCGGCGTCGTGCCCGAGGTCGCCTCCCGCGCGCACCTGGAGGCCATGGTGCCGACGGTCGAGCGCGCGCTGAAGGAGGCCGGGGTGAGCGCCCGCGACCTGGACGGGATCGCGGTCACCGCCGGCCCCGGGCTGGCCGGCGCGCTGCTGGTCGGGGTGTCGGCGGCGAAGGCGTACGCGTACGCGCTCGGCAAGCCGCTCTACGGCGTGAACCACCTCGCCTCCCACATCTGCGTCGACCAGCTGGAGCACGGGCCGCTGCCCGAGCCGACGATGGCGCTGCTCGTCAGCGGCGGACACTCGTCGCTGCTGCTCGCCCCGGACATCACCGCCGACGTACGGCCGATGGGCGCGACCATCGACGACGCGGCGGGCGAGGCCTTCGACAAGATCGCGCGCGTGCTCCAGCTCGGCTTCCCCGGCGGCCCGGTGATCGACCGGCTCGCGCGCGAGGGCGACCCGGCGGCGATCGCGTTCCCGCGCGGGCTGACCGGTCCGCGCGACGCGCCGTACGACTTCTCCTTCTCCGGGCTCAAGACGTCCGTGGCCCGCTGGATCGAGGCGAAGCGCGCGGCGGGCGAGGACGTGCCCGTACGGGATGTGGCCGCGTCCTTCCAGGAGGCCGTGGTGGACGTGCTGACGCGGAAGGCGGTGCGCGCCTGCAAGGACGAGGGCGTGGACCATCTGATGATCGGCGGCGGCGTCGCGGCCAACTCCCGGCTGCGCGCGCTGGCCGCCGACCGGTGCGAGCGGGCGGGCATCCGGCTGCGGGTGCCCCGGCCGGGTCTGTGCACGGACAACGGTGCGATGGTCGCCGCGCTCGGCGCGGAGATGGTGGCCCGTAACCGGCCCGCGTCGGACTGGGACCTGTCGGCGGACTCCTCGCTGCCGGTGACGGAGACCCACGTACCGGGACAGGGACACGCGCACGGGCACGGGCACGGACACACGCACGATCACGACCACGTGCACGAGGTCAGCAAGGACAACCTCTACTCATGACCGTCGCCCTGATGTGGGAGGCCAAGGCCGCGCCCGGCCGGGGCGCCGAGCTGCTGGCGTGGGCCCGCGCGCAGCCGCTCGACCCGGCCCCGCACCGCCGCGAGACGCTCACCGCGCCCGGGGGCCGGGTGCTGGTGATGACCTGGTGGGACGCCCCGTACGAGGCCGGGCTGCCCGAGCTTCCGGAGCCGGCCGGCGAGCTGGTGGCGCGGGCGGTGCACCGCTGGCGGTTCGAGACGGCCGACTGAGCCGGGACGGCCGACTGATCCGCGACCCTCCGGAGCCGGCCGCGAAGAACTTTCCGAGAAATGTCGCGGCGTGTGTCGATCCGGGCCCGGCCCGTTCGACGCAAGGGTGAGAGGCGGGAAACAGTCCCGCCCGTCGCACACCGAGGAGTCACCATGCCGCGTTTCATGACCCTGATCCACCTCGACGAGTCCAACCAGCCCGCCGAGGGCCACAGCGCCGAACTGGGCGAGCGGATGGGGCAGCTCGCCCAGGAGATGGAGAAGGCCGGCGCCATGCTGGAGACCGGCGGGCTGCACCCGACCGCCGAGGGCACCCGCGTGACCTGGTCGGGCGGGAAGCTGACGGTCACCGACGGCCCGTTCACCGAGTCCAAGGAGGTCATCGGCGGGTATTCGATCGTCCAGGCCAAGACCCAGGCCGAGGCCGTCGAGTGGGCCAAGCGGTTCCTCCAGATCCACGAGGACTACTGGACCCTGACCGCGGAGACCCGCCAGATCGCCGAGTAGATACCGCCCGCGGCGCCCGTTTGCCGTCCGTCCGCCCCGGTGTTCTGATGGGTGGCCGTGAGGGCAGACGGCGCGGTCGAAGCGGTGTTCAGGATCGAGCAGGCGCGGATCATCGCCGCCGTCGCCCGCGTCGTACGCGATGTGGGCATCGCCGAGGAACTGGCGCAGGACGCGCTGGTCGCCGCCCTGGAGCAGTGGCCGGAGTCGGGCGTCCCGGACAACCCGGGAGCCTGGCTCATGGCCACGGCCAGGCGCCGCGCCATCGATCTCGTACGCCGCCGAGAGACGTACGCGCGAAAGCTCGCCGAGGTCGGCCGCACCCTTGAGGACACCGGGCCGCCGCCCGAGCCCGCCGACCCGGACGACATCGACGACGACCTGCTGCGGCTCGTCTTCGTCTCCTGCCACCCCGTCCTGTCCACCGAGGCGCGCGTCGCCCTCACGCTGCGGCTGCTCGGCGGGCTCGGCACGGACGAGATCGCGCGCGCCTTCCTGGTGCCCGAGGCGACCGTCGCGCAGCGCATCGTGCGCGCAAAGCGCGCTCTGGCCAAGGCGGGTGTGCCCTTCGAAGTGCCGTACGGCGCGGAGCGCGACGCGCGCCTCGCGTCCGTGCTGGAGGTCATCTACCTCGTCTTCAACGAGGGTTACGCCGCCACCGCCGGGGACGACCTGCTGCGCCCCGGCCTGTGCGAGGACGCCCTGCGGCTCGCGCGCGTGCTGAGCGGGCTGATGCCCAAGGAGCCCGAAGTGCACGCGCTGGCGGCCCTGTTGGAGCTCCAGGCGTCCCGTACGGCGACCCGTACCGCACCCGACGGCACCCCCGTCCTGCTCGCCGACCAGAACCGCGCCCGCTGGGACCGGCTGCTGATCCGGCGCGGCGTCGACGCGCTGACCCGGGCGAGCGCCCTGGGCGGGGTGCCGGGCCCGTACGCCCTTCAGGCCGCGATCGCCGCGTGCCACGCGGGCGCGCCGACGTACGAGGACACGGACTGGGCCACGATCGCCGCGCTGTACGGGCGGCTCGCCGCGCTCACCCCCTCGCCCGTCGTGGAGCTGAACCGCGCTGTCGCCGTCTCCATGGCCGAGGGCCCCGCGGCGGGACTGGCACTGGTCGACGCGCTGGCGGCCGGGCCCGGCGGAGCCGCGCTCAAGGGCTACCACCTGCTGCCGAGCGTGCGCGGGGATCTGCTGGAGAGGCTGGGGCGTACGCGGGAGGCGCGGGCGGAGTTCGTACGGGCGGCCGGGCTGACCCGCAACGAACGCGAGCGCGCCCTGCTGGAGGAACGGGCCGCCCGGCTCTGACGTCCTCGGTCCGCCGCTCATGCCCCGGTCGGCGTCCCGCCCGATGTCGGGGGCGCACCGCGCGCGGCGATACTGTCGCCGCATGTCTCGCCGCCCCTCCCCGCTGCCGCCGCCTCCGCCCCCCGTACACATACGCGCCTGGCCCGACGAAGGCGCGATGCTCGCCGAGCGCGCGACCATCCTCGACTGGCTCGTCGGGCGCGGCATGGGGCCGACGCGGCTCACGCAGTTCCTGCTGCTCGTGGTGGGGGTGGAGTTCGGCTGGCTGATGGCGGGCGAGGGGCTGCTGGGGCTGTTCGAGGAGGGCGTCGATGTGATCACCGCCGGCCTCGGCGTGATCCTCGTGGCGCTCGGCCTCGGCGTCATGACGGCCGCCGGGATCGTGCTCGGCCTGCTGCTGCGCCAGGACGTCGCGATGTACCGGCTGACCCGCCAGTGGGCGGCCGTGGCGAGCGACCCGGCGGGCGACGCGCGCCTGCGACTGCCGGGTCTGAGCCTGTGCTGGCTGCTGATCTCCTTCGTGGCCGGGGCGCTCGGGCTCTGGCTGTCCCTGGAGACGCCCGCGAGCGCGCGACGCGGCGAGGACACCTACATGGAGGTCGCGTACGTGATGGGGGCCGGCGCCCTGCTGTGGATCGCCGGGCTGATCGGTGCCACGAAGGCCGTCACGCACTACCGGTGGGCCGTCCGGCTGGTGGCGGCGGGTCGGCCCCGGCCTGCGGCGGGATGATCACGGGGGATAGCCTCCCCGGGTGTTCCGACGCCCGCCGCTGCCGCCGCCACCGCCGCCCGCGCTCCCGCAGGCATGGCCGGACCACGAGTCGATGCTCGCCGAGCGCGCCCTCGCGATGGAGGAGCTGCGGCGTCGGAGCCTGACCGCGGGCGCGCTGCTGCTGCTCTGGTCGCTGGGGCTCGTCGCGGGGTTCGGGTGGGTGCTGATCAGTCTGGGGCTCGGCAATTTCGAGGACCGGAACGCCGACTACATCACCGGGTTCGTCGAGCTGATCCTCGGTGTGATCGTCCTGCTGCCCACGGTGATCGGTACGGGCTTCGCCGTCGCCAGGGACCTCGCGCTGCGCCGCAGGATCGACGCCTGGGCCGAGCTGGGGCCGGACCCCGAGAACGACCAGCGGCTGCGGGCCGGCGTCCGGGCCACCGTATGGCTGGGACTGTCCCTCGCGCTGTGCGTGACCGGCTTCGGGCTCGCCCTGACCGGCGGCGGCCAGTCGGACTCCGCGGGCGTCGGAGAGGTGGCGTACCTCGTCGGAATCGGGGTGATCGCGCTGGTCGTCGGCGTGCTCGGGGCGGTGCGGGCGGTGGGCCACCAGCGCTGGTCGCGGCATGTGCTGAGCCCGGTGCCCGCGCGCCGACGCGGTGGTGCCCACCGCTGAAACGGGGATCTACGGGACGCGTGTGACGCGTGTTGTCCGGATGTGTCCCGAAGTCGCCCCCTGCTCCCTGAGGCCGTTCCTACGCTGTCCGTTCTATCCTGGGAAGAACGCATGCGCCATTTCATGGGGTAGTAGAGGGGCGGCGGATGAACTGGCTGTGGTGGATCTTCGTCTTCTTCATGGTCGGTGGCTTCAGCTGGGTCGCCGATACGAGCCGGAGCGCGCTGCGTACCCGGCACGAGCGAAGAGTGGAGCGCATCAAGCTCGTCGAGGGCGGCCGGCTCGCCCTGGAGGAGTCCCAGAAGCCGCCGGAGCCCGTCTGCGGGTGTTCGCACCATCTCGCGAAGCACGACAGGCAGGGCAAGTGCCACGAGAACGTCGAGGTGGCGACGGCCTGGGACGAGAACAAGAAACCGAAGCGGTACGAGCTGGCGCAGTGCAACTGCCAGCAGTACGTCGGCCCCCAGCCGCTCTCGCAGATCTACGCCGACGACATCACCGACCTGGACGCCCGGATCCTGGACGCCCAGCTCAAGGCCACCCGGCCGCAGGAGCCGGAGGCGCCAAAGGCACCGGAGACGCCGGAGATGCTGAAGAAGCCGGCGAAGGAGCAGCCGGCGAAGAAGCGGGCCGAGAACCCCGAGAAGCCGGACGGCAACGACCAGGACTGAGCCGGGCGCGCCGCCTCAGCGGTCCAGCGCGCCCGCGTCCGCGAGCGTCCTGTGCGCCGCCAGCACCACGTCCGTCGTGGTGCCGATTTCCAGTACGACTCCGCCCGACCCGGCTTCCAGGCGTGGCGCGGCCAGGCCGGCGGGCACCCGCGCGGCCCGGTGCGCCGACAGGAAGACCGCCCAGCCGCAGCGCGGCTGCGAGGGCCGCAGGCCGTAGGCGGTCCGCAGCGCCGTGAACAGCTCACGGTCGTGCGCGCTCCCGTGGTCCGCGTCCCACGCCCCGGCCACGGCGGCCAGCGCCTCCGCGAGCCGGTCCGCGAGCGGCACGGCGCCGCCGGGGGAGCCCGGGAAGAGCAGCAGCGCCGCGCTGAACGGCGAGAACTCGTTGGATCCGCCCGCCGTCACCCTGAGCTGTGCGTAGGCGCCGTCCGGCTGGCGGCCGACCACGTAGGCCGAACTGCCGATGATGTCCGCGTCGTCGTGCCGGTTCGCCGCGCCGACCGCCCCGGCGAAGGCGTCGACGTCGCGCGGCACGGGCTCGCCCGGCGCGGTGCCGTGCCCGTCCCACCGCCAGTCGGCCAGGGCGCCGGCCGACAGCTGCGTCAGCCACCCCAGCAGGTCCAGCCAGCGCGCCGCCTGCTCCCGGTGGGACTCGGGCCTGGGGCCCCAGGCCACCCGTACGACGCTCTCGCCCGCCATCTCACTCGCTCCTGGCGGTGGGGTGCCCGGTGGGGTGCCCGGCGGGGTGGCCGAGCAGCATCGTCGGGGCGCCCGCGACGCGGGTGAGGAAGACCGTGGCCGATTTCCGCCCCTGGAGCTTCATCTTCCGCCGTAGCTCCTCCGGTTCGACCGGCGAGCCGCGCTTCTTGACCGTCAGGATGCCGACCTCGCGCTCGCGCAGCAGGGCCTTGAGCCGCTTGAGGTTGAACGGCAGCTCGTCCGTGATCTCGTACGCCGTCGCGTACGGCGTGGGGCGCGCCTCATCCGCCGTGATGTACGCGATCGTCTCGTCGATCAGCCCGCCGTCCAGCTCGTCGGCGGCCTCGGCGACCAGATGGGCGCGGATGACGGCGCCGTCCGGCTCGTACAGATAGCGGCCGACCTTTCTGACCTGGGGATTCGGCAGGCCGCGGCCGGTGAGTGTGCTGCCTGCGGGCAGCAGGGTGGCGCGCCGCGCTCCCGGCGTGATCGCGCCGCCGCCCGCCCCGTTCGCGTCGTGCCACAGCACCGCCTCCTTGACGTCGCCGCCGTCGGAGATCCACTCGGCCTCGAAGTCGTCGGGAACCAGCTCGTGCGGGATGCCTGGCGCGATCTTGATGCCGCCGGCGCCGACCGTACGTACCGCGTCGATCGCCCAGGACAGTGGCGGCGAGTACGCCTCGGGGTCGAAGATCCGCCCCCGGCCGCCGCGCCGCGCCGGGTCGATGAACAGCGCGTCGGGGGCGGGCGCGGCGCGCAGGTCGTACGTCATGACGTCCGCGCACACGACCGTGGGCGCCGGGGCGCCGGGCGCCAGCGTACGGATGTTGTGGGCGGCGATCTCGCCGGTGGCGGCGTCCCGGTCGACGGCCGTCACGGCGAACCCGGCACGGGCCAGCGCGACCGCGTCACCGCCGACGCCGCAGCACAGGTCCGTGAGCCGCGCCGGGCCGTCGCCCGTGCGGGTGATGGTCCGGAAGCGGGCCGCCCGGTGGGCGGCGACCGAGGCGCGGGTGGCCTGCTCGACGCCGTGGGGCGTGAAGTACATGCGGTACGCGTCCCGCTCGCCGAACTTGGCGACCGCCCGCTGCCGCAGCCGGGCCTGCGCGAGGGCCGACGAGACCAGCTCGGCGGGGTGGTCGCGGCGCAGCCGGGTCGCCAGGGCCAGCTCCTGCGCCGGGTCGTGGTCGCGGAGTTCGGCGAGCAGGGCCTGGCCCTCGTCGGAGAGCAGCAGGGCGAGCGGCGAGGGGGTCGGCGAGGCGGAGTCGTTCACCGGGCCATTGTGGGCCAGCCGGGGGACCGTCATCGCTTCCCGGCGGTGTCGGCCGGGCGCGCGGGCCGGTCGCTGACAGGATGCGGCGCCATGCAACTAGTAAGACAAACCGACGAAAAGGCCGCAGAACGACAGCGTCGACAGCTACGACACCCCGGCCCCCGGACCCGCGCGGTCGCCGCCGTACTCCTGATCGCCGCGCTCGGTTCCGCCTGCGCGGCGGGGTCCTCGGACCGCGGCGGCGCCGGGCGCACCGGCGACGGCGGTGGCGGTGGCGGCGGACCGGTGGAGTCCCCCTCCGGCGAGCCGGGCCGGGCCGGCCCCGGCGCGGGGGCCGAGACCGTCAAGAAGGCCGACGCCGCCGCGGCCGTGAAGGCGCAGGCGCTGCGCGCCGTGGCCGCCAAGAAGTGGAAGCTCGCCAAGACCCCGCTCGCCGCGCCCGCGCCGCCCGTGGTGAAGCCGAAGATCGCCACCCGCAAGGGCTTCGAGGTCACCGGCGGCGCGAGCCTCCCGCCGGTCTTCACCAACGTCCCGACGAAGGAGAAGGTCGTCTTCCTGACGATCGACGACGGCGCTGAGAAGGACCCCGAACTGCTGCGCATGATGGACGAGTTGAAGATCCCGTACAGCGCCTTCCTCAGCGACTACGTCATCAACGACAACTACGCCTACTTCAAGAAGATGCAGGCACGCGGCGTCTCCCTGCACAACCACACCCTCACCCACCCCTACCTCCCCGGGCTCTCCTACGAGGAGCAGAAGTGGGAGATCTGCGGCCAGCAGGACAAGATCAAGAAGCGGTACGGGAAGCGGCCCGAGCTGTTCCGGCCGCCGTACGGCAACTACAACGCCGGCACGCTGCGCGCCGCCAAGTCCTGTGGCGTCAAGGCGGTTCCGCTCTGGTCGTCCGAGGCGTTCCCCGACCACATGGAGTGGCGCGAGTGGGACAGGGACCTGCACCCCGGCGACATCGTCCTCACGCATTTCCGCGGCAAAGAGGACTGGAAGGGCTCGATGCCCGACATGATCCGGAACGTCATGAAGACGATCACCGACAAGGGTTACGCGGTGGCGAAGCTGGAGGACTACGTCTAGGGCGGTGTTCCCGCACGTAACGCCCCTGCGCCGCAGGGGCGTTACGCGTGTTCAGCGCACGACGTCGAAGACGTTCTTCTGGATGCCGTTGGCGTACGCCTCGTGCTCGACGAGCCGCAGCTTCTGCGCGTCCTTGTCCGTCTCGCTGAACAGCCGCTTGCCGGCGCCGAGCAGGATCGGGAAGACGAGCAGGTGGTAACGGTCGATCAGACCGGCGTCCGAGAGGTTCCGGTTCAGTTCTGCGCTGCCGTGCATGATGATCGGGCCACCCTCGGTCTCCTTCAGCGCGGCGACGTCGTCCAGCGACCGCAGGATCGTGATCGAGCCCCAGTCCGAGACCAGCTCGTCGTCGGTGAGGGTGGTGGAGACCACGTACTTCGGCATCTTCTTGTACTCGGCGAATTCCTCCATGCCCGGCCAGACCGGGCTGAACGCGTCGTAGCTGGTCCGGCCCAGCAGGAGCGCGGTGGACTCCTCCTGCTCCCGGCCCTTGATCTCGTACGCCTCCGGCAGGAACTCCAGGTCCTTGAAGGTCCAGCCGGAGTTCCGGTAGCCCGGCTCGCCGCCCGGGGCTTCCACGACGCCGTCGAGCGAGACGAACGCGGTGCTGATCAGTGTGCGCATCGAAGGTCTCCTGGGGGTCTCTCGTGTTCTGGTGCTCACTGGACGCGGGCCGGTCGGGCCGGCCTCGCAGCCGCAGTGTGCCAACTCTCACTGACAGACCGGGGACGGCGGCGGAACTCATCGGCAGCGCGCGCCGGACGTACCCGAAAGCGCCGGATCGCACCCGCCGCGCGCCGGCTCGATTGGCACTCAGCTTGACCGAGTGCTAATCGCGGTCATAGTGTCAGGCCTGGCACTCCCCAATGGAGAGTGCCAATGCGTGACAGGACAGGTCCGGCACCCGCGACGACGGATCGAGCCCGGTCACGCCACCCAGACAGTTAACCCCGTGAGATCTCCGAAGGGGGAGGTCGGATCGTGACGACCGCCAGCACCAAGGTTGCCATCAAGCCGCTCGAGGACCGCATTGTGGTCCAGCCGCTCGACGCAGAGCAGACCACGGCCTCTGGCCTGGTTATTCCGGACACTGCCAAGGAGAAGCCCCAGGAGGGCGTCGTCCTGGCCGTCGGTCCGGGTCGCTTCGAGAACGGCGAGCGGCTCCCGCTCGACGTTTCCGTCGGCGACGTCGTTCTGTACAGCAAGTACGGCGGTACTGAGGTGAAGTACAGCGGCGAGGAGTACCTCGTCCTCTCGGCTCGCGACGTGCTCGCGATCATCGAGAAGTAATTCCACACAGTCTGCTGTGAACTGCGCCCCTGGCCCCCGCATCGCCGGGTGGCCCGGGGCGTAGTTCGTTGTTCGTTCGAGAGGACAAGAGAAAGCTCCCATGGCGAAGATCCTGAAGTTCGACGAGGACGCCCGGCGCGCCCTTGAGCGCGGCGTCAACAAGCTTGCCGACACGGTGAAGGTGACGATCGGCCCCAAGGGCCGCAACGTCGTCATCGACAAGAAGTTCGGCGCCCCGACCATCACCAACGACGGTGTCACGATCGCCCGCGAGGTCGAGCTCGACGACCCGTACGAGAACCTCGGCGCCCAGCTCGTGAAGGAGGTGGCGACCAAGACCAACGACATCGCGGGTGACGGCACCACCACCGCCACCGTGCTGGCGCAGGCGCTGGTCCGCGAGGGTCTGCGCAACGTCGCCGCCGGCGCCTCCCCGGCCGCCCTGAAGAAGGGCATCGACGCCGCCGTCGCCGCCGTCTCCAAGGAACTGCTGGACACGGCCCGCCCGATCGACGACAAGTCCGACATCGCGGCCGTCGCCGGGCTCTCCGCCCAGGACCCGCAGGTCGGCGAGCTCATCGCCGAGGCGATGGACAAGGTCGGCAAGGACGGTGTCATCACCGTCGAGGAGTCCAACACCTTCGGCATGGAGCTGGAGTTCACCGAGGGCATGGCCTTCGACAAGGGCTACCTCTCGCCGTACATGGTCACCGACCAGGAGCGTATGGAGGCCGTCCTCGACGACCCGTACATCCTGATCAACCAGGGCAAGATCGCCTCCATCCAGGACATGCTCCCGCTGCTGGAGAAGGTCATCCAGGCGGGCGGCTCCCGGCCGCTGCTGATCATCGCCGAGGACGTCGAGGGCGAGGCGCTCTCCACCCTCGTCGTCAACAAGATCCGTGGCACCTTCAACGCCGTCGCGGTGAAGGCCCCCGGCTTCGGTGACCGCCGCAAGGCCATGCTCGGCGACATCGCCACCCTCACGGGCGCGACCGTCATCGCCGAGGAGGTCGGCCTCAAGCTCGACCAGGCCGGACTCGACGTGCTGGGCACCGCCCGCCGCGTCACCGTCTCCAAGGACGACACGACGATCGTCGACGGCGGTGGCGACGGCAGCGAGGTCGTCGGCCGCGTCAACCAGATCAAGGCCGAGATCGAGTCCACGGACTCCGACTGGGACCGCGAGAAGCTCCAGGAGCGCCTCGCGAAGCTGGCCGGCGGCGTGTGCGTGATCCGTGTCGGCGCCGCCACCGAGGTGGAGCTGAAGGAGAAGAAGCACCGTCTGGAGGACGCCATCTCCGCGACCCGCGCCGCGGTCGAGGAGGGCATCGTCTCCGGTGGTGGCTCCGCCCTGGTGCACGCCGCCAAGGTGCTGGAGGACGGCCTGGGCAAGACGGGCGACGAGGCCACCGGTGTCGCGGTCGTCCGCCGCGCCGTGGTCGAGCCGCTGCGCTGGATCGCCGAGAACGCCGGCCTTGAGGGCTACGTCATCACCGCGAAGGTCGCCGAGCTCGACAAGGGTCACGGCTTCAACGCCTCGACCGGCGAGTACGTCGACCTGGTGAAGTCCGGCGTCATCGACCCGGTCAAGGTCACCCGCTCCGCGCTGGAGAACGCCGCTTCCATCGCCGCGCTGCTCCTCACGACCGAGACCCTGGTCGTCGAGAAGCCCGCCGAGGAAGAGGCCGACGCCGGTCACGGCGGCCACGGCCACAGCCACTGACGCAGGCGGCTGTTCCGTACAACGCGCCGAG
>NZ_MDCR01000001.1:19256-30756 GCF_001723055.1 Streptomyces niveus
CGCCGAGTGCCCGAGCGCCGACGGGAGTACGGGATCCTCGAACGGCAGCCCTTTCGTGTACCGCTCCACCTCGTCCAGCGCCTGATCGGCCATCCGGTGGATCTCGACGCCCAGCGAGCCCGCGACATGGGGCGTCAGCAGCACGTTCGGCAGGTCGTACAACGGCGAGTCGGGCGGCGGCAGTTCGGGATCCGTCACATCCAGCACCGCGTCGAGCCGCCCGGAGACCAGCTGCGGCAGCAGCGCCGCCTCGTCGACCAGCGAGCCGCGCGCGGTGTTGATCAGCGTCGCCCCGTCCGGCATCGCCGCCAGCTCGGCGGCGCCGATCATGTGGCGGGTGGCCGGGACCTGCGGCGCGTGGACCGACACCACCTGGGAGCGCTCGCACAGTTCGTCCAGGGGGACCAGCTCGACGCCGAGAGCCGCCGCCTCGGCGGTGTCCACGTACGGGTCGTACAGCAGGACGCGCAGGTCGAACGGCCGCAGCAGCTCGATCACCCGTCGGCCGATCCGGGACGCGCCGACGATGCCGACCGTACGGCGGTAGTTGCCCGCCCGGCCCAGCTCCTGGTGCCAGTCGTGGGCGGCGCGGGTCTCCCGGTAGCGGTGCGCGGAGCCGAGGACCCGCTTTCCGGAGAAGAGGATCGCGGCCAGCGTGTACTCGGCGACGGGCAGGGCGTTGGCCGCAGCCGCCGACGTGACCGAGATGCCCCGCTCCCAACAGGCTTCCGTGATGTGGTGCTTGACGCTGCCCGCGGCGTGCACGACCGCGCGCAGCTTCGGCGCGGCTGCCAGGACTTCGGCGGTGAGCGGGGGCGCGCCCCAGCAGGTGACGAGCAGTTCGGCCTCCGCGAGCGCGGCGACGACGGCGGGGTCGGGATCCGGGCCGGTGAGGCGGTGCGCGACGAGACGGGGATCGGTGCGTACGAGGCCGGTCAGCCGGGCGAGATGTCCGGGGGCGAACAGCCGTTCCGCGATGCCCGGACCCATCGAGAGCAGCGCGGACGGCCGATTGTCAGAGGCGTCGTGCATGGTGGAAGTCGGTCTCCTGTACGGCGGGGGCAGGCGATGGCCGTGATACTTCGAGCAGCGCTGAGCGAAGTCAAGAGCGAAAGATTGATTGATCGAAAGATGATCGGACCAGGCGGAGGTGGGCCGGCCCCCGCGCGGCCAGGGCCTCCACGTCCCGCCGCGCGGTGACGGTCGCGACCCCCAACCGCTCGGCGAGTTGGACACCCGTACGGTGCCGCGCTCACGGACCAGACCGAGCAACCGGTCATGACGTTCGGCGGCACCTTCACGCACGGTGGGAGGACACTGGTGCGCGGTGATCGAACGACGTAAGACTCCGATCATTCGATCACCGCGACGGCCCGCGAGCCCGCCACCCCGCGCTACTTCGGCCCGTACTTCCGCCCGGTCTTCGCCGTGAGCCCGCCCAGCAACCCCCGCGGCGCCAGCTTCACCGCGCCCATCAGCGCCTTGTACCTGGGGTCCGGGATCGACACCACCTTGCCGCGCGCCAGGTCCGACAGCGCCGCCGACACCAGCTTGTCCGCGTCCAGCCACATCCAGTTGGGGATGTTGTCCGTCCCCATCCCCGCCCGCGAGTGGAACTCCGTCCGCGTGAAGCCGGGGCACAGCACCATCAGCCGCACACCGCTCCCCGTCAGATCGCGCGCGACCCCCTGGGTGAACTGCACCACCCACGCCTTCGACGCCCCGTACGTGCCCCGCGGAACGAACGCCGCCACCGACGACACGTTCACCACCCCGCCCCGCCCGCGTTCCCTCATCCCGGTGACCGCCGCCGACGTCAGCCGGAGCACCGCCTCGCAGTGCACCTTCAGCATCGTCAGTTCGTCGCCCATCGAGACGTCGAGGAACCGGCCCTTGTTCCCGAACCCCGCGTTGTTGACCAGCAGATCGATCGGGTGCGTACGGTCGCCGAGACGCTTCTCGACCGCCGCGATGCCCTCGTCCGTCGCCAGGTCGGCGGTCAGCACCTCCGCCTCGATGCCGTGCAGGTCATGGAGTTCGGTGGCCTGGTGCTGGAGGCGTTCGGTGTCGCGGGCGACCAGCACCAGGTTGTGGCCGCTTCCCACGCCGACGGACTGGGAGGTCCCGCCCGCCGCCAGCCGCCGCGCGAACGCCGCACCGATCCCCGCTGTCGCGCCCGTAATCAAAGCAGTCGTCATAAGGCCGCACGTTAGACCGTCGCGCGCCCCTCGCGAGCCCCCGTCCGGTCACCGGAAGCGCCCTGCGCCCCGTCGGGCGTGGCCTGATCGCCGACGCCGCCGTCCCCGTGTTTCGCCACGTACTCCCGCGCCGTCCTCAACTCCTCCGCGTGCAGGGCCTCCCCGGCGGCCAGCATCCGCGGCAGCAGCTCACGCTCGGTCGTCACGGCCCGGAACGCGAGCGCCACCGTCACGTCGTGATCGGGCCGGTGCACGATCTCGACCGGATCACCCGCACGGATCTCGCCGGGCACCAGGACCCGGAAGTACGCACCGGTGACGCCCTGTTGGGTGAAGCGCCGGACCCAGCCGCGCTCGCCGAGCCAGCCGCCGAACGTACGGCACGGGATCCGGCCGCTGGTCGCCTCCAGCACCAGATCCGGACCGACCCGCCAACGCTCCCCGATCTTCGTCCCGTTCAGGTCGAGTCCGGACGTCGTCAGGTTCTCGCCGAAGCTGCCGTTGGCCAGCGGACGGCCCAACTCCCGCTCCCAGAAGTCCAGATCCTCGCGCGCGTACACATACACGGCCTGGTCGCTGCCGCCGTGATGGCGCAGATCACAGACCGTGTCCCCGGCCAGACCGCTGGCGCCGACGCCCTTCGGGCCGGGATCGCGCACCGCGACCGGGCCGTCCACCGGCCGCTTGTCGATGCCGGTGGCGCCGCCGGGCGCGTCCGAGTACTCGACGGTCTTGGGCCGCCCCACATTCACGGTCAGAAGCTTCATGTCCGGCACGGTAACCCCCCGCCGTCGGCCCGCGCCTCTCAAATGACCGGCTCCGAATTTCTCGTCGCCCCCAAGCGTCCCTTATGTTTGAAGGGTGATCGAAGCCCGTCATCTCCGTGTCCTGCGCGCCGTCGCCGCCACCGGCTCGTTCTCCGCCGCCGCGCGTGAGCTGGGCTGCACCCAGCCGGCCGTCAGCCAGCAGATGAAGATCCTCGAAGCCTCGGTCGGTACGACCCTGCTGATCAGAACCAGCCGCGAGATGCGCCTCACCCAGGCCGGCGAGGTCCTCGTCCGGCACGCGACGGGCATCCTGTCGGGGCTCACCGCCGCCGAGGAGGAGGTCGCGGCCATCGCGGGCCTGCGCGCCGGGCGGGTGCGGCTCGTCTCGTTCCCGAGCGGCAGCTCCACCCTGGTCCCCGCCGCACTGGCCGCCCTGCGCGCCGCCCACCCGGGCACCCGCGTCTCGCTGGTCGACGCCGAACCTCCACGCTCCGTCGAGATGCTGCGCGACGGCGACTGCGACGTCGCGCTGGCGTTCCGCTACGACTCGGTCCACGACGACTCCACGGCCGACTCCGCGCGCGACTCCACCGGCGGCGCCGCCGAGGAGTGGGGCGACCTCGTCGTACGGCCCCTGCTCAGCGACCGGCTGGTGGGGCTGCTTCCCGAGGGTCACCGGCTGGCCGGCGCCGACACCGTCTCCATCGCGGACCTCGCCGACGAGTCCTGGATCGCCGGCTGCCCGCGCTGCCGCCGCCAACTGGTGGACGCCTGCGAGAAGGCGGGCTTCACCCCCCGTATCGACTTCGCGACCGACGACTACCCGGCGGTGATCGGCCTGGTGGGGGCGGGACTCGGCGTCGCGTTCCTGCCGGAGCTGGCCATGGAGTCGGTGCTGCCGAAGGCCGCCCGCACGGTCACCGTCGAACCCGCCGTCCGGCGCGAGATCGTCGCGCTCACGCTGCCCGATCTCGCGCGGGTCCCGGCGGTGGCGGCGACGCTGGACCAGCTGGAGCGCGCCGCGGCCCGCTGACGCCTCGCACCCGTTCACCGATCGGTGAACGGGTGCGGTAAATGCAGGAACGTTTCTTCGAATGTTCGTCGCAGGTCAGGCGCGGCCCGACCCGTTGGCCCCCGAGGTCGCGATCAGCCGGGTGCGCGCCCGCCCCATCAGCTCCTCGCGTTCGTCCTCCGTCAGCCCGCCCCACACGCCGTACGGCTCTCGTACCGCCATCGCGTGGGCCGCGCACTGCGCGCGGACCGGGCATCTCATGCAGACCTCTTTCGCCGAGGTTTCGCGTGCGCTGCGTGCGGCACCCCTCTCTCCCTCCGGGTGAAAGAACAGTGAACTGTCGACGCCGCGACAGGCCGCGAGGAGCTGCCAGTCCCACAGATCTGCGTTCGGTCCGGGAAGCCGGGAGAAATCTGCCATTGCTCATGTCCCCTTGATCCGTGGAGGCGGATACGGGCCGCTAGGGCGTGAGATGCGCCCCAGGGCGCCGGGTACGAGCCCGGCGCGCTGATCGCACCGTGCTCACGACCGTACATCTCCTGTGTAAGTAGATGTAAATATGACTCATTGCGAATGTAGCCACAGACACCAGCAAAAGCGAAGAAATGGAGCTAAATGGGGCATAGCTCAGAGTGATCGAAGGGCTGCCCGCGAGGCTCTGCTCTGTGTGCGCCTCCTCACGTAGAGTGCCGAAGGCGGTTCCGGACCCGTAACTCTTTCGAGTGACCGTCGTTGAGTGGTCGAGGCGGTTGAAGGAAGAAGCGATCGGGCACATGTCCGATGGCGTCAATCGCACAGGTGACCACATGTACTCAGCCTGGAGGCTCAACGTGACGCGCATCAGCTGCGGAGGGCGGCCATGACATCCGTCCTCGTCTGCGACGACTCCCCGCTTGCCCGAGAGGCGCTGCGCCGCGCGGTTGCGACCGTGCCCGGCGTCGAGCGCGTGACGACCGCGGCCAACGGTGAGGAAGTTCTCCGCCGCTGGGGCGCCGACCGCTCGGACCTGATTCTGATGGACGTACGCATGCCCGGTCTGGGCGGCGTCGAGACCGTTCGCCGACTGCTGTCCGCCGATCCGGGCGCCCGGATCATCATGCTCACGGTCGCCGAGGATCTGGACGGTGTCGCGCTCGCGGTCGCCGCCGGTGCCCGCGGCTATCTGCACAAGGACGCGTCCCGCGCCGAGTTGCGCGCGACGGTCACCCAGGCGCTCGCCGACCCGACCTGGCGGCTCGCCCCGCGCCGGCTCAGGTCGGCCGAGATGGGCGCGGCCCCCACGCTCACCGCGCGGGAGATCCAGGTGCTCGAAGGCATGAGCCACGGCCGGTCGAACGCGGAGATCGGGCGCGAGCTGTTCCTGTCCGAGGACACGGTCAAGACGCACGCCCGGCGGCTGTTCAAAAAGCTCGGCGCGTCCGACCGGGCACATGCCGTGGCCCTCGGATTCCGCTGGGGCCTGGTCCGTTAGCCGCTGGTCGGACCCGTGCGGACGGCTCGTCCGGACAGTCGTGGAACCCCGTCTGCCGTGCGGCGGGCGGGGCGGCGGAGAGGGTGACCGGTGCCCGTACGCCACAGTTTCCCGCCCGATGCCGCATCCTTGAGTTGTGGAGTTCCTCGGGGACGAGTCGGGCGAGCGGAAGGTGAGGGCGCAGGAGATGAGTGCCGGCGCACCTACTCATAACGCTTCGGTGCACAACTATGAACGCGGTGCCACGGATCAGCAGCCGCCGAGGCACCATGGTCCGATGCGCGATGACGAGACCACGGTGATCGGTGCGCTCGTACACCGTGCCGTCGACGGGGACGGGCAGGCGACGCACGATCTCCTGGCCCATGTGCACCCCCTCGCGCTGCGCTACTGCCGCACCCGGCTGAACCGACTGCCGGGTGACGCCCGCCACTTCGTGGAGGACCTCGCCCAAGAGGTCTGCGTCGCCGTTCTCATGGCGCTGCCGCGCTACAGGGACACCGGCAGGCCCTTCGAAGCCTTCGTCTTCGCCATCGCCGCGCACAAGGTCGCCGATCTCCAGCGGGCCGCCATGCGGCACCCGGGCTCGACGGCGGTGCCCTCGGACGAGATGCCCGAGCGGCCCGACGACTCCCTCGGCCCGGAGGAGCGGGCGCTGCTCAGCAGCGACGCCGAGTGGGCGAAGAAGCTCCTCGCCAACCTCCCGGACAACCAGCGCGAGCTGCTCGTGCTGCGGGTCGCCGTGGGGCTCACCGCCGAGGAGACCGGTCAGATGCTGGGGATGTCGCCCGGCGCCGTACGGGTCGCGCAGCACCGCGCGCTCAGCAGACTGCGGGCGCTGGCCGAGCAGTAACCGGTAACCGGCCGGCGACCGGCGGTGGTCGGGCCGTGACCGGGGGGCACAGCGCGGCGCGGGGGTATGGAAAGCGTGGAATTCGACGCCCCCGGTTCCCGTTAGCATGGGCATCCGCACCGATCAAGGCCATTGGGGAAGGTGTCATGACTGCAAACGTCGACGGAGTGCCCGAGAAGTTCGCGACGCTCGGGCTGACATACGACGACGTGCTGCTGCTGCCCGGCGCCTCGGAAGTCCTCCCGAACCAGGTGGACACCACGTCCCTGGTGTCCCGGAACGTCAGGGTGAACCTCCCCCTGCTCTCCGCCGCGATGGACAAGGTCACCGAGGCCCGCATGGCGATCGCCATGGCACGGCAGGGTGGCGTCGGCGTGCTGCACCGCAATCTCTCCATCGCCGACCAGGCCAACCAGGTCGACCTCGTGAAGCGCTCCGAGTCCGGCATGGTCACCGACCCGATCACGGTCCGCCCCGACGCGACGCTCGGCGAGGCGGACGAGCTGTGCGCCAAGTTCCGCATCAGCGGCGTCCCGGTCACCGACGCCGCGGGCAAGCTCCTCGGCATCGTCACCAACCGCGACATGGCCTTCGAGTCGGACCGCGCGCGTCAGGTGCGCGAGGTCATGACCCCGATGCCGCTGGTCACCGGCAAGGTCGGCATCTCCGGCGTGGACGCCATGGAGCTGCTGCGCCGCCACAAGATCGAGAAGCTGCCGCTCGTCGACGACAAGGGCGTTCTCAAGGGCCTCATCACCGTCAAGGACTTCGTCAAGGCCGAGAAGTACCCGAACGCGGCCAAGGACGCCGAGGGCCGGCTGCTCGTCGGCGCGGCCGTCGGTGCCAGCCCCGAGGCGCTGGAGCGGTCCCAGGCGCTGGTCGCGGCCGGGGTGGACTTCCTGGTCGTGGACACCTCGCACGGGCACAACAGCAACGCGCTGAGCTGGATGTCCAAGATCAAGTCGAGCGTTCCGGTGGACGTCATCGGCGGGAACGTGGCCACCCGCGACGGCGCCCAGGCGCTGATCGACGCCGGTGTGGACGGTGTGAAGGTCGGCGTCGGACCCGGCTCGATCTGTACGACACGGGTGGTCGCCGGCATCGGCGTCCCCCAGGTCACGGCGATCTACGAGGCCGCGGTGGTCTGCCAGGCGGCGGGCGTCCCGGTCATCGGCGACGGCGGCCTCCAGTACTCGGGCGACATCGGCAAGGCCCTCGCGGCCGGCGCGTCCACCGTGATGCTCGGCAGCCTCCTCGCCGGCTGTGAGGAGTCGCCGGGTGAGCTCCAGTTCATCAACGGCAAGCAGTTCAAGTCGTACCGCGGGATGGGATCGCTCGGTGCGATGCAGTCGCGCGGCCAGGGCCGCTCGTACTCGAAGGACCGTTACTTCCAGGGCGAGGTGTCCGCGGACGACAAGCTCGTCCCCGAGGGCATCGAGGGCCAGGTGCCGTACCGTGGCCCGCTGAGCGCCGTGCTGCACCAGCTCATCGGCGGCCTGCGGCAGACCATGGGCTATGTGGGCGCGGCCTCCATCGACGAGATGGAGCGCAAGGGCCGGTTCGTCCGGATCACCGCGGCGGGGCTCAAGGAGAGCCACCCGCACGACATCCAGATGACGGTCGAGGCGCCGAACTACACCGGTCGCTGACAACCCGCTCTCCGGTGAGGGGCGGTCCCGTTCATCTCGGGACCGCCCCTCACCGGTGTGCCGGGCCGGGTCGGGGATACTGAAGGCGCAGACGTAGAGGAAAGGCCACACATCGTGACTGAGATCGAGATCGGCCGCGGCAAGCGCGGACGCCGGGCGTACGCCTTCGACGACATCGCCGTCGTCCCCAGCCGGCGCACCCGCGACCCGAAGGAGGTCTCGATCGCCTGGCAGATCGACGCCTACCGCTTCGAACTGCCGTTCCTGGCCGCCCCCATGGACTCCGTGGTCTCGCCGAGCACGGCGATCCGCATCGGTGAGCTGGGCGGTCTCGGCGTACTCAACCTCGAAGGTCTGTGGACCCGTTACGAGGACCCGCAGCCGCTGCTGGACGAGATCGCCGAGCTGGACGAGGCGACCGCCAACCGCAGGCTCCAGGAGATCTACGCCGCGCCGATCCAGGAAGAGCTGATCGGGCGGCGCATCAAGGAGGTGCGCGACTCGGGCGTGGTCACGGCCGCCGCGCTCTCGCCGCAGCGCACCGCGCAGTTCTCCAAGGCCGTCGTGGACGCCGGCGTGGACATCTTCGTGATCCGTGGCACCACGGTCTCCGCCGAGCATGTCTCGGGCGCCGCCGAGCCGCTGAACCTCAAGCAGTTCATCTACGAGCTGGACGTCCCGGTCATCGTCGGCGGCTGCGCCACGTACACCGCTTCGCTGCACCTGATGCGCACCGGCGCGGCCGGTGTGCTGGTGGGCTTCGGCGGCGGGGCCGCGCACACCACCCGTAACGTGCTGGGCATCCAGGTGCCGATGGCGACGGCGGTCGCGGACGTGGCCGCCGCGCGGCGTGACTACATGGACGAGTCCGGCGGGCGGTACGTGCACGTGATCGCCGACGGCGGTGTGGGCTGGTCCGGCGACCTGCCCAAGGCTGTGGCGTGCGGCGCCGACGCGGTGATGATGGGCTCCCCGCTGGCGCGGGCGAGCGACGCGCCGGGCAAGGGGCACCACTGGGGCATGGAGGCCGTCCACGAGGACGTGCCGCGTGGCAAGTTGGTGGACCTGGGCATCGTCGGGACGACGGAGGAGGTCCTGACCGGGCCCTCGCACAGCCCGGACGGATCGATGAACTTCTTCGGCGCGCTCAAGAGGGCGATGGCGACGACCGGTTACAGCGAGCTCAAGGAGTTCCAGCGTGTCGAGGTGACGGTCGCGGACTCGCAGCACAGCCGCTGACCGTTTCGCCTGGGATGATCGGCGGGTGGCCCGGACCGTACGCGGTCCGGGCCACCCGTTTCACGGTCGGTAGAGTGCGCGCGTGGTGAACCAACGCGAACAGATCCTCGCCGAACTCGGCGTCCGGACGACCATCGTGCCCAAGGTCGAGATCCGGCGACGGGTCGACTTCCTCAAGGACTATCTGCGCTCGACCCCGGCCACGGGCTATGTGCTCGGGATCAGCGGCGGCCAGGACAGCACGCTGGCCGGGCGGCTGTGCCAGCTGGCGAGCGCGGAGCTGCGCGCCGAGGGGCACGAGTGCGTCTTCGTCGCGGTGCGGCTGCCGTACGGCGTACAGGCCGACGAGGACGACGCGCAGATCGCGCTGGAGTTCATCGGGCCCGACCGGTCGATCGCGGTGAACGTCAAGCCGAGCGCGGACGCCGTCGCCGCCGAGTCGGCCCTCGGGCTGCGGGAGCTGCTGGGCGACGAGCCCCGGCTGCGGGATTTCGTACGCGGCAACATAAAGGCCCGCGAGCGCATGGTGATCCAGTACTCGATCGCCGGGCAGCTGGGGCTGCTCGTCGTGGGGACCGACCACGCGGCGGAGGCGGTGACCGGCTTCTTTACCAAGTACGGCGACGGTGGTGTCGACATCACTCCGCTTACCGGGCTGACGAAACGTCAGGGAGCGGCGCTGCTGCGGGAGTTGGGATCACCGCCGAGTGTCTGGGAGAAGGTGCCGACGGCCGACCTGGAGGACGACCGGCCCGCGCTGCCCGACGAGGAGGCGCTCGGTCTGACGTACGCGCAGATCGACGACTATCTGGAGGGCGTCGACGTGACGCCGGAGCTGGCGGCGCGCGTGGAGTCGGTGTACCTCGCGACCCGGCACAAGCGGGCCGTACCGGTCACGCCGCTCGACGACTGGTGGCGGAGCTGAGCACGCCCTGACCGCGTGCGGCGGGTGCGCCGCACGCGATCAGGCGCCGGGTCAGGCCTTCTTGGCGCCCGAGAACGCCGCGAACGCGGCCAGGGCGAGGAAGAGGAACGTCATCACGTCCTTGCTCGCGTTCCACGCGTCGGTCAGCAGGCTGAAGTTGTCGAACAGCATCTCGGTCACCGGCACGCCGAACTCGTCGGCGCCGATGATCGCGATGCCGAAGATCTGCCCCAGGTAGACGGCGGCCAGCGCGAGTACGGCGCTGACGACGGCGAGGATCGGGTTACGGCCGCCGACCTTGCCCGCGACCCAGCCGATGACGAAGCCGACGCCGATCGCGGCGAAGCTGATCTCGCTCTCGATGGCACCGGCGATCCCGCCGTAGATCGCGGCGGCGGCGATCGCGGTCCCCGCCGCGGCGGCGAGCCCGAGGCCCAGGGCGTCACGGACCGGCGGGGCCGGAGGGGCCGGCGCGAAGGGGTTGCCGGGCCCACCGGCGAACGGGTTGCCGGAGCCGGGCGGGACGGGCCCGCCGGGGCCGTTGGCGTACGGGTTGCCGGGCGGCGGAACGGACTGGCTCATAGGAAGGATCCCCCCAAGGAATGCCCACACCGTTGTGCGAGCGCCCTGGACCATAGCAGTCCGCTACGACACCGTCGTAGGCAATTGCCTGACTGCGGAAGGCCGGTGGGCCCGACGTCTCAGAGGCGGTACGCCGCGCCCGCCGGGCTCGCCCCACGGGTGTCGAGCAGCAACTGGGCCTTCACGGCGAGACCTTGGAGGTCGTACGTACGGTGGTGCTGGAGCAGCACCGTCAGGTCCGCGTGCGCCGCTGCCTCGTAAAGAGAGTCGGCGCGGGGGACCGGCTGGTCGCGTACGCGCCAGTCGGGGACGTACGGATCGTGGTAGCTGACGGTCGCGCCCAGGTCGGTCAGCCGGCAGGCGATCTCGGTGGACGGTGAGCCCTCCTGGTCGGCGTGGTCCTGCTTGTAGGTGACGCCCAGGAGCAGGACGCGGGCGCCGCGCGCGGACTTGCCGTGCTCGTTGAGGAGCGCGGCGCAGCGCTGGATCACGTACTGCGGCATCCGCGTGTTGATCTCCTGCGCGAGGCCCACCATCCGCAGCGGGTGGCCCGGGGTGCGGCTCGCGTGCGGGAGGTAGCTGGGGTCCATGGGGACGCCGTGGCCGCCGACGCCGGGGCCGGGGCGGAAGGCCTGGAAGCCGAACGGCTTGGTCTCGGCGCACCGGATGACGTCCCAGAGGTCGACGCCGAGGTCGTGGCAGAGCACGGCCATCTCGTTGACCAGGGCGATGTTGACGTGCCGGAAGTTGGTTTCGAGGAGCCCCACGGTCTCGGCCTCGCGCGGTCCGCGCGCGCGGACCACC
>NZ_MDCR01000010.1 GCF_001723055.1 Streptomyces niveus
CCGCCCGGGTAGTCGGCGCCGCCGAGCTTCCCGAGCAGCAGGATGATCACGGACTGTACGGCGGTGCTGATGCCGTTCTGCACGACGTTGGCGTTCATCAGCGCGCTGCGGCTGACCGGCGTGGTCAGAAAGCGGTTCAGCGTGCCGCGTTCGATCTCCTCCAGCGTGCCCATGCCGGCCCACATGCTGGAGCCGAGCGCGCTCATCACCACGATGCCCGGGATCAGATAGTCCAGGTAGGAGGTGGTGCCGAAGCCGCCCAGCTCGACGACCTTCTTGAAGAGGTTGCCGAAGAGGAAGAGCCAGATCACCGGCTGGACCAGCTGGATCACCAGGAAGACGGGCTGCCGCACGAGCGCCATGAGCTGACGCTGCGTCATGTACCAGGTCTGGGTGAGGACTTGGGTGCTCATCGGGCGCCTCCGGCGGCAAGTGCGGGGACGTCGGACCCGTCGGTGGACCGCTGGGCGTCGGCCTCGGCGAAGCGGCGTCCGGCGTAGCGCAGGTAGACGTCGTCCAGGGAGGGCCGGGCCACCGTCGCGGCGGCGACGGCCGCCCCGGACCGCTCCAGCGCGGCGAGCAGCGCGGGTACGGCGGCCGCGCCGTCGTCGGCCCGGACACTGACCCTGCGCCCGTCGACCTGGATGTCGCGCACGCCGGGCAGCAGACCCAGCGCCCCGGCCAGCACCGTACGGTCACCGTCGGCACGCAGCTCCATGTGCACGGCGTCGCCGTGCAGTTCGCCCTTCAGCTCGTCCGGAGTGCCCTCGACCACGACCCGGCCGCGGTCGACGATCGCGATGCGCTCGGCGAGCCGGTCGGCCTCCTCCAGATAGTGCGTGGTCAGCAGGATCGTCAGGCCCTCGTCGCCGGCGAGCCTGGCAATCTCGTCCCACATGGCCGTACGGGCCTCCGGGTCGAGCCCGGTCGTCGGCTCGTCCAGGAACAGCACGTCGGGTCGGTGGACGAGGCCGAGCGCCACGTCGAGACGGCGCCGCATACCGCCCGAGTAGCCCCTGACGGGTCGCCCCGCCGCGTCGCTGAGGGCGAAGCGGTCGAGCAACGCGTCGACGCGCGCGGTCAGTTCGGTGCCCCGGAGGCCGTAGAGACGGCCCTGGAGCACCAGGTTCTCGCGGCCGGTGGCCATCGGGTCGGCGCCGGAGCGCTGGGCGACGACCCCGATCGAGCGGCGCACCCGGTCGGGGTGGCGCAGGATGTCGTGCCCCGCGACGGTGGCGGTGCCGCTGTCGGGGCGGGCCAGGGTGGTGAGGATCTTGACGGTGGTCGACTTGCCGGCGCCGTTGGGTCCCAGCAGTCCGAGGACCGTGCCGGCCTCGACGGTGAGGGACATCCCGGTGAGCGCGGTGACATCGCCCGGGTAGGTCTTCACGAGATCGCGCGCCTCCACGGCGGGCGCCCCGCCGCTGGAGCCGGGATCGGTTCTGCGGTGGTTACTACGGTCGTCACTGCGGTCGGTCATGACAGAGCTCTCCTGTGGTGAACGGCTCCGACCAGGCGGAACCGGTTCGCGTGAAGAGCGCCGGGCTATCCTTGGTGTGCCGCACCTCGACGGCCGGAGCGCTTTCACGAGCGGTCAGGTCTGGGGTTCGTCACCCTGGCGGGGCTGGGCCAACAGCGCCGCCAGGGCTTTCTCGTCCGGTCTTCTCACTGCGCCCGCTTCGGCGCCCGTCTCAGGGCGCCGGCGGGTGCTCACCCTCCAGCTTCCGCCACTCCTCGGGCGTCTCGCCCGTCTCGTGGAACCGCCGCCAGTCGTCGATGCCGGTGAGCGTGCCTTCGGCCATCTCCCTCAACAGGCCCCGGATCCAGTCGGCCTGAGCGGCCGTCATGTGCAGTGCGTACTCCGTCTCCACGACGAAGAGCCGGGGCAGCGTCCTGCCGAGCTGCGCAAGAACCGCGCGGCCGGCCGCGTACTCGACGTCGAGCTTCGCGAGCCGCTCCTCCAGCAGCACCACCACCTCGTCGGGCGGCAGGACGCCGACGAGCGAGAGCGCCGTCTCGAAGAGCGGGAACTCGCGTGCCGGTACGGCCACGAGGTCGGCCAGCCAGTCGAGCATCTCCTCGCGTCCGGCCCCGGTCAGGCCGTAGAGGGTGCGCTCGGGGCGGTTGCCCTGCCGCTGGACGTCGGCGACCTCCACGTACCCGTGCTTCTCGAGGTTCTGGACCACGGTGTAGAGCGAGCCGAAATTGATCTTGACGCTGTTCTCCTTGCCGCGCTGCCGCAGCGTCCGCGCGATCTCGTACGGATGCATGGGCCGCTCCGAGAGCAGCGCCATGACGGCGAGGGCCAGCGGATTGCTGAGTTTGCGCCGTTTCACCCCCATGTCACGCCCTCCTCCCCGCCACCCGGTTACCCCGATACGAATACTCGGCCGCGAACATATCGCGACTATCCGAACGCGGTCAACCACGTTATATCGCGAATTTGACCGGTCGTGACACCATCGGGCGAAGGCCGGACCAATCCCTGACGAACGCGGCTCCGAATAGGCGGTGAAACCGTCCGCCCTGCCGGGCGGCAGGAACGCACGCACGCCCGCACCGTGGAGGAACAGCCGCGTGAAACAAGCCGTACATATCGGCGGCCCCGCTTCTGCCGGGCCGGACCTGCAAGAACTGCTGGGCCAGGTGGCCCGGGGCGACCAGGCGGCCTTCGCCCAGGTGTACGACATGGTCTGCGGGCCCGTACTCGGACTCGTCCGCTCCGTCCTGCGCGATCCCGCCCAGTCCGAAGAGGTCGCCCAGGAGGTCCTGCTCGAAGTCTGGCGCAGCGCCCCGCGCTTCCAGGCGTCCCGCGGCAGCGGTATGACCTGGGTACTGACCCTCGCCCACCGGCGCGCGGTGGACCGGGTCCGCTCCGCCCAGGCGTCCAGCGACCGCGAGCACCGGGCGGCGCTGCTGGACCGGACACCGGCCTTCGACGAGGTGACGGAGCAGGTCGAGTCCCGTCTCGAGCGTGAACAGGTACGGCGCTGTGTCCGTACCCTCACCGAACTCCAGCGCCAGTCGGTCACGCTGGCGTACTACCAGGGGCTCGCCTACCGGGAAGTGGCCGAACTGCTCTCCGTGCCGCTCGGCACGGTCAAGACACGACTGCGCGACGGACTCATCCGGCTGCGCGACTGCCTGGGGGTGAACGCATGAGCAGCACAGCCGAACTGCACACGTTGACCGGCGCCTACGCGCTGCACGCCTTGGCGCCCGACGAGCGCGCCGAGTTCGAGCGGCATCTGGAGGTGTGTCCGGCCTGCGCCCAGGAGGTACGCGAACTGGCCGCCACCACCACGCGGTTGGGCCTGGCCGTGGCGGTGACGCCGCCGCCCGCGCTCAAGGAGCAGGTGCTGCGGCGGATCGCCACCGAACGCCAGGAGCCGCCCAAGGTAAGCCGGGAGTCACGCGGCGCCGGCGGCGGAGCCGCCAGGGGGCGCGCGCTGTCGCGCTTCGCGCTGGCCGCGTGCCTGGCCGCCGCCGCCGGTTTCGGCGGGGTCGCCGTGTGGCAGCACCAGGAGGCCCAGGACGCCCGCGCGCGGGCGTCGGACTCGCAGCAGCGGTCCGAGGCACTGGCCGCCGTACTCGCGGCGCCCGACGCCAAGATCCGTACGGGCGAGCTGTCCGACGGGGCGACCGGCACGGTCGTCGTCTCGCAGGCCAGGGACAAGGCGGCGTTCATCGCGTCGGGCCTGCCGAAGCCGCCCGGCGGCAAGGTCTACCAGCTCTGGTTCAACGACGACGGCACGATGCGTGACGCGGGGCTGCTGGACCCCTCCGCGTCGTCGGACTCGGTGCTGATGGCCGGTTCCGTCGGGGAGGCGTCGGGCATGGGCATCACGCTGGAACCGGCGGGCGGCTCGCCGCAGCCGACCTCGGACCCGCTGGCGCTGATGAACTTCCCCACCTGAGCGGTGCGCGGCCCGCACCCCTGTGGACAGGAGTGCGGGCCGTAGATCAGCCCTTGCGCGGCGGCAGCGGCAGGAAACCACTCGTACGGGCGGCGTAGTCGGCGAAGCCCGGCCGCCGCGCCATGTGCCGCTCCAGCAGCCGCTTCCCGCTCCCGCCGATCAGCAGGAAGCTCATCACGAGCGGGCTGACGAGCGTCGCCGCCGCGACCACGGGATCGTCGCAGACGATCAGGAACAGCCCCCACCAGACACAGAAGTCACCGAAGTAGTTCGGGTGCCGGGTCCAGCTCCACAGGCCGCGGTCCATGATCCGCCCCCGGTTCGCCGGATCGGCCTTGAACCGGGCGAGCTGGGCGTCGCCGACCGCCTCGAAGACCAGCCCGACGAGCCAGAGGGCGCAGCCCACGTACGCGATTGGGCCGAGGCCGCCGGGGAGGTACAGCGCGGCCAGTACGGGCAGCGAGACCAGCACGACCAGCAGCCCTTGCAGCAGATAGACCATGCGCAGCGCGTACAGGTTCCGGCTGCCCGGCGCCTTGGCGAGCATCGCCTCGTACCGCGCGTCCTCGCCGTGCCCCCACCCCCGGCGGGCGATGTGGACGGCCAGCCGCAGCCCCCACACGGCGGTCAGCACGGTGACCAGCAGCCGGCGCGCGTCGTCCCCCTGTCCCGCCGACACCGCGTAGCCGGTCACGGCGACCGCCGTGAAGGCGACCCCCCAGGCGATGTCGACGATCCGGTGCAGGCCCTTGCCGACGGCGACGGCGAAGGTCACCAGCATGACGGCGAACGCGGCGAGCACCGCGAACCCGACGCCCTGGCCGAAAGCGCCCCAGGGATATCCGTTCACCGTGTCCCGCCTTCCCGCGCGTACCAGTCCCGCGGCGTGAGCGGCATGTCACCGCTCCCCCGCCCCGAAGGGCGTACGGCCAGGATCTGGTCCACGCCCATCCGGCCCTCCTCGAACGCGAGGGCGCCGTCCCAGGCGCGCAGCCGCAGCGGCAGCCGGGCGCCGAGGATCCGCTCGGCGAGCGGGAGCAGCCGGTGCGCGGCTCCGGTACGGACGGCCGTCGGCCTGATACCCGTCATCGGGTCGTTCCTTCCCTGGCAAGCACCATTTGCTGGACGTCGAGATAGCCGGAGCGGAACCCGGCCTCGGAGTAGGCGAGATAGAAGGTCCACATCCGCCGGAACGTCGCGTCGAAGCCCAACGCGTCGACCTCCGGCGCCCGTTCGGTGAACCTCTCGCGCCACAGCCGGAGCGTCTGCGCGTAGTGCGGCCCGAATCCGTCCCGCTCGACAACCCTCAACGACGTGTGTGACGCGGTCAGTTGCTCGATCGCCTCGACGGAGGGGGTCAGTCCGCCGGGGAAGATGTACTTGCCGATCCAGGTGTGGGTGGTGCGTGACGCCAGCAGCCTGTCGTGCGGCATCGTGATCGCCTGGAGCGCGATCCGTCCGCCGGGCGCGAGCAGTCTGTCCAGGGTGGTGAAGTACTCCGGCCAGAACTCCTCCCCCACCGCCTCGATCATCTCGACGCTGACGACGGCGTCGAAGGTGCCCCGCACCTGCCGGTAGTCGCGCAGTCGCACCGTCACCCGGTCCGCGAGGCCGGCCGCCGCGATCCGTTTCTCCGCGAGGGCCAGCTGTTCCTGGGAGAGCGTCACGGTGACGACCCGCGCGCCGCGTGCGGCTGCCCGGATGGCCAACTCGCCCCAGCCGGTGCCGATTTCGAGCAGCCGGGTGCCGGGGCCGACCAGCGCCTCGTCGAGGAGCCGGTCGATCTTGCGGTGCTGCGCGGCCGGCAGCAGCGAGGCGTCGGCGGGAAAGCCCCGGAAGAGCGCGGAGGAGTACGAGAGGGTCTCGTCCAGGAAGAGGGCGAACAGCTCGTTGGACAGGTCGTAGTGGTGGCTGATGTTGTCCCGCGAGCCCTCGGGGGTGTTGCGCTGCGCGTCGGGGCGCTTCAACGCCCAGACCCTGCGCAGCCGTTGGAGCGGTGCGGGCACGAGCACGGCGGCGTTCTCGGCGAGGACGGTCAGGACGGCGACGAGGTCGTCGGCCTCCCACTCGCCCGCCATGTACGACTCGCCGAAACCGATCAGACCGGTGGCACCGATCCGGCGGAAGAACGCGTGCGGGTCGCGCACGTCCATCAGCGGTCCGCCGAGGCCCAGCGTCTCGCCGTCCCCCAGCCTGACCCGCAGCGCGAGCCGGGACAGCGCGTGGCGTACGACCCGCTCGGCGACGGCCGTACGCAGCCAGGAGGCCCTCGGCGGGCGGGCCACGTCCGGCCAGCGCCGCGCGTCGACGGCGAACGCGGGCGGCGCCTGCGAGCAAGGGGCCGACGCGTCGGACGACGCCGGGGGCGTCAGGGACTCGGACACACTCATTTCACACCCTCCTGGGGGCGGTGTCGGGGACGGGGCCGCACGGGCAGACCGCGCAGATACAGACGGATGCCGTGGTAGCGGATGGAGGCGGAGACGACGGCGGTGGACAGCGGGTGCCGCAGCGCCGCCCGCAGCAGGGCCCACGCGGTCGCCTCGCGGCGTACGCCCCGTACGGTCGCGGTGAACGGCCGCCCGCCGTCACGCTCCAGATGGACCGTCAGCTTCAGGCGCTCCGCCGGCTCGGGCAGCCGCATCCGGTAGCCGCCGTCGACGGGGAAGAACGGCGAGACGTACAGCTCCTTGTCCACCCAGAAGGTGTTCTCCTCGCCGTCGGCGCCCTCCTCGCCGGGCCGCAGCAGATAGCAGTGCCGCTCGCCGTACGTGTTGTGCACCTCGGCGACGACACACAGCGGCGCGCCGCCGGGCGCGTGGCACCAGTACAGGGTCAGCGGGTTGAAGACATGGCCGAGGACCCGGGCGTGGGCGAGCATCACCACCGGCCCGCCGCCGAGTTCGACGCCGCGCGAGGCGAGGTACGTCTCGAGTCCGGCGCGGATCGTCGGCGCGGTGCCGCCGAAGTGGTCGCGCGCGTCGAAGCGGGCCAGTGGGCGCAGCACGCGCGGCAGCCGGGGCGGGCGGTCGGGGTCGATCAGCCACAGGTAGGTGCGCAGCCGCACGTCGTAGCGGCCGGGCGAGGTCCGTACATGCGTGACGGTGCAGGGATAGAGCGCGGGAGGGGCCACGGAGGGGGTGCGGGCGGTCACCACGTCACCCCCAGCGCGGCGGCGGCGTCGACACCCGAGCGGCAGCCGTCCTCGTGGAATCCCCAGCCGTGGTACGCCCCCGCGTACGCGGTGACGGATCCGCTCAGCGCGGGGAGCCGGCGCTGTGCGGCCACCGACTCCGGGGTGTAGACGGGGTGTTCGTACGTCATCCGGGCGAGCACGCGGGTGTGGTCCACATGATCGGCGGCGTTCAGCGACACCACGAAGTTCTCGGGGGCGTCGAGGCGTTGCAGCCGGTTCATGTCGTAACTGACCCGTACCCGGCCCGCGTTCGCGGCGCAGGACGGCATGGTGAGATTCCAGGAGGCGCGGGCGCGGCGGGCGCGCGGCAGGACGCCGGTGTCGGTGTGCAGCAGGGTGGCGTTGCGTGAGTAGCGGAAGGCGCCGAGCACCCGGCGTTCGTCGTCGGTGGGGTCGGCGAGCAGCCGCAGGGCCTGGTCGGGGTGGACGGCGACGACGACGGAGTCGTGGCGCCGTGCCGTGCCGTCGGCGGTGGTGATCTCCACACCGCGCGGATCACGTCGCAGGGACCGGACGGGCGCCGCCGTGTGGACGGAGTCCAGCTCCTTGGCGACGCGTTCGACGTACGCGCGCGAGCCGCCGCTGACGGTGCGCCACACCGGTGAGCCGGTCACCGACAGCAGGCCGTGGTGGTCCAGGAAACGGAAGAGGTAGCGGGCCGGGTAGCGCAGGGCGGTCCCGGCGTCGCAGGACCAGACGGCCGAGACGAGCGGGGTCAGGAAGTGCGAGACGAAGTACGGCGAGAAGCCGCCGTCCGCGACGAAGCGCCCGAGCGTGGTCGTCTCGTCGGCCTCACCCGCCTCGCCCCCCTCATGGGCCAGCAGCCGCCGCGCCCGGCGGTGGAAGGCGGGTACTTCGGTGAGCAGCCGCAGATACCGTCCGCGCAGCACATGGCCGGGGCGAGGGAAGAGGCCCGGCAGCCCCCGGGCGCCGGCGTATTCGAGCCCGCAGCCGTCGCACCGTACGGACATGCTCATCTCCGACTCCTGGGTGGCGACACCCAGTTCGCCGAAGAGCCGCAGCAGCAGCGGATACGTGCGCTCGTTGTGGACGATGAATCCGGAGTCGACGTGGTGCACCCGGCCGTCCGACGACGCGAGGTCGTGCGTGTGGGCGTGGCCGCCGAGCCGTGGCTCGGCCTCGTACAGCGTCACCTCGTGCGTGCGCCGCAGTACGTACGCGGCGGTGAGTCCGGCCACTCCGCCGCCCACGACCGCCGTACGCCGGCGTCCGTCCTCCCCGCTCATACAGTTCCCTCCGGTCCGGCTTCGGGCATGGCCCCTCGGGGAGGATTCGAGCCACGGCGGCCGACGGATTGGTGTCGGGAGCGATCTTTCTTCTTCCGGTCCGACTTTTAATTCGTACGGGTGACAGACCAATCCGCCTGGCATCTCGCACCGAATGGCCGGTGTGAGCGAAGATCCGAAAGACCCGATGAGCGAGGCCGGCCAAGTGCCGCGTGGCGTACGAGTGGTGCGCGGCGCGCTGGCCGCGCTGAGCGGGTTGATCGCCGGGCTGGTGGCGCTGTGCGTCGCCGAGCTGGTTTCGGCGGCCGTACGGCCCGAGGCGGGGCCTGTCACCGCGGTGGGCGGTGCGGTCATCGACCGCACCCCGGCAGCGGTGAAGGACTTCGCCGTCCGGAACTTCGGGAACGACGACAAGCTGGTCCTACAACTGGGCATCCTGGCCCTCCTGGCGCTCTTCGCCATGGCGGTCGGAGTGGCCTCGCTGCGGTACCGGAAGGTCGGCCCGGCGGCGGTCCTGGTCTTCGGCGCGATCGGGGCACTGGCGGCGGTGGAGCGGCCCGACGGCCGTGTCTCCGACGCCCTGCCCTCGGTCGTGGGCGCGCTGGTGGCCTGCGCGGTGCTGTATCTGCTGGCCGGCCGGCTCGCCTACCGTCCGTCCCCCGATGGGGATCGGGGGACGGACGGGGCCGCCGCCGACGCGGCCCCGGTCACCCCTCCCGGCTCCTTCGACCGGCGCGGATTCGTCATCGCCGCGACGGCCGCCGCGGCGGTCTCGGCCGGAGCGGGCGTGCTCGGCCGCCGGCTCAACGCGTCAGGGGCGGCCGAGGCCGCGGCCTCACGTGAGGCCGTCGCCCTGCCCGCCCCGTCCTCAACGGCCCGGCCGATACCGGCGGGCGCGGATCTGGGCGTGCGCGGCCTGAGTTCCTTCACGACGTCCAACAAGGACTTCTACCGGGTGGACACCGCCCTGGTCGTACCGCGTGTGGATGCCAACAGCTGGCGCCTGCGCATCCACGGCAAGGGCGTCTCCCGGCCGCTCACCGTCAGCTTCCAGGACCTTCTCCGACGGGAGCTGATCGAGCGGGACATCACGCTGACCTGTGTCTCCAACGAGGTCGGCGGGCCGTACGTGGGCAACGCCCGCTGGATCGGCGTCCCCCTGGCCGATCTGCTGGCCGAGGCCGGCGTGCGGCCGCCGTCGAAGGGCGGTCCCGCCGACCAGTTGGTGTCCCGCTCCGTGGACGGCATGACCATCGGCACCCCGGTCGACACGGTCATGGACGGCCGGGACGCGATGCTCGCGGTCGGCATGAACGGCGAACCCCTGCCGTTCGACCACGGCTTCCCGGTCCGCATGGTCGTCCCCGGCCTGTACGGATACGTGTCGGCGTGCAAGTGGCTGGAAGACCTCGAACTGACCACGTTCGACGACTACGACGCGTACTGGGTCAAGCGCAGCTGGTCCCGCGAGGCGCCCATCAAGACCCAGTCGCGGATCGACACGCCGCGCCCGTTCGCCTCACCGAAGGCGGGCAAGGTGCCCGTCGCCGGAGTGGCGTGGGCGCAGCACCGGGGCATCGAGCGGGTCGAGGTACGCGTCGACGGCGGCAGCTGGAATCCGGCCAAGCTGGCCGCCGAGGACAGCGAGGACACCTGGCGGCAGTGGCTGTGGGAGTGGCCCGCCACATCCGGCAGCCACACCCTCGAAGTCCGCGCGACGGACCGCGACGGCAACACCCAGACGGACAAGCGCGTGGGGACCGTGCCCAACGGCGCGACCGGCTGGCACTCGGTGGTGGTCGCCGTCGACTGATCCCGCCCCACCGCAATTCCACACGACACCCCTTGTCTCAACCGCACCACCTTCCAAGGAGATTCACATGAAGATCACCCGTTTCCAGCGTGCCGCCGTCACCGTTGTCGCCGCCGTCGCCCTCCCGCTGGCGCTCACCTCCTGTTCCAGCGACGACAGCAAGGACACCAAGTCGGAGTCCTCGTCGGCGGCCGAGAACACGGCGGCCCCGGAGGACACGGCGGACGACGCGGCGGACGACAGCGCGGACGCGCCGTTCGGCCCGGCCTGTGCCTCAGTACCGAAGACCGGCCCCGGCAGCTTCGACGGCATGGGCCAGGCGCCCGTCGCGACCGCCGCGTCCAACAACCCGGAGCTGTCCACCCTGGTCGCCGCGGTGAAGAAGGCCGGCCTGGTCGACACCCTCAACACCGCCGAGAACATCACGGTGTTCGCCCCGACGAACGACGCCTTCGCCAAGATCCCGAAGGCCGACCTGGACGCGGTCCTCGCTGACAAGGCCATGCTGACCAAGATCCTCACCTACCACGTCGTGGGCGAGAAGCTGGCCAAGAAGCAGCTGGAGAGCGGCACGTACGACACCCTCCAGAAGACCACGCTGACGACGGCGGGCTCGGGCGACGAGTACAAGGTGAACGACTCGGCGAGCGTCGTCTGCGGCGACGTCCCGACGGCCAACGCCACGGTGCACATCATCGACACGGTGCTGATGCCGAAGTAGTCCCACATCCGAGGGGTCATTCCGGCCGCCCTATCCTGGCCGGATGCTCCCCTCGGATCAGCCGCCCCTCGCGGGTGGCACAGCTCGAACGGACCGGGTGCTCGGAGCGGTCGTCGGCTCAGCCGTCGGCGACGCGCTCGGGGCACCCTTCGAGTTCGGCCCCGCCGGCGTCTACACCGCCCGATTCCCCGACGGCGTCGGCGAGATGTGCGGGGGCGGTGGCTGGGATCCGGGCGAGGCCACCGACGACACGCAGATGGCGGTGCTGATCGGGGAATCGCTGCTGGAGCGGGGCGGCCTCGAACTGCCGGACATCTTCGGCCGGTTCCGGCGGTGGGCCGGGGCCGACCCCAAGGACATCGGACTCCAGACGGAACAGGTCCTGCTGAGCGGCGATCCGTGGGACCTCGCGGCCCCCATCCACTTCCAGAGCTCGGGACGGGCCGCCGGCAACGGCTCGTTGATGCGCGCGGCCACACCCGCCGTGCACTTCGCCACCGCCGGCCGCGACGCCACCATGGCCGCCGCCCGACGGATCGCCGCGCTCACCCACGGCGACGCGGCGGCCTGGGAGGGCACGGCCGTACTGCACGAGCTGATCCGGGTGGCACTGGACGGCGCCGATCCGGTGGCCGCCGTGCCGGACACCCTCCGCCACGTACACGAGGACCACCGTCCGCGCTGGGCGACCGTCCTCGCCCCCGGCTGGCACCCGGACGACGCGACGGAGTTCAACGGCGCGGTGTGGCCGTGTCTGGGCTCGGCGCTCTGGGCACTGCGCACGACCGGCTCGTTCGAGGCGTCCCTGGCCGCCGCCGTCGATCTGGGCGGCGACACGGACACCGTGGCGGCAGTCACCGGGGCGCTCGCTGGCGCCGTGTACGGCTTCGCCACGATCCCCCGGCGCTGGACGGACCCGCTCCATGTTCCCCTGCCCGGATACGGCGACCGTGTGCTGCGTACGCCGGAACTGGCCCGGCTCGCGGAGCAGTTGGCGGCCTGACGCCCGGCTCCCCACAACGCCGCAGGGCCCGGACAGCAGCTGTCCGGGCCCTGCGGTGGCACGTTCACGCGTGTGTCGGTGTCAGCAGGTGCGTCCCACGTACCACGCGTCGCTGACCTTGCTCTTCGAGCCGAGCCAGGTGACGCCGGGGCCGACGCACTGCTCGTAGTTCCAGCCCGAGACCTCCACCTCGATGACGACACGTGAGCCGTCGTTCGTGCAGTGGTTGTAGTACGAGTCGCTGGACGACGAGTAGTAGCCGCACGGCGTCGCGGCGGCCGACGGGGCGGCGGTCGCCGCCGTGGACATTCCCAGGGCCAGGGCGACGGCGCCGACCAGGGCGGGGAGGGACTGACGAACGCGCATGCGGCTACTCCTTGTTGATGGCGGGAGACCCGGGCACCGACATCGGTGCGCACGCAGAGCATCGCATCAACTACCGCCAGTCACCGATCCATTCGGCCGCGCACAGCCGTCGGATCACTGAACTGGACGACAGGTCCCCCCACTCACCCCACCGAGCTGTACGCCACCACCCCGCGCAGCACCCCGTCGACCGCCTTGCGCGCGTTCTTCGCGACCGTGCTGTTCTCGCGGGGCGCCGCCGCTGCGATCTGGCCGAGGACGTCGATCACCTGCTTGCACCAGCGGACGAAGTCGCCCGCGGGCATCTCGGCGTCGCGCAGCACCTCGTCGAGCCCCTTGCCGGACGCCCACATGTGCACCGCCCAGGCGAAGCCGAGGTCGGGTTCGCGCTGGCCGACCCCCTCCGCCTGGTTGATCTTGAAGTCCTCCTCCAGGGCGTCGAGCCGGCCCCAGATGCGGACCATCTCGCCGAGCGCCGTCTTCGACGCGCCGCTGGGGAGCCGGGGCGCCACCGCGTCGTCGGACTGGCGGGCCTCGAAGACCAACGCCGAGGCGCACGCGGCCAGTTCCGCCGGGGACAGCCCTTCCCACACGCCTTCGCGCAGGCATTCGCTGGCGAGCAGGTCCAGTTCGCCGTAGAGCCGCGCGAGCCGCTTGCCGTTGCCCGTCACCTCATCGCCGCGCAGATAGTCCATCTCCGTGAGGAGGGCGACGATCCGGTCGAAGGTGCGGGCGATGGTGTTCGTACGGCCCTCGATCCGGCGCTCCAGCTGCCGTGTGTCCCGCTGCAGCCGGTGGTAGCGCTCGGCCCAGCGCGCGTGGTCCTCGCGCTCGTCGCAGCCGTGGCACGGATGGGCCCGCAACTCCGCACGCAGCCGGGCGATCTCACGGTCGTCGGCGGCCGGCGCCCGCCCCTTGCGGTGCCGCTCCGGCACCACATGACCGGCCTTGCTGCGCAGCGCGGACGCCAGGTCGCGGCGCGACTGCGGCGAGCGCTGGTTGAAGCTCTTGGGGATCCGCATCCGGTCCAGCGCCTCGACCGGCACCGGGAAGTCCATCGACGCCAGCCGCTTGACCTGCCGTTCGGCGGTCAGGACCAGCGGCCTGGGACCGTCGTGGTACTCCACGCCCCGGTGTCCGCCCGCCCGTCCGGCCGGCAGCCCGGGGTCGAGCACCAGCGCGAGCCCGGCGAACTTGCCGGTCGGCACATGGATGACGTCGCCGGGCTTGAGCTTCTCCAGGGAGGACGCCGCGGCGGCCCGCCGCTGCACGGCTCCCTGCTTGGCCAGCTCCGTCTCGCGGTCCTTGAGGTCGCGGCGCAGCCGCGCGTACTCCTCGAAGTTCCCCAAGTGGCAGGTCATGCCCGCCCGGTAGCCGTCCATCCCCTCTTCGTTCTTCTGGACCTGCCGGGAGATCCCCACGACCGACTTGTCCGCCTGGAACTGCGCGAACGAGGTCTCCAGCAGCTCCCGCGAGCGGTGCCGCCCGAACTGCTGCACCAGATTGACCGCCATGTTGTACGACGGGCGGAAGCTGGAGCGCAGCGGATAGGTGCGGGTGCCCGCGAGGCCGGCGAGCGCGCCCGGGTCCATGCCCCGCTGCCACAGGACCACCGCGTGGCCCTCGACGTCGATCCCGCGCCGGCCGGCCCGGCCGGTCAGCTGCGTGTACTCGCCGGGCGTGATGTCGGCGTGCTGCTCGCCGTTCCACTTGACGAGCTTCTCCAGGACGACGGACCTGGCCGGCATGTTGATGCCGAGCGCCAGCGTCTCGGTGGCGAACACGGCCTTGACCAGCCCCCGGACGAACAGTTCCTCGACGACTTCCTTGAACGTCGGCAGCATGCCGGCGTGGTGCGCCGCGATGCCGCGCTCCAGGCCCTCCAGCCATTCGTAGTACCCCAGGACGTGCAGATCCTCGGTGGGGATGGACGCGGTGCGCGCCTCCACGATCTCGCGGACCCGCGCGCGCCTGCTGTCGTCGTTGAGCCGCAGCCCCGCGTACATGCACTGCTGTACGGCGGCCTCGCAGCCGGCCCGGCTGAAGATGAAGGTGATGGCGGGCAGCAGATCCTCGGCGTCGAGCCGCTCGATGACCTCGGGCCTGCCCGGCGTCCAGATCCGGCCGCGCTGTCTGCGCTCGCGCTCCCGGTCCGCCTCGCGGACCATCTTGCCCCGGCGGCGGTCCTTCGGGTTGTACGTCTTCTGATTCTCCATCCGGGCCAGGCGCACCAGGTCCGGGTTGACCTCCCGGCGGGCACCGCCCCGGCCGCCGTGGTCGGTGCTCTCCTCGAAGAGGTCGTACATCCGGCGGCCCGCGAAGACGTGCTGCCACAGCGGCACGGGGCGGTGCTCGGAGACGATGACCTCGGTGCTGCCACGGACGGTGTCCAGCCAGTCACCGAACTCCTCGGCGTTGGAGACCGTCGCCGACAGGGACACCAGGGTCACGGACTCGGGGAGGTGGATGATCACCTCTTCCCAGACGGCGCCGCGGAAGCGGTCCGAGAGGTAGTGCACCTCGTCCATCACCACATAGCCGAGCCCGGCCAGCGACTGGGAGCCCGCGTAGAGCATGTTGCGCAGGACTTCGGTGGTCATGACGACGACCGGGGCGTCGGAATTGACGCTGTTGTCGCCGGTGAGCAGTCCGACCTTGTCGGCCCCGTAGCGTTTCGCCAGGTCCGCGTACTTCTGGTTGGACAGCGCCTTGATGGGCGTGGTGTAGAAGCATTTACGGCCCTCGGCGAGGGCCAGGTGCACGGCGAACTCACCGACGATCGTCTTGCCTGAGCCGGTGGGCGCCGCGACCAGCACGCCCTTGCCCGACTCCAGCGCCTGGCATGCCTCGATCTGGAAGGGATCGAGGCCGAAGTCGTACATCTCGCGGAACGGCGCGAGTGCGGTGGCCTGCTCGGCTGCGCGGATCCGAGCTGCGGCGTAACGCTCGGCCGGTGTGAGGTCCTCTGTCATCTTGCTCACGAGCCTACCCGCCACCTCTGACAGTCAGCAGATCTTTATCGGGGGTCCGTGAGAGGGGTCCGTACGAGGGGTCCGCCGCAGCCCGTCAGCGGCCCGGGGCCAGTACGCGTACGGCGCCCGGCACGCACTGCGCCGTCAGGGGCAGCGGGCCGAGCGGCTCGCCGTCGGCGTAGCCGGTGAGGCCGGGGGCGGCGAGGGTGATCTTCGAGGTGCGGTGGACGGTGACCACGGGGTGGCTCAGATGCGTGCCCCGGTAGACCCGCGGAAAGACCTTCAGCAGCGTGGCACGGCTGCACTCGCCGACGACGGTCACGTCGAACAGCCCGTCGTCCATGACGGCGTCCGCGCAGATCCGCATGCCGCCTCCGTAGGAGGGTCCGTTGCCGACGGCGACCAGGGTCGCCTCGATCTCCCGCTCGGCGCCGTCGTCCAGGGTGACGCGGTACGGGACGGGCCTGAAGGCGGCCAGTTCGGCCACCATGGCCAGGTCGTACTTGAAGCGGCCGGTGGGCCAACGCATGCGGTTGCCGCGGTCGTTGACGCGTGAGTCGAAGCCGGAGGCGAGTACGGTCCCGAACCACCGGCTACCGACCCGGCCCAGGTCGAGTTTCCGGATCGTGTGGTTCTTGAGCGCGTCGGCGGCGATCCGGCCCGCCGCCGCGGGGTCGCGGACCGGCAGTCCGAGTGCCCGCCCGAAGTCGTTGCCGGTGCCGACGGCGACGACGCCCAGCGGGGTGTCCGTACCGGCCACGGCCCGCAGGGCGAGGGAGACCAGCCCGTCGCCGCCGACGGCTATCAGGGCGCCGGTGCCGGCCGCGACGGCCTCGCGTGCGCGCCGCAGCGCGTCGTCGGCGTCGGATCCGAGCACCGTACGGACGGAGTATCCGGCGTCCCTGAGGGCGCGGGCGGCAGGCTGCGCGGCACGCGCGCCCCTGCCGCGCCCGGCGGTGGGATTGACGAACAGGCTGATCTCACTGGTCACAGGCCGGCCCGGATCAAGTCGGATCGGATCAGGTCGGATCGGATCAGGTCAGGTGACGTCGTCGTAGCCGTTCACCCGGGACGTACGGTTGCTGTCCGCCTGCTCCGGCAGAGCCGCCACCGCGGAGACCGGCTCGACCGTGTCGACACTCTCCGGCGTGTGGTCCAGATCGGACGCCTCGTCGTCGTCCAGCTCGGCGTCGGGGTTGCCGCGCCGCCTGCGCCGGTCGTTGACGAGCGAGAAGCCGACCGCGCCGAAGTAGAGGATCACGATGGGGCCCGCGAGGGCGAGCATGCCCACGGGGTCGGTCGTGGGGGTGATCACCGCGCCGAAGACGAAGACGCCCATGACGACGCCGCGCCACCAGCCGGCCATCCTGCGGCCGGTCACGATGCCGGTCATGTTGAGCATGACCAGGATGAGAGGCAGCTCGAAGGCGAGACCGAAGACCAGCACCATGCGCGTGGTGAAGTCGAGGACCTCGTCGAGCGAGAGGATGTTGGACGAGCCTTCCGGCGTGAGGCTGATGAGCACCTTCACGCTGATCGGGAGGATGATGTAGGCGAGGTAGGCACCGGCCGTGAAGAGCGGCACGGCGCTCGCCACGAAGGCGTACGTGTACTTCTTCTCGTTCTTGTGCAGGCCGGGCGCGATGAACGCCCACAGCTGGTAGAGCCAGACCGGACTCGACACGATGATGCCGGCCGTGAGGCTGACCCGGATCGTCGTGGTGAACGGCGAGGTGAGGGTGTTGAACGAGACGACCGCGCAGTTTCCGCCGTCGCTCTCCTGGAGCCCGTTCTCGCACTTGGGCACGGACTCGGAGAGGAACGACATGATCTGCTCGCTGTAGAACACGGCGACGATCGTCACCACGACGATCGCGAGCAGCCCTTTCGACAGCCGGTTGCGCAGCTCACGAAGGTGCTCCACGAGCGGCATGCGCCCCTCGGGATCCTTTTCCTCTGTGCGGGCAGACTTGGGCAACCCACGTCCTCATCTCGTGCGGCAGGCCGTCACCGTGCCCGGTGCGTGCATCGGCCCAGGGGGATCGGGTCAGCGCTTGGTCGAGTCGGTCGGCTCGGCGACGGGGCGCGAGCTGGTGACATCGCCGGGCGCCGCCTGGATGGTCCGGGGGGCGGGCTGGTCCGCGTCGGCGGAGGCGGTCGGCGGGTCCGTCGGAGCCGTGCCGCTCTTGTTCTCGTCGGACTTCATCGCCTTGGCCTCGCTCTTGAGGATGCGCGCCGACTTGCCGAGCGAACGGGCCATGTCGGGGAGCTTCTTGGCGCCGAAGAGCAGGATGATGACGACGAGAATAAGGATGATCTCGGTGGGGCCGAGCCTACCCATAGCATTACCTTCTTCACCGAGGCGACAGAGTCTGGTACGGCAGTCGGACTCGTGTCCGACCGTCGCGCTGGCAGCGATCGTAACCCGCAGGGGTAAACGCAGGGCAATGCCTGTGCGTACTCCCCACGACGGCCCGCGCCACCAGTCCGAGACCGCTTCGTCACCCTACCGCCCGAACTGGTGATGGAGGGAGGGTGCATTCATTTATCGGATGGCATCGCCGGTCTTCGCGAGATGGGTGGCGGCCAGCTCCAGCTCCTCCGCCGCCCGGTTGATCCGCCCCATCGTGGCGGCGACCTGATGCCCGAGGCGCTGGGCCTCGACGAACACACGGATCGCGAGGACGCCGAGAACGACGATCCCGCAGAACCCGAGTGCGATGGCGAGCATGGGCCAGAACATCCGAGGAGCCTTCTCTGCTAGTGGGTCGAATGCAGGCGCAGTGTCCGTACGCCGCCGCCCGTGAGCAGCTCGACGATGCGTTCACCCGCGGGTTTGCGCACCACCGTCTCGCACTCGGGGCAGGTGAACGAGTAGAAGGTCGTACGGCGGCTGGCGCCGATCGCGAGCCGTAGCGCGCCGGCCGAGAGCTCGAAGCGGGCCCGGCACTCGGGACAGGCGGCCTGGAAGAGGACGGGCACCATGGACGCCGACGTCGAGAAACCACTCATGATGGACATATCCCCCAAATCCCCTAGTGCTGCCGCTGCGCGTCGTCGGAGTCGTACGCCGCCAGCGCCTCCCGCGCCGCCCGCCGCGCGTTCTCCGCCAGATCCCGCGGGGCGGTGATCCGCCCGTCCCTGCCCAGCCGCAGCGCGAGCCGTCGCAGCGAGGCGGGCGCCGGCGTACGGAGTGTGATCCGCAGCCCGCCGTCGGGCAGCTCCTCCGCACTGTCGTGCGGGTAGTACTCGGCGACCCAGCGCCCGCCGGGACCCACCTCGACCACCACCTCCGGATCATCGGCCGACGGCTGCACCAGCCCCGCCGACAGATCCCGCAGCTCCAGCTCCGGCGGCGCGGCCGGTGCGTCGAGCAGCTTGATCTCCGCGACCCGGTCCAGCCGGAACGTACGCCGTGCCTCCGACAGCCGGCACCAGGCCTCCATGTACGTGTGGCCCACCGCGAACAGCCTGATCGGATCGACCTCGCGCTCCGTCAGCTCGTCCCGCGCCGGAGAGTAGTAGCGCAGCCACAGCCGCCGCCGCTCGGAGATCGCGCGGTCCACATCGGCGAACACACCCCCTTCCGACTCGAAGGTCACCGAGAGCCGGGAACTGGCGCCCGCCGCCTCCCCGGCCGCGGCCTCCAGCTTCGCCGTCGCCCGCAGCAGCGCCTGCCGGTCGCTCTCGCGCAGCCCCGGCAGTGTCGCGACGGCGCGCGCGGCCACCAGCAGGGCGGTGGCCTCGTCGGCGGCCAGCCGCAAGGGCTCGGCGACGTCGTCCGGGTTGTGCCACCAGATGCGGTCACCGTCGGTGTCGATGTCGAGAAGGTCCCCGCCGCGGAAACTCGTCCCGCACATGGGCAGGACGTCGAGGTCGGAGATCAACTCGTCCTCGGTGATACCGAAGGCGCGGGCGACATCACTCACGTGCGCGCCCGGACGCTCACGCAGGTACGTCACCAGCGAGAGCATCCGCCGTGTCTGGTCGATGGCGTTGACTGCCATGGTCTGTACGCGTTCCCCTCAGGCCCTGGCCACGGCGCGCAGCCGGTCCACGACATCGGCCCGCAGATCCGCGGGCTCCAGCACGACCACGTCGGGGCCGAACTCCACCAGCCAGGCGTCCAGGCCATGACCGTACGGAATCTCCAACTCGTCCCACCCGTCGCCGAGTTCCCGGGACGACACCGCGCGGGCACGCAGCGGGTAGCCGCAGTCGGAGCGCAGCCGGATCAGGGCCGAGCGCGTCGCCGTCTCACCGGCCCAGGTCTCCACCGTCTCGCGCACGGTCACCACATCGGGTACGGGCGCGGTGAACGCCCCCGACCTGGACCGGACCCGCCCGCTGATCCGCGAGAGCCGGAACACCCGCTCGGCGCGGCGCTCCCGGTCCCAGCCGGCCAGATACCAGTGGCCGCGCCAGCACTCCAGCGTCCACGGCTCAACCTGGCGCTGCTCCGGCTTGGCGGCGTTGGCCTTGCGGTAGTCGAAGACGACGGGCCTGCGGTCACGGCAGGCGAGCATCAGCGGCTCGAACGCGGCCTCGTGGACGGGGATGCGGGGCTCCAGGGCGCTGTGGTGCGCCTCGTACGAGTCCTCCGCCTCCGGCATGCCCGCGGCCCGCAGCTTCTGCAGCGCCCCGCTGGCGGCGCCCGCCAGACGCGCCTGCTGCCAGACCTTGGCGGCGAGCCCGAGCGCGGCGGCCTCCTCGGCGTCCAGGGTGATGGCGGGGAGCCGGTTGCTGTCCCGGCGGGCCAGATAGCCGGTCTCGCCGTCCAGGTTCTCCACCGTCTCGATGACCAGGCCGAGTTCGCGCAGATCGTCCTTGTCGCGCTCGAACATCCGGTTGAAGGAGTCGTCGGAGCCGGCTTCCAGATATGCCTCGATGGACTCGCGCAACTCGCGCTTGCTGAGCGGGCGCCGGGTGCCGAGCAGGCACAGCGCGAGATTCATCAACCGCTCGGCCTTGGCAATCGCCATCGACGCCCCACACCTCATTTGATAGTGCCGCATCCGGGAGTCGACCGTACCGCCCGGGAGTACCGAGGTGAAAGCCGAGGGCCCACGCCGGACAGCATGGGCCCTCGGTGTGTCCGTAAGTGATCGGACAAGGTCGTCGATCAGACGGAGACCAGGTCGCAGACGAAGATCAGCGTCTCGCCGGGGGCGATGGCGCCGCCACCCGCGCCGCGGTCGCCGTAGGCGAGGTGCGAGGGAATCGTCAGCTGACGACGGCCGCCGACCTTCATGCCCTGGACACCCTGGTCCCAGCCGGAGATGACCTTTCCGGCACCGAGCTGGAACGACAGCGGCGCGCCGCGGTTCCAGGAGGCGTCGAACTCCTCACCGGTGGAGAAGGCCACGCCCACGTAGTGGACGGAGACGGTGTCGCCCGCCTTGGCGACGGCACCCTCGCCCTCCCAGATGTCCTTGATCTCCAGGTCGGCCGGCGGCTCGCCACCCGGGAAGTCGATCTCGGGCTTCTCGATGCTCACTGAACTGCTCCTCTAAATGATGAACGGGGCAACCGGGACAGTCTTACACCTTCGCCAGGATGTCCACGGCGAACACCAGAGTGGAGTTCTTGGGGATGCCCTGCTGCTCCTTGTCACCGAACGCGTCGGCCGGCGGGATCACGACCAGCACACGGCTGCCGACCTTCTTGCCCACGACGCCGTCCTTCAGACCCTTGAGGGTCAGCTGCGGCAGCGGGAACGTGACGGTCTTGCCGTTCTTGTACGTGCTGTCGAAGGTTTTGGCGTCCTTCCACAGCAGCGCCTCGTAGTTCAGCACCACGGTGTCGGTGGCCTTGACGGCCTCGCCCTTGCTCTCCAGCACGTAGTTGGAGACGAGCTTCGTCGGCGGGTCCGTCTTCGGGATGGTGACCTTGGGGGCCTTGCCGTCGGTGTTGACCCCGACCTTGGGCAGGTCGGCGTTGTCCTGCGCGACCTCGGTGCCCTTGGCGGTGGTCGGGACCTGGGTCGCCTTCAGGATGTCCACGACGAAGACGAGGGTGGCGTTGGGCTTGATGTCGCCCTGGCCCTGCGCGCCGTAACCGAGGTCCGGCGGAATGACCAGCTCGACGCGGCTGCCGACCTTCTGGCCCTCCAGGCCCTTGTCCCAGCCCTGGATGACCATGCCGGCGCCGAGCGTCAGGTCGAAGGGGGCCTTGCGGTCGAAGCTGTTGTCGAAGGGCTTGGTCGAGTCCCACGACTGGCCCAGGTAGTTGACCTGGATCGCGTCGCCCTTCTTGAGCTTCGCGCCGTCGCCCTCGCTGACGACGTCTGTCTGCAACTCCTTAGGCGGATTCCCCTCACCCTTCGCGAGAGTCGGCTTCTCACCGAACTTGGCACCCGCTGTGATCTCGGGAAACCCGTTCTTGGACGAGGTGGAGTCGGAGTCGGAGCCTCCGTCGTCACCGCACGCCGCCACGGACAGCAGCAGTAGGGGGATGACGACGAGGCCGGCAAGTCGGCGCACGAATTCCTCAGATCTCAGACGGAAGATTTTGGGTCCTCGACACTCTAGGGCGTGGCAAGGGCCCCGCACGAGGAACGTACGGGGCCCGAGTCGTGTTCCGGGACGACGGGTGCCGCCCTTCGACCGTTACCGACCGGCGATTACATACCGGCGATCAGTTTTTCGACCCGGTCGTCCACCGAACGGAACGGGTCCTTGCACAGCACGGTGCGCTGCGCCTGGTCGTTGAGCTTGAGATGGACCCAGTCGACGGTGAAATCCCGTCGCTGCTCCTGCGCGCGGCGGATGAAATCGCCACGCAGCCGGGCCCTGGTGGTCTGCGGGGGCACCGACTTGCCCTCGAAGATCTTCATGTCGTTGCAGATCCGGGCCGCCTGGCCGCGCTTCTCCAGGAGGTAGTAGAGCCCGCGTCGGCGGTGGATGTCGTGGTAGGCGAGGTCTATCTGGGCGACCCGGGGGTGGGACATGGTCATGTTGTGCTTGGCCCGGTACCGCTCGATGAGCTTGTACTTCATGACCCAGTCGATCTCGGTGTCGATACGGTCCAGGTCCTCCGCCTCGATCGCGTCGAGCGTACGGCCCCAGAGCTCCAGGACCTGCTCCACGGTGCCGGTGCGGATGCCCCGGCGGTCCACGAAGTCCACGGCCTTCTCGTAGTACTCCCGCTGGACCTCGATGGCGGACGCCTCGCGCCCGCTGGCCAGACGCACCTTGCGCTGACCGGTGATGTCGTGGCTGACCTCGCGGATGGCCCGGATCGGGTTCTCCAGGGTGAGGTCACGCATGACCGTGCCCGCCTCGATCATGCGCAGCACGAGATCCGTGGCACCGACCTTGAGGAGCATCGTCGTCTCGGACATGTTCGAGTCGCCGACGATGACATGCAGCCGGCGGTAGCGCTCCGCGTCGGCGTGCGGCTCGTCACGGGTGTTGATGATCGGACGCGAACGGGTGGTGGCGGAGCTGACACCCTCCCAGATGTGCTCGGCGCGCTGGCTGACGCAGTAGACCGCGCCACGCGGAGTCTGCAGCACCTTGCCGGCGCCGCACAGCAGCTGCCGGGTGACGAGGAACGGGATGAGGATGTCCGCGAGCCGGGAGAATTCCCCGTGGCGGGCGACGAGATAATTCTCGTGGCAGCCGTAGGAGTTCCCCGCCGAATCGGTGTTGTTCTTGAACAGATAGACGTCGCCCGCGATTCCCTCCTCGTGCAGGCGGCGTTCGGCGTCGACGAGCAGGCCTTCGAGAATGCGCTCGCCCGCCTTGTCGTGCGTGACCAGCTCGGTCACGTTGTCGCATTCGGGTGTCGCGTATTCCGGATGCGATCCCACGTCGAGGTAGAGGCGGGCGCCGTTCCGCAGGAAGACGTTGCTGCTGCGGCCCCATGACACAACACGGCGGAAGAGGTAGCGCGCCACTTCGTCAGGTGACAGCCGGCGCTGTCCCCTGAAGGTGCACGTGACGCCGTACTCGTTCTCCAGCCCGAAAATGCGGCGGTCCATGTCTGAACATTACGCCTGATGGCCTGAGCTGAAACCGTGTTGGGCCGCACCGTTGCGATCATTTTCGTAACCGACCGCCTCCGCGGGGTCGCTCCCGGTACCACCGCCGGGAGCTGCGAGGACCCCGCGGGTGGCCAGCAGGACCAGCAGCGCGGCGACACCGCCCGCCCCCGCGACGGCGAAGCTCGCCGAGGTCCCGCCCAGTTCGACGGCCGGGCCTGCCACTCCCGTACCGAACGCGGTGCCGACACCGAAGGTCGTCACGAGCCACGAGAACGCCTCCGTGACCGTGCCGCGCGGCGCGTGCCGGTCGACCACGATGAACGCGCAGGCCAGCGCGGGCGCCAGGAAGACCCCCGAGAGCGCGGCGAGGCCGGTCATCGCCACCACGCCCGGGGTGAGCGTCAGGGGCAGATAGCCGGCCGCGAGCAGCGCGGTGATCCACAGGAGCCTGCGCTCGGGGGTGCCGGTCCACTGCCGCGCTCCGTACGCGAGACCACCCACCAGCGCGCCGAGACCGAGGGCCGCCATCAGCCAGCCGTACACCGACTCGCGGCCCTGGTCGTCCGCGTACGCGACACCGGCGACGGTGATCGAGCCGAGCGCCAGGCCGATGAAGAGGAAGGCGGCGAGGAGCGCGAGGAGTCCCGGCGAGCGCAGGGCGCCGAGCCAGTGCGCCTCCCGGGGCGCGGAACGCCACGCGCGTGAGGGCTTGGACAGCACCACCGTGAGCGCGCCGAGGACGCCGATGGCGTTGATGACCAGGAGCGCGGCGGCCGGGGACCAGAGGGAGACGAGGAGCGTGACGAGCAGCGGTCCCGCCGTGAACATCACCTCCTGCGCCACGGCGTCCATGGCGTACGCCCGGTGCACCCGGTCCTCACGGCCGAGGACGCTCGGCCACAGGGCCCGCAGACCGCCTTCGAGCGGCGGGGTGAAGAGGCCCGCGACGACCACCGCCGCGAAGGCCAGGGGCAGCGGGTCGATCCCCGTGCCGGCGAGGAGGACCGTGCCGAGGGCGGAGAGAACAGCGGCGGGGAGCTGCACGCGCGGCTGGCCGACCAGGTCCACGGCGCGGCCGAGGAGCGGCTGGCCCATCGCGGTGGCGAGTCCGTAGACGGCCGTCAGGGCGCCCGCGAGGGTGTAGCTGCCGCCGGCGTCGCGGGTGAACAGGACGATGGCGATATGACCGGTGGCGCTGGGCAGCCGTCCGACGAGCGTGCCGGTGAGCAGCCGTGCCGCGTGCGGTGCTTTGAGAATCTCCACATAGCCGGCGGCCATGAGTCCCCCTTCTCTCGCCCGGTTCACCCGGCACGACGACGTGTTACGTATAACTTCTGGCGTCATACGTACCATGTCCGCAGCCCGCGGGTCCACCGACTTGACGGCCACGCGGTCGGCCACCCCCCGGTCCGCGACAGTCACCACGAAGGACGACACCCATGGCAGAGCCGCCCCGTACGGACCGGCCCGGTCCCGGCACGGCCACGCGCCCCCCCAGGCCGACCAGCAGAGACGTCGCGCAGGCCGCCGGGGTGTCCCAGGCCACCGTGTCCCTCGTGCTCGGCGACAAGTGGCGGGGCCGCGTCTCCGAACGCACGGCCGGGCTCGTCAGGAACACCGCGCGCGAACTCGGCTACCGGCCCAACCTCGCCGCCCGCAACCTCCGCCTCGGCCGCACCAGAACGGCCCTGCTGGTGGTCCCCGCGCTCACCCACGAGTTCTTCGCCCGCGTCTACACCGGCGCCGCGTCCGTCGCCGCCGAGCACAGCTTCGGCGTGGTCCTCTACCCCTCACCGGAAGGCGTCGGCCCCGCCAAGGACCCGTTCGCCTCCGCCCGGGCGGCACTGGACGGGGTCATCGCCTCGTCCATCGCCTCGGAGGCACTCGCCGCGATCCGCGGCACCGATCTGCCCCTGGTCATGCTCGACAGCGACCCGGCCGGGTCCGGCGCCGCCGCGCACGTGAACCTCGACATCGCCGACGCCATGCGACAGGTGACGGACCATCTGCTCGGCCTCGGCCACCGCCGTATCACCCACCTCGCCTCCGCGGTCACCTCGTGGACGTTCACCGTCCGGGCCGACACGCTGGCCGAGGCCGTACGAGGCGTGCCCGGTGCGCTCGTACGCACCGTGCCGTCGGCCCTGGAGGTGCACGCGGCGCGTGAGGCGGCGGAGCGGGCGCTCAGCGGCCCGGGGCCTCGGCCCACGGCCCTGATCTGCGACAGCGACGTGCTGGCGGCCGGTGCCGTGAAGGCCGTACGGAAACTCGGGCTGCGGGTGCCCGACGACGTCTCCGTCACGGGCTTCGACGACCTGGCCCTCGCGACGGCGGTGGAGCCGGAGCTGACCACGGTGCGCCTGCCCGCCGAACAGGTCGGCGAGCACGGGATGTCGGCGCTCCTCGCCATCCTGGACGGACGCGAGCCCGAGAACACCGTGCTGCCCGTCTCGCTGGTGATCCGCGGCTCGACCGCTCCCCCGCCGGGGGCCTGACACCCTCGGACGCACCGGTGCCCCGGACCGTGTCGGTCCGGGGCACCGCAGGAATCGCGCGACTCACTTCCCGGCGTCGCCGGACCCGGACTCCTCGGTGTCGGAAGGCGCGTCCGTCGGCGTGGACGCCGCGCCGTCCGCCTCCAGCAGCCGCTCCAGCTGACGGCCGACGACACGCTTGAACTTCCGCTCCTGCGGCCGGGTGCGGTCCAGAACCGCCACCTCCAGCCGCTCGGCGGGAATCTCCCGCTCACTGCCGTTCGTGTCCCGCGACAGCGCCTGCACGGCCAGCTTCAGCGCCTCGGCGAGCGACATCCCGTCCCGGTGCTGCTGGTCCAGGAACGTGCTGATCTGCTCGGAGTTGCCACCCACGGCCACCGAGCCGTGCTCGTCGACGATCGACCCGTCGTGCGGCAACCGGTAGATCTGGTCCCCGTCGGCCGTCGCTCCCACCTCGGCGACGACCAGCTCCACCTCGTACGGCTTCTCGCCGGCACTGGAGAAGATCGTGCCCAGCGTCTGCGCGTACACGTTGGCCAGCCCACGGGCCGTCACATCGTCGCGGTCGTAGGTGTATCCGCGCAGATCCGCGTACCGCACACCGCCGATGCGCAGATTCTCGTACTCGTTGTACTTGCCGGCGGCGGCGAACCCGATCCGGTCGTAGATCTCGCTGAACTTGTGCAGAGCGCGGGACGGGTTCTCGCCGACGAAGACGATGCCGTCGGCGTACTGCAGCACAACCAGGCTGCGACCGCGGGCGATGCCCTTGCGGGCGTACTCCGCCCGGTCGGCCATGGCCTGCTGGGGTGAGACATAGAACGGCGTCGACACCGGCTATCCGTCCCTTCCTGTCAGTGACATGTCTATTCAGCGGACGCCGGGCGTCAGAGCAACTCGGCGCGCGGGCCGTCCGGCTGCGCCAGCCGGCGCTCGATGATCGAACGGGCGACCTGCGAGGACTCCTCGTCGGTGACCCGCCGGAAGCCCTCGTCACTCATGATGTTGACGATCGGGTAGATCTTGCGCGCGACATCCGGACCACCGGTCGCCGAATCGTCGTCGGCAGCGTCGTACAGCGCCTGGATGACGAGGGTGATGGCCTGCTCCTCCGTCAGCCCCTCACGGAACAGCTTCTTCATCGAACCGCGCGCGAAGAGTGAACCCGAACCCGTCGACGCGTACCCGTGCTCCTCCGAACGGCCGCCGGTGACGTCGTACGAGAAGATACGTCCCTGCCCGCGGTCCACGTCCCAGCCGGCGAACAGCGGGACCACCGCCAGGCCCTGCATCGCCATGGCGAGATTGCTCCGGATCATGGTGGACAGCCGGTTGGCCTTGCCCTCGAACGAGAGCTGCGCGCCCTCGACCTTCTCGAAGTGCTCCAGCTCCAGTTGGAACAGCTTCACCATCTCCACCGCGAGGCCCGCCGTACCGGCGATACCCACGGCCGAGTACTCGTCGGCCGGGAAGACCTTCTCGATGTCGCGCTGCGCGATCATGTTGCCCATGGTCGCCCGCCGGTCACCGGCGAGGATGACCCCGCCGTCGAACGTCACGGCGACGATCGTCGTCCCGTGCGGCGCCTCGATCGCGCCCTGGACGGGCGGCAGGACCCGGTTGCCGGGCAGGATCTCCGGCGAGTGGACGGACAGGAAGTCCATGAACGAGGCGGACCCGGGCGTCAGGAAGGCAGCCGGCAGACGCCCGGTGCTACGAGTGTTGGCTTCCACGCGTTTCCCTCCAGGTATGCGATGGCACGGCGCAGGGTGAACATCCCCCAACTTGCCAATGGCCGAATTGCAGTTGAAGCACAGTACGCCTCGGACCCTACCCGTCCGGCGGCAGTGATCCACCTGCGCGGCGGGAGCGGCGTGACGGATGACGTGGATACCCGCCGGGGGGCGAGAAGATCTCGTCACGCCTGCGGGGAGGGTGCTCCCCAGCTCGGGAGCACCCCTTCAGCCCGCGGTCACATCCGTGACTACTGTCCGCCCTTCTGAACGAAGGACCTCACGAAGTCCTCGGCATTCTCCTCGAGTACGTCGTCGATCTCGTCCAGGACGGAGTCCACGTCGTCCGACAGTTTCTCCTGGCGTTCCTTGAGGTCCTCGGACTGCTGAACGTCCTCGGTCTGCTCCTCCACGTCCTGCGTGGAACGCGTCGCCTTCTGCTGCCCGCCGTCGGTGTCCTTGGTCGCCATATCCCTCACCCCGCTCGGTTGCCCCGCTCGATGTGACCTTCAAGATCCGACCCTACAAGCAGGGTCCGACATCGGCCCCGCAGTTCTTGGAACGTCCGGGGGCCATCTCCATGATTCCCGCACCGGGACCATTTCAGCCGCCCGAGAGCACCCGGACCAGGTCTTCGGCCGTACGGCACCGGTCCAGGAGCGCCTTCACATGGTTACGGGTGCCCCGGAGGGGTTCCAGGGTCGGTACCCGCTGGAGCGAGTCCCGGCCCGGCAGGTCGAAGATGACCGAGTCCCAGGAGGCGGCGGCCACGTCGTCCGCGTACTGCTCCAGACAGCGGCCCCGGAAGTAGGCGCGGGTGTCCTCAGGGGGCTTCGTCTCGGCCCGTTCGACGTCCGGTTCGTCCAGGAGCCTGGTCATCCTGCCGCGGGCCACCAGACGGTTGTACAGACCCTTCTCGGGGCGTACGTCCGAGTACTGGAGATCCACCAGGTGCAGCCGAGCCGCGTCCCACTCCAGGGCGTCACGGCGGCGGTAGCCCTCCAGGATCTCCTTCTTCGTGACCCAGTCCAGTTCGCCCGACAGGCTCATCGGGTCGTTCTCCAGGCGGTTGAGGGTGTCCTCCCAACGGCCCAGTACGTCCCTGGTCTGCTCGTCGGCGTCGGCGCCGTAGCGCTCCTCGACGTATTTGCGGGCCAGTTCGAAGTACTCCATCTGGAGTTGTACGGCGGTGAGTGTCCGGCCGCTGCGGAGCGTGACCAGCTGGGCCAGGGACGGGTCGTGCGACACCTGGTGGAGGGTGCGTACGGGCTGGTCGACGGCCAGGTCGACGTTGATGAACCCGTCCTCGATCATGGACAGGACCAGGGAGGTCGTCCCGAGCTTGAGATAGGTGGAGATCTCCGAGAGATTCGCGTCGCCGATGATCACATGGAGCCTGCGGTACTTCTCGGCGTCGGAGTGCGGCTCGTCCCGGGTGTTGATGATGGGCCGTTTGAGGGTGGTCTCCAGACCGACCTCGACCTCGAAGTAGTCCGCTCGCTGGCTGATCTGGAAGCCGTGTTCATGGCCGTCCTGGCCGATGCCGACGCGGCCCGCGCCGGTGACGACCTGGCGTGAGACGAAGAACGGCGTCAGGTGGCGCACGATGTCCGAGAACGGGGTCTCCCGCTTCATCAGGTAGTTCTCGTGCGTGCCGTACGAGGCGCCCTTGTTGTCGGTGTTGTTCTTGTAAAGAAGGATCGGCTGGGCGCCCGGCAGCTGTCCGGCGCGCTCGGCGGCCTCGGCCATGATGCGCTCGCCGGCCTTGTCCCACAGGACGGCGTCACGCGGGTTGGTGATCTCCGGTGAGCTGTATTCGGGGTGCGCGTGGTCGACGTAGAGCCGCGCCCCGTTGGTGAGGATCACATTGGCCAGCCCGATGTCCTCGTCGGTGAGCTGGCTGGACTCGGCGGCCTCGCGGGCGAGGTCGAAGCCTCGTGCGTCCCGCAGCGGGTTCTCCTCCTCGAAGTCCCAGCGGGCGCGGCGCGCCCGGTGCATCGCCGCCGCGTAGGCGTTGACGATCTGGGACGAGGTGAGCATGGCATTGGCGTTCGGTTGGCCGGGGACGGAGATCCCGTACTCCGTCTCGATGCCCATTACTCGCCGTACGGTCATGCGGCCCTCCTTGCCCGGCGGCGCTCCCCTTCGGGAACGGCGCTCAAGTACCGCTGTCTCTCCGGTGCGTGTGCGATGCCCGTCCCCGCACTGCGCGCCGCGGCGGTACCGAAGAGCCTAAAGCGCCTCTGCACTGGTGGGGAGATCGTTTCCGTCATTGGCCTGGTGTCGTGAAAGGTAGGGGGAAAGCAACCGGCTGCGGATGCCCGTCCGGACATCCGCAGCCGGTCTGTTCCTTACAGGTACTGCCCGGTGTTGGCCACCGTGTCGATGGAGCGTCCGGTGTCCGCGCCCTGTTTTCCGGTGACGAGGGTGCGGATGAAGACGATCCGCTCGCCCTTCTTGCCGGAGATGCGGGCCCAGTCGTCGGGGTTGGTGGTGTTGGGCAGGTCCTCGTTCTCCTTGAACTCGTCCACGCAGGCCTGGAGGAGGTGGTTGACGCGGAGTCCTCGCTGGTTCTCGTCGAGGAAGTCCTTGATCGCCATCTTCTTGGCCCGGTCGACGATGTTCTGGATCATCGCGCCGGAGTTGAAGTCCTTGAAGTAGAGGACTTCCTTGTCGCCGTTGGCGTACGTGACTTCGAGGAAGCGGTTCTCCTCGGATTCGGTGTACATCCGCTCGACGACCGACTGGATCATGCCCTGCACGGTGGACTCGGGCGAGCCCTTGTGTTCGGAGAGGTCGTCTTCGTGGAGAGGCAGCGAGGACCGCAGATACTTCGCGAAGATGTCCTTCGCCGCTTCCGCGTCGGGACGCTCGATCTTGATCTTCACGTCGAGCCGGCCGGGGCGCAGGATCGCCGGGTCGATCATGTCCTCGCGGTTGGAGGCGCCGATGACGATGACGTTCTCCAGGCCCTCCACACCGTCGATCTCGGCGAGCAGCTGGGGGACGATGGTGTTCTCCACGTCCGAGCTGACGCCGGATCCGCGGGTGCGGAAGAGGGATTCCATCTCGTCGAAGAAGACGATGACGGGGGTGCCCTCGCTGGCCTTCTCACGGGCACGCTGGAAGACGAGGCGGATGTGCCGCTCGGTCTCGCCGACGTACTTGTTGAGAAGCTCGGGACCCTTGATGTTGAGGAAGTAGCTCTTCCCGGCGGGCCGGCCGCTGACTTCGGCGACCTTCTTGGCGAGGGAGTTGGCCACGGCCTTGGCGATGAGCGTCTTGCCGCAGCCGGGAGGGCCGTACAGCAGGATGCCCTTGGGCGGGCGCAGTTCGTGCTCTTTGAAGAGGTCCGGGTAGAGATACGGGAGCTCGACCGCGTCGCGGATCATCTCGATCTGGCCGCCGAGGCCGCCGATCTTGCTGTAGTCGACGTCCGGGACTTCTTCGAGGACGAGCTCTTCGACCTCGCTCTTGGGGACCACTTCGTAGACGTACCCGGAGCGCGGTTCGAGCAGGAGGGCGTCGCCCGCGCGGATGTTGATGTCGAGCAGGGGCTCGGCGAGGCGTACCACCCGTTCCTCGTCGGTGTGTCCGACGACCAGGGCACGTTCGCCGTCCTCAAGGATCTCCTTGAGGGTGACGATGTCTCCGGCCCGCTCGAACTCCATGGCCTCGACCACGTTGAGGGCCTCGTTGAGCATGACTTCCTGGCCGCGCCGGAGCTCTTCGAGCTCGACGCCGGGGCTGACGTTCACCCGGAGCTTGCGGCCCCCGGTGAAGATGTCGGCCGTGCCGTCCTCGTTGGCGTGCAGGAAGACACCGAAGCCGGCCGGCGGCTGTGCGAGCCGGTCGACCTCTTCCTTCAGGGCCACGATCTGGTCGCGGGCCTCACGCAGCGTATTGGCGAGCCGCTCGTTCTGTGCGGACACGCCTGCCAGGTTTGTCTGCAGTTCGACGATCCGCTCTTCGAGAATTCTCGTATGACGCGGAGAGTCGGCGAGCTTACGTCGCAGGACGGCGATTTCCTGCTCAAGATAGGCAACCTGGCCGGCCGGGTCTTCGGACCCTCGTCCGGGCCGGATGCCGCGGTTGTTGTCGTCGTGGGCTGCCACGGTCCTCACCTCCTCCAAGGGGAGCTGGACGCTTCCTGACCCTACCTGGGTAGGTGGTGATTAAAACCCCTAGATCACAAAGACTGTCGGGGCGTGTCCGATCTTCACCCTTGCGCTCTCCCTCACGCCAGGGGAATACCCACCGTTCAACATCGGAAAGCGGCCGGTTGTATCGTCGGAGTGTTCAACACCCGTCAGGGCTGGCGTGACTTGCCCGTGATTGCATCGTCCGACGCAGGAAACGGCAGGAGATATGACCGTGCAGCAGCAGGCTCCGAGCGACGCAGTCACCGAGGGCGGCGAGCCGCTGGAGGTCTGGATCGACCAGGACCTGTGTACCGGGGACGGCATCTGCGCGCAGTACGCGCCCGATGTCTTCGAGCTGGACATCGACGGGCTGGCGTATGTGAAGAGCGCGGACGACGAGCTTCTCCAGGCGCCCGGTGCGACGACGCGTGTGCCGCTGCCGATTCTGAAGGACGTCGTCGACTCGGCGAAGGAATGCCCGGGTGACTGCATTCATGTGCGGCGCGTCTCGGACAGCGTCGAGGTGTACGGGCCCGACGCGGAGTGAGTGTTCCGGCGGCCGGGTGAGTGCCGGTTACGCCGTCGGCGTACCGGACCGGGCGGTCACGGGGCGCGAGGTGGTCAGACGCTCCGTGACTCGTTCTGGGCGCTTCGTACGAAGGCGCCGTTCTTCCACTGCCAGGTGAGCCGCTGGTCCTCGTCGGGGCAGCAGGCGGGGACGTCCGGGCCCGAGTAGCCGAGGAGCCGTGCGCGGACGACGCCGTCGCTTATCTCCAGGTCGGCGACGCTCTGCCGGTCGGCGGGGTCGACGAGGGTGGCCACGATGCGGGGTGCGCCCGCGTCCTTGCCGGCGGTGAGGACGTACACGCCGTTGGGCGGGGTTCCGGAGCCGGCGTCGCAGCGTGCGGCGGCCACGGTCTCGGGGCGGCCGTCGCCGTCGAGGTCTCCGGTGGCTTCCTTGGTGACGAGGGCTTTCGCGCCACCGCATTCGAGCGGGAAGTCGACGGCGGCGGTGTCCGGTGCGGGCTGCGGTGCCGTCTTCGGGGCGGTCCGTCCGGCGGGTCCGGAGCCCGACTGGTTGGCGGTGGCGGCGTCGGGCTGGAGCAGACCGGCGGCGGCCACCACGGCGGCCATCGCGGTGGCCGTGGCGAGCCAGTGCACGGAACGCGGCCGGGTGTGCGCGAGGTCCGGGACGTCGGAGAGCTGCACGCGGTGTCTCCTGTGAAGGCAGTGCCGGTGGGGGTGGCGTGAATGGTGCCACACGTCACAGTGGGGTGGAACAGCGGGGTCTGTAAGGCCAACGTAAAGTCGCCGCCGCCGAGTTCGTGTCGGGTGGACGTGAACTCGGCGGCGGCGCCGTCGTGTTGCGGGGGTGACGCCGGCTCAGTCCCGCGAGCCGCTGCCGCTTCCGGGGCCGTCGTAGTCGTCGCCGTACGCGCCCTTGGAGGGGCGGCGACGGCGCAGGGGCGGCTCCACACCGTCGGCGAGGCGCCGGGCGGTGATGAGGAAGCCCGTGTGGCCGATCATGCGGTGGTCGGGGCGGACGGCGAGTCCTTCGACGTGCCAGTTGCGGACCATCGACTCCCAGGCGGCGGGCTCGTTGAAGGAGCCGTGCTCGCGGATGGTCTCGACGGTGCGGGCGAGCTGGGTGGTGGTGGCGACGTACGCGCAGAGGATGCCGCCGGGCACGAGGGCCTTCGACACTGGTTCGACGCACTCCCACGGCGCGAGCATGTCGAGGATGACACGGTCGACCTCGGTGTCGCTGAGGTTGTCCTGGAGGTCGCCGACGGTGAGCTGCCAGGCCGGGTGGGGGCCGCCGAAGTAGCGCTCCACGTTCTGCTTGGCGATGTCGGCGAAGTCCTGCCGGCGCTCGTAGGAGTGCAGCATGCCCTGGTCACCGATGGCGCGCAGCAGGAAGCTGCTGAGCGAGCCCGATCCCACTCCGGCCTCGACGATGCGGGCGCCGGGGAAGATGTCGGCGAAGGCCAGGATCTGGCCCGCGTCCTTGGGGTAGACCACGGCGGCGCCGCGGGGCATGGACAGGACGTAGTCGGGGAGCAGGGGGCGCAGCGCGAGGTAGGCGACGTTTCCCGTGGTGCGGACAACACTGCCCTCGGGAGCACCGATCAGCTCGTCGTGCGGGAAGGAACCCTTGTGGGTGTGGAAATTCTTCCCGGCTTCGAGCGTGAAGGTGTAGTGGCGTCCCTTGGGGTCGGTGAGCTGGACCTGGTCCCCGACCTTGAAGGGGCCGCGACGACGGGCGGCACCGGTCGGTTCGGACATGCGGTCAGACTACCTGCTTCTTTTGAGGCTCCCTCACCTGGCGTGGGGCGGCGCTACTTGGCGTCGGGCCTGGCCATCGCGGCGACGAAGGCCCGTTCGACGTCGGCGGTGGACAGGACTCCGTAGATCTCGCCGCTCTCCTCGACCACGAGGTACTCGGTGGCGGGGTTGGCCCTGAGGCGGTCGAGGAGGGCTTCTCCGGCCAGCTCGGCGGGGACCTTCATGCCGTCGGTGAGGTCGTTGGCGAGGCCGCTGACGGCGACCCAGGGGCGGCGGTGGGTGGGGACGCCGACGATGGCGGCCTCGCGGACCAGCGCGGTCGGTTCGCCCTGTCCGTCGACGACGACGAGTGCGCGGGCTCCGGCCTCGTTGGCCCGGCGCAGCGCCTCGGAGAGGGGGGTGGCCGATTCGACGGGGACGGCGCGCCGGGTGAGGGCGCGGGCCCGCAGGTCGGGCAGGTGTTCGCGGAGGCGGGCCATGCGCAGGCTGTTGCCCGCCCCGGTCCAGATGATCGCGGCGAGGATCGCGGCGAGGAGTGCGTCGGTGACGGTCTCGACGCCGCCGATGTCCTTGGTGGAGTTGCCGAGGGCGCCGGTGTGGGTGAGGAGCGGCAGGCCGATGAGGACGGCGATGGCGAGTGCCCGGCCGACCCAGGCGGCGGCGACGGTGCCCGCCATGGGCTTGCCGGTGATCTTCCAGACGACGGCGCGCAGCATCCGGCCGCCGTCCAGCGGCAGTCCGGGAAGCAGGTTGAAGGCGGCGACGATGAGGTTGGAGATCATCAGGCCCGCGAGGAGGACACCGGGGACGGTGCCGGGCTCGACGGCGGCCATCGTGAGGTAGAAGAAGCCGGCGAGGACGAGGGAGAGCAGGGGGCCGACGAACGCGAGCATGAACTCGCGGCCGGGGGTCTCCGACTCCTTCTCGATCTCGGAGACGCCGCCGAAGAACTGGAGCTGGATGCGGCGCACGGGCAGTTTGTAGCGCAGCGCCACGACCGTGTGGGCCAGTTCGTGGACGAGTACGGAGGCGTAGAAGGCGACGGCGAAGAAGAGCGCGACGAGGTAGCGGACCCCGCCGAGGTGGGGCAGTACGCGGTCGAGCTGGCCGCCGAAGACCCAGGTGATGAGCGCGGCCACGAGGAACCAGCTGGGGGCGACGTAGACGGGCACGCCGAAGGGGCGGCCCATGAGGATTCCGCCGCCGGGGTCTTCGGGTCGCTTCCGCTTGCCACCGGGTGGCGCGTCCTCAGGACCGGACCGCGGCCTCTTGCTCTCGCCGCTCTCGTCGTCCTTTTTCACGTCGTCCCTTCGTTGCGGCGCCGTCGCTCGCTCGATGATGGTGTGTGCGAGGGTCTTACGTCGATGGTATTCCGCTCGCTGTCAGTGGCGGGCCGTAGGGTCTGCGTCATGAGTACGAGTCAGCAGCCCTCCTCGCTGTCGCCGTCGCGTGCGAGCGACTTCATGCAGTGCCCCCTGCTGTACCGGTTCCGGGTGATCGACAAGCTGCCGGAGAAGCCGAGCGAGGCGGCGACCCGCGGGACGCTGGTGCACGCGGTGCTGGAGAGACTGTTCGACGACCCCGCTGTGGAGCGTACGGCGCCGCGCGCCAGGTCGATGGTTCCCGGGCAGTGGGACCGGCTGTTGGAGTCACGGCCGGAGCTGGGCGAGCTGTTCGCGCAGGACGAGGGCGGCGAGCGGCTGACGCGCTGGCTCGCGGAGGCCGAGCAGTTGGTGGAGCGGTGGTTCTCGCTGGAGGATCCGACGCGTCTTGAGCCGGCCGAGCGCGAGCTGTTCGTGGAGACGGAGCTGGAGTCGGGGCTGCGGCTGCGCGGGGTGATCGACCGGGTGGATGTGGCGCCGACGGGCGAGGTGCGGATCGTGGACTACAAGACGGGCAAGGCGCCCCGTCCGGAGTACGCGGAGGGCGCGCTGTTCCAGATGAAGTTCTACGCGCTGGTGATCTGGCGGCTGAAACAGGTGGTGCCACGCCGGCTCCAGCTGGTCTATCTGGGCAGTGGGGACGTCCTGACGTACGACCCGGTGGTGGCCGATCTGGAGCGGATCGAGCGCAAGCTGCTGGCGCTGTGGGAAGCGATCAGGCTGGCGACGGAGACGGGTGACTGGCGGCCCCGGCCGACGAAGCTGTGCGGCTGGTGCGATCACCGGTCGGTGTGTCCGGAGTTCGGTGGCACGCCGCCGGTGTATCCGCTGCCGGTGCCGCCGGTGCGGAGCGCCGAGCCGGTGGTGCCCGCTGCTGAGGCGGCCGTTTCCGCCGAGCCCGCTCAGGGGGTTTAGGGCGTGTTTTGAAAGTAGCGTCGTCCGCCCGAAGGGCGGGGCTCACGGCGTCTGGTGCGTGCGATCGCAAGGCGGAGGATCGACCTCGTACTGGGCGTACTCGGTCGACTCCGACAACGCGGCGAGCGTGCGTGCCAGGCGCCGTGAGCCAGACGGGACTTTCAAAACACGCCCTAGCCGGGGCGGTGTGTGCCCGCCGCGGTCACGGGCGGGCGCTCAAGGCAGAATGGACCGGGATCAGTCCCATCGAAGGAGTTCCCGTGGCGATCCGCGTCCTACTGGTCGATGACCAGCCACTGCTGCGCACCGGCTTCCGGATGATCCTGGAGGCCGAGCAGGACATCGCGGTCGTCGGTGAGGCCGGGGACGGTCTGCAGGCCATCGACCAGGTCCGGGCGCTCCAGCCCGACGTCGTGCTGATGGACATCCGTATGCCGCGTATGGACGGCGTCGAGGCGACCCGCCAGATCACCGGTCCCGGCAAGGACGGCCCGGCGAAGGTGCTGGTGCTGACGACGTTCGATCTGGACGAGTACGTGGTGGAGGCGCTGCGCGCCGGGGCCAGCGGCTTCCTGCTCAAGGACGCGCCCGCCAACGAACTGGTGCAGGCGATCCGGGTGGTGGCCGCCGGTGAGGCGATGCTGGCGCCGAGCATCACGCGCAGGCTGCTCGACAAGTACGCGGACCATCTGCCGTCGGGCGACGAGCAGGTGCCGGACACCTTGCACACGCTGACCGAGCGCGAGGTGGAGGTGCTGAAGCTGGTGGCGCGCGGGCTGTCCAACGCCGAGATCGCCGCGGACCTCTTCGTCAGCGAGACCACGGTCAAGACGCATGTGGGGCATGTGCTGACGAAGCTGAGCCTGCGTGACCGCGTCCAGGCGGCCGTGTACGCGTACGAGAGCGGTCTGGTCCGCCCCGGCGCCCAGTAGGGTCCTTCGGCGCGAACGGTCGCTGCGCGAGAGAGAGGTCCCCGGCACCGCTTGGATGCCGGGGACCTCTCCCGTACGACGGTCGGGCCGGTCAGACGGCGCTGCCGGTGCCCAGCTCCCAGAACAGCAGCTCGCCCGAGGGGTTGAGGGCCCACTCCACACCGGAGATGTCGTCGGCGGCGGCCACGTACTGCTTGCCCTGCCAGAGCGGGAGGACGGGCACGTCCTCGGCGACGATGTCCTGTATCTCCACGAAGGACTTGGCGGCGGCGCTGCGCTCGGCCTCGCGGCGTGACTGCGGGATCAGGTTCCCGATCACCTTCTTGTTGGCGTACGGCGCGTTGAGGAAGTTGTCCGTGTCGAGGAACGGCGCGATGTAGCTGTCCGGGTCCGGGAAGTCGGGGAACCAGCCCATGCCGTAGACCGCGTAGTCACCGCGCGTCTGGGCGGGCCGGAACTTCGACCACTCGGCGCCCTTGGTGTCGACGTCGAAGAGCCCGCTGGAGTTGAGCTGCTTCTTGAGCGTCTCGAACTCCTTGACCGTGGCCTCGCCGTAGTGGTCGGTGGTGTAGTTCAGGGTGAACTTCACCGGCGTCTGGACCCCGGCCTCTTCGAGGAGCCGCTGGGCCTCGGCCCGGTCGGGCTCGCCGTACTTGTTGAAGAACGAGTTGGTGTGGGCCGTGACGGTCGCCGGGATGAGCGAGTAGAGCGGCTCGGCCGTGGAGCCGTACACCTCGGAGGCGATCTGGCCGCGGTCCACGAGGGCGGCGACGGCCTGGCGTACCGCCTTCTCCTTCACCGCGGGCTCGTCGGTGTCGAAGGCGAGGTAGCGGATCTCCAGCCCCGGCATCTCGGTCAGCGCGATGCTGTCCTTGGGCTGGGCGGCCATCTGCTCGATCTGCTCGGGCGACATGGTGCGTGACATCACGTCGATCTCGCCGGAGTCGAGGGCCTTGCCCATGGCGGCGGCGTCGGGGTACGAGCGCAGCTCGACCTTGGTGTTGCGGAGCTTGAGGTCGCCCTTGTACGAGTCGTTCTTGGTGAAGACGGCCTTGACGATCCGGTCGCCCTTCACCTCGGCCTTGAAGTTGTACGGGCCCGAGCCGTTCACCTCGAAGCCGTCGCGGAGCTTGTTGCCGTCGTACGACTCCGGGTCGACGATGCCGGCGATGGGCGTCGAGAGCTTGTACGGGAACGTGGCGTCGGGGGTCTTCAGATGGAAGATGACCTCGGCGTCGCTGGGCGTCTCGATCGTGTCGATGTTCGCGAGCAGACCGACCGCGCCGGCCTCGGAGTTGATGTCGAGGACCCGCTCGATGGAGAACTTCACGTCCTTGGAGGTGATGTCGGCGCCGCCGGGGAACTTGAGCCCGTCGCGCAGCTCGCAGCGGTAGCTCTCGTTCTGGTTGTCGGAGAACCGGCAGTTGGACGCGGCCTCGGGGACCGGGGCGCCGCCGCCGCGCGGGACCTGCATCAGGGTCTGGAGGGACTGGCGCAGGATGTTCCAGGAGCCGGTGTCGTACGCGAACGCCGGGTCGAGGGGCGCCGGAGACTCCTTGGTGGTGGTGAACTGGTCCGTCGTGCCCACGACGATGGCGTCACCGCTGCCGGACGAGCCGTCCGAGCCGCCGCAGGCGACGAGCACCGGGGCGAGCAGACCGGCCACAACCGGCAGCACGAGACTCTTGCGCTTCATCCTGGACGTACTCCCTCATCCGAACCCCGAGCGATACAACGGTGGTTGAGAATTTCGCGACGTGATTGACCGTCGGAACACACCGTTGAGGCGGCGAACGGGTGGCGAAGTTCTCGCGATGAGGTTAGTCGGCGGTCGCGGATCTTATGAACCGGGCCTGGTACGCGCGTAATCGCCAAGCGTTCAGCAATAGAGGTGAAGCGGTATCGACCCACCAGAATGATCCACACATCACGTAATGAATCGGGACACATGGGCGCCCGATTCGGCGCGGCGAACGGGCAGACCACGGGCGCGGAACGGGCGTGATCACCGGCACCGAAGGCACGGAGCGTGACAAACGTCACGCACATTTCCCTCAGGTCACCACGATGGGGGCCGAAATGATCAACGAAATGACCTCCGAAAGCGCTTACCGCAATGCCCGTCGACTTTCGATAGTTTCAGGGGCCACGCTCTGTGTGCGTATCAGTGCTTGTGCGTCATCAGACCACGTAGGAATACCAGGTCGACCTCTTCGAGGGAGTTCACGATCACCCGTCCCGCGGCGGCGGCGATCGGCGCGACGGACGGTACGGCCACCACGCGGCAGCCCGCGGCCTCGGCGGACGCGACGCCGGTCGCCGTGTCCTCGATGACGGCGCATCTGGACGGGGCGGCGCTCAGCCCGCTCGCGGCCCGCAGATACGGGTCGGGGTGCGGCTTGGTGTTCAGCACCTCGTCACCGGCCACCGTGAGGCCGAAGTGGTGGCGTCCGACGGAGTGCAGCACGCGGTCGATGATGCGCCGGTGGGAGGCGGAGACCAGGGCCGTGGGCACGCCGTGGTGGGCCAGCTCGGCGAGCAGCCTGGCGGCTCCGGGCATCAGCGGCACGTCGACGGTGATGCGCTCCTCGAAGCGGTCGTTCAGCAGCACGGTCAGCTCTTCGAGGGTGATGTCGGCGCCGGTGGCCTCGATGAGATAGCCCGCACTCCTGGTCATCGGCCCGCCGACGACCACGTCGCGCCAGGCGTCGTCGAGAGTGTGGCCGAGGTCCTTGAAGACGGCGACCTCGGTGTCCCACCAGAAGCCCTCGGTGTCGACCAGGGTGCCGTCCATGTCGAGCAGCACGGCCTGAAGGGCCGAGCCTTCGGCTGTACGGGTCATGGACGCGGGAACCGTACTGGTCATCCGGCACACCTCCGAGAGGGACGAGAAGGCCGGTCGCCTTTCCTGACGGGAATCCCGCCGGGTCCGGCAACCGGCCCACACTGGACCGACAAGCATACGACCTGTCCTCGCGAAATGCGCGTTCAGTGCCTTATCGGGCGTTGAAGTACTTCGCCTCCGGGTGGTGGATGACGATCGCGTCGGTGGACTGCTCGGGGTGGAGCTGGAACTCCTCGGACAGCTCGACCCCGATCCGGCCGGGCTCCAGGAGGTCGGCGATCTTGGCGCGGTCCTCCAGGTTCGGGCAGGCGCCGTAGCCGAGCGAGAAACGGGCGCCCCGGTACTTCAGCGCGAACATGTCCTCGACGTCGGACGGGTCCTCCCCCGCGAAGCCCAGCTCGGAGCGGACGCGGGCGTGCCAGTACTCGGCGAGGGCTTCGGCGAGCTGGACGGACAGGCCGTGCAGTTCGAGGTAGTCGCGGTAGGCGTTCTTCTCGAACAGCTCGGCGGTCGCGGCGCCGATCCTGGACCCGACCGTCACCACCTGGAGGCCGACGACGTCGGTTTCGCCGGATTCCTCGGGACGGAAGAAGTCCGCGAGGCACAGGCGCCGGCCGCGGCGCTGGCGGGGGAAGGTGAAACGGGTCCGCTCGGAGCCGTCCTCGCCCAGCAGGATGAGGTCGTCGCCCTTGGACACACAGGGGAAGTAGCCGTAGACCACGGCCGCCTCCAGGAGGTTCTGGGTCTGGAGCTTCTCCAGCCAGCCCCGCAGATGCGGCCGGCCCTCGGACTCGACCAGCTCCTCGTACGACGGTCCGCCCTTGCGGGCCTCCTTCAGCCCCCACTGGCCCTTGAACAGCGCGCCCTCGTCCAGCCAGGACGCGTACTCCTTGAGCTGGATGCCCTTGATGACCCTGGTGCCCCAGAACGGCGGCTCGGGGACCGGGTTGGTGACCGACACGTCGGAGCGCACCGCGCCCTCCTCCGGGTGCTCCTCCACCACTGCCGCCGCCGCGACCGGCTTGACGCGGCGCTGCTTCAGCTCGGGGAGTACGGCTCCGGGGACGCCGCGCTTGATCCCGATCAGCGCGTCCATCAGCCGCAGGCCCTCGAACGCGTCCCGGGCGTAGCGGACCTCGCCCTCGTAGATCTCGTGGAGGTCCTGCTCGACGTAGGCGCGGGTGAGGGCCGCACCGCCGAGGATGACGGGGAAGTCGGCGGCCATCTTGCGCTGGTTCAGCTCCTGAAGGTTCTCCTTCATGATCACCGTGGACTTCACCAGCAGCCCCGACATCCCGATGACGTCCGCCCGGTGCTCCTCGGCGGCTTCGAGGATCGCGGAGACGGGCTGCTTGATGCCCAGATTCACCACGGTGTAGCCGTTGTTGGACAGGATGATGTCGACCAGGTTCTTCCCGATGTCGTGCACATCGCCGCGCACGGTGGCCAGGACGATCGTGCCCTTGCCGTCGTCGTCGGACTTCTCCATGTGCGGCTCCAGGAACGCCACCGCCGTCTTCATCACCTCCGCCGACTGGAGCACGAACGGCAGCTGCATCTGACCGGAGCCGAACAGCTCACCGACGACCTTCATGCCGTTCAGCAGGGTGTCGTTGACGATCTCCAGCGCCGGACGTTCGGCGAGGGCGGCGGTGAGGTCGTCCTCCAGGCCGTTCTTCTCGCCGTCGATGATGCGCCGCTCCAGGCGCTCGTTCAGGGGCAGCGCCAGCAGTTCCTCGGCCCGGCCGTCCTTCATCGACTTGGTGTTGACGCCCTCGAACAGCTGCATCAGCTTCTGGAGCGGGTCGTAGCCCTCGGCGCGCCGGTCGTAGATCAGGTCGAGCGCGACCTTGACCTGCTCCTCGTCCAGCCGGGCGATCGGCAGGATCTTCGACGCGTGCACGATCGCCGAATCCAGCCCCGCCTTCACGCACTCGTCCAGGAAGACCGAGTTCAGCACGATGCGGGCGGCCGGGTTGAGGCCGAAGGAGATGTTCGACAGACCCAGGGTGGTCTGCACGTCGGGGTGGCGTTGCTTCAGCTCGCGGATCGCCTCGATGGTCGCGATCCCGTCCTTGCGCGACTCCTCCTGGCCCGTGCAGATCGTGAAGGTGAGGGTGTCGATCAGGATGTCCGACTCGTGCACACCCCAGTTCCCCGTCAGGTCCGCGATCAGCCGCTCGGCGATGGCCACCTTGTGCTCGGGGGTACGGGCCTGCCCCTCCTCGTCGATGGTCAGGGCGATCAGCGCGGCGCCGTGCTCGACGGCCAGTTCGGTGACCTTCACGAAGCGGGACTCCGGCCCGTCACCGTCCTCGTAGTTCACCGAGTTGATGACCGCACGCCCGCCCAGCTTCTCCAACCCCGCCCGCAGGACCGGCAGTTCGGTGGAGTCCAGCACGATCGGCAGCGTCGAGGCCGTCGCGAAACGGCCTGCCAGCTCCGCCATGTCCGCGACTCCGTCACGGCCGACGTAGTCGACACACAGGTCGAGCAGATGGGCGCCCTCGCGGATCTGGGCGCGCGCCATCTCCACACAGTCGTCCCAGCGGCCTTCGAGCATCGCCTCCCGGAACTTCTTCGACCCGTTGGCGTTCGTCCGCTCACCGATCGCGAGGTACGAGGTGTCCTGCCGGAACGGCACCGTCTGGTACAGCGAGGCGGCTCCCGGCTCCGGCCGCGCCACCCGCTCCGTCACCTCGGCGCCCCGGACCCGCTCCACCACCTGCCGCAGATGTTCCGGAGTCGTACCGCAGCAGCCGCCGACCAGCGACAGTCCGTAGTCGCGTACGAAGGTCTCCTGCGCGTCGGCGAGTTCACCCGCGGTCAGCGGATAGTGCGCACCGTCCTTGCCGAGGACGGGGAGTCCGGCGTTGGGCATGCAGGAGAGGGGGATACGTGAGTGCTGGGCCAGATAGCGAAGGTGTTCGCTCATCTCGGCCGGGCCGGTCGCGCAGTTCAGACCGATCATGTCGATGCCCAGCGGCTCCAGCGCCGTCAGGGCCGCCCCGATCTCGGAGCCCAGCAGCATGGTGCCGGTCGTCTCGACCGTCACCGAGCAGATGACCGGCAGCTTCGCGCCGGTGGCGTCGAGCGCGCGGCGGGCTCCGAGGACGGCGGCCTTGGTCTGGAGCAGATCCTGGGTCGTCTCCACCAGCAGCGCGTCGGCGCCGCCGGCGATCATGCCTTCGGCGTTGCGCTGGTAGGCGTCGCGCAGGGTCACGTAGTCCACGTGCCCCAGCGTCGGCAGCTTCGTTCCCGGGCCCATCGAGCCCAGCACCCAGCGCTGCTGTCCGGTGGAGAGCGTGAACTCGTCGGCGACCTCGCGGGCGATCCGCGCGCCGGCCTCGGAGAGTTCGAAGACGCGCTCGGGGATGTCGTACTCGGCGAGCGCGGCGTAGTTCGTGCCGAAGGTGTTGGTCTCCACGCAGTCGACACCGACCGCGAAGTACTCCTCGTGGACCGACCGCACGATGTCCGGTCGCGTCACGTTCAGGATCTCGTTGCAGCCTTCCAGATCCTGGAAGTCCTCCATCGTCGGATCCTGCGCCTGAAGCATCGTGCCCATCGCCCCGTCCGCCACCACCACACGGGTGGCCAGCGCTTCGCGGAGCGCTTCGATTCGGGTCCGGCTGTCGGCGGAAATGCTGGAGGACGGGGCCATGAAGATACTCCCGGGGATGCGACGGCTGTCGGCTTTGCGCCTTCCGGTGGAAGGGGCACCCGGCCAGGGTAGCGGTGCCCGGCTCCGTACGGCGTCGCGTTTCACGGGGCGGACGGTCGTGCCCCGGAGCGCGGGGAGCGGGCGGTGGGGAATCCGCTGTCCGTAACGGCGAGTCGGCATGGACCGATAATGTTCAGCATTGTCGAACGACTGGTGTAACGGAGGTCCGGCCGATGGCGAAGAGTATCCAGTCTCTCCAGCGTGCGGCGGCAGTACTGCGGCTCCTGGCGGGCGGCGAGCGCAGGCTCGGCCTGTCCGACATCTCCTCCTCGCTCGGGCTGGCCAAGGGCACGGCGCACGGCATTCTGCGCACCCTCCAGGAGGAGGGCTTCGTGGAGCAGGATCCGGCCTCCGGCCGCTATCAGCTGGGGGCGGAGCTGCTGCGGCTGGGCAACAGCTATCTGGACGTCCACGAGCTGCGGTCGCGTGCCCTGGTGTGGACGGACGACCTGGCGCGGTCCAGCGGCGAGAGCGTGCATGTCGGGGTGCTGCACCTGGAGGGCGTACTGATCGTGCACCACGTCTTCCGGCCCGACGACAGCCGGCAGGTGCTGGAGGTGGGGGCGATGCAGCCGCTGCACTCCACGGCGCTGGGCAAGGTGCTCGCGGCGTACGACCCGGTGGCCCGCGGCGAGGCGGTCAGGGGCACCCGGGAGCGGCTGACCGCGCGCACCGTCACCGATCTGGAGCAGTTCGAGGCGATTCTCGAACTCACCCGGTCGCGGGGATGGGCGGCGGACGTCGAGGAGACGTGGGAGGGGGTGGCCGCGGTGGCCGCCCCGATCCATGACAGGCGGCGCATGCCGGTCGGGGCCATAGCTCTCACCGGAGCGGTGGAACGACTGTGCGAAGACGGCGAGATTCGTCCGGAGCTGATCACGGCGGTGCGCGAATGTGCGCGTTCGGTGTCCAGAGATGTCGGCGCCGGGCGGTTTTGAGTCGCAGGGCCGATGATCTGAGAAGAACAAGGTTCCGGCGACGGGGCCCTTGACGACTCCTTCACCCCAGGATGACACTGCCGTTCAGCGGTCGGCATTGTCGAACATTGATCGACGGGTCAACATGTGTGCACGACAAGGCCAGAGGCCGGCAACGCCCTCACCTGAGGGCTCGGACCATCGGTGCGAGCCGCTGGTCCGCCTTCCCCTGGACGAAGGAGTCTTGGGTGTCACACTTCGACATCTTCATAGGCGAGACCGTAGGAACCGCTCTCCTGATCCTCCTCGGTGGCGGCGTGGTGGCCGGCGTCGTCCTCAAGCGCTCCAAATCGCACGACGCGGGCTGGGTCGCCATCAGCTTCGGATGGGGATTCGCGGTCCTCACCGGCGCGTATCTCGCCGCGGGTGTCTCGGGCGCCCATCTGAACCCCGCGGTCACCCTCGGACTCGCGATATCCGGCGGTACGGAGTGGAGCGATGTGCCGCTCTACATGGCGAGCGAGTTGCTGGGCGCCATGATCGGCGCTTTCCTGGTTTGGGTGACGTACATGGGGCAGTTCAAGGCCCATCTGACCGACCAGGAGATCCTCGCCCGGCAACCGGCGACCGAGGGTCTGGTCGATCAGAAGGCGGCGCCCAAGGCCGGTCCGGTCCTGGGCATCTTCTCGACGGGCCCGGAGATCCGGCACACCGTGCAGAACGTGCTCACCGAGATCATCGCCACCTTTGCCCTGGTCATCGCGATCCTCACCCAGGGGCTGAACGACGAGGGCAACGGCCTGGGTGTGCTGGGCGTACTGATCACCGCGCTGGTCGTGGTGGGCATCGGTCTCTCGCTCGGTGGCCCCACCGGATACGCGATCAACCCGGCGCGTGACCTCGGCCCCCGTATCGTCCACGCGCTGCTGCCGCTGCCCAACAAGGGCGGCTCCGACTGGACGTACGCCTGGATCCCGGTCGTCGCCCCGCTCATCGGCGGCGCCGCCGCGGCCGGTCTCTACAACGTGGCCTTCAAATAGCCCACGTCCTTCCTCCGCCCTCCGCACCGAGCAGGAGCAGACATCGTGAGTGACGCACAGAGCACCGGAACCTCCTCCCACGGCACGGGACCCTTCATCGCGGCGATCGACCAGGGCACCACCTCCAGCCGCTGCATCGTCTTCGACGTCGACGGGCGCATCGTCGCCGTCGACCAGAAGGAGCACCAGCAGATCTTCCCGAAGCCGGGCTGGGTCGAGCACGACGCCAAGGAGATCTGGACCAACGTCCAGGAAGTCGTGGCGAACGCCATCGAGAAGGCCGGCATCACCAAGGCCGACGTACTGGCGATCGGGATCACCAACCAGCGCGAGACCACCATGCTCTGGGACAAGAACACCGGTGAGCCCGTCCACAACGCCATCGTCTGGCAGGACACCCGCACCAGCGGACTCGTGAAGGAACTGGGCCGCAACGTGGGCCAGGACCGGTTCCGCCGGGACACCGGGCTGCCGCTGGCGACCTACTTCGCCGGGCCGAAGGCCCGCTGGCTGCTGGACAACGTCGAGGGACTGCGCGAGCGCGCCGAGAGCGGCGACATCCTGTTCGGCACGATGGATTCCTGGGTGATCTGGAATCTGACCGGCGGTACGGATGGTGGTGTGCACGTCACGGACGTCACCAACGCCTCCCGCACGATGCTGATGCGCCTGGACACGCTGGAGTGGGACCCGAAGATCTGCAACTCCATCGGGGTCCCGATGGCGATGCTCCCGCAGATCCGTTCGTCGTCCGAGGTGTACGGGACGGCCAAGGGCGGCCCGCTGGACGGGATTCCGGTCGCCTCGGCGCTCGGTGACCAGCAGGCGGCCCTGTTCGGCCAGTGCTGCTTCGACGAGGGCGAGGCCAAGTCGACGTACGGCACCGGCACGTTCATGCTGATGAACACCGCCCACAAGCCCATCAACTCCTACAACGGGCTGCTGACCACGGTCGGTTACCGCATCGGGGACGAGAAGGCGGTGTACGCGCTGGAGGGCTCCATCGCCGTCACCGGCGCCCTCGTGCAGTGGATGCGCGACCAGATGGGCCTGATCAAGACCGCGCCCGAGATCGAGACGCTGGCCTCCTCGGTGGAGGACAACGGCGGCGCGTACTTCGTCCCCGCCTTCTCCGGGCTGTTCGCGCCCCACTGGGACTCGGCCGCCCGCGGTGTGATCGCCGGACTCACCGGCTATGTCACCAAGGCGCACATCGCCCGCGCGGTGCTGGAGGCCACGGCCTGGCAGACCCGTGAGATCAGCGACGCGATGACCAAGGACTCCAAGGTGGAGCTGACGTCCCTCAAGGTCGACGGCGGTATGACCGCCAACAACCTGCTGATGCAGACGCTCTCCAACGTCCTCGACGCGCCCGTCGTACGGCCGATGGTCGCCGAGACGACCTGTCTGGGCGCCGCGTACGCCGCCGGACTCGCGGTCGGCTTCTGGCCGGACACCGCCGCGCTGCGGGCCAACTGGCGCCGCGCCGCGGAGTGGACGCCGGACATGGACGCCGCGAAGCGCGAGCGCGAGTACAAGAACTGGCTCAAGGCAGTGGAGCGCACCAAGGCCTGGGTGGACGACGACGAGAACTGACCCGGGTCCGTCCGTCCGAGCAAGGAGAGACCATGACCACCCTTCACAGCGGTCCCGCCCTGGGCACGCATCCGGCCGGCGGCTCCCTCCCGAGCCGTGCCGAGACCCGGGAGCAACTGTCCCGCGCCACCTACGACCTGCTGGTCATCGGCGGCGGCATCCTGGGCATCTCCACCGCCTGGCACGCCTCCCAGTCGGGACTGCGGGTGGCCCTGGTGGACGGTGGCGACTTCGCGGGCGCCACCTCCTCCGCCTCCTCCAAGCTGCTCCACGGCGGTCTGCGCTACCTGCAGACCGGTGAGGTGAAGCTGGTCGCCGAGAACCACTTCGAGCGCCGCGCGGTCTCCCGCCGCGTCGCGCCGCATCTGGCGAATCCGCTCACCTTCTATCTGCCCGTCTACAAGGACGGGCCGCACAGCGCGGCCAAGCTGGGCGCCGGTGTCTTCGCGTACTCGGCGCTGTCCGCCTTCGGCGACGGCGTCGGGCATCTGCTGAGCCCGGCGAAGGCCCGGCGCGCGGTGCCGGAGCTGCGGACGGACAATCTGCGGGCCGTCGCCGTGTACGGCGACGACCAGATGAACGACGCGCGGATGGCCGTCATGACGGTCCGGGCCGCCGTCGAGTCGGGCGCGGCCGTCCTCAACCACGCCGAGGTGACCGGGCTGCGGTTCACCGGTGGCCGCGTGACGGGCGCGGATCTCAAGGACGGCATGGACGGTACGGAGTTCGGGGTCGACGCCCGGCTCGTACTGAACGCCACCGGTCCCTGGGTCGACCATCTGCGCAAGCTGGAGGACCCGAGGTGCGAGCCCTCCATCCGGCTCTCCAAGGGCGCGCACCTCGTACTGAAACGCACCGCCCCGTGGAACGCGGCGCTCGCGACGCCGATCGACAAGTACCGCATCACCTTCGCCCTCCCCTGGGAGGACATGCTGCTGCTGGGCACGACGGACGAGGTGTACGAGGGCGACCCGGCGGACGTGGCGGTCAACGACGCGGACATCCACCAGATCCTGGACGAGGCGTCGCTGTCCGTACGCGACCAGCAGCTCTCGCGTGATCTGATCACCTACTCGTTCGCCGGTCTGCGGGTGCTGCCCGGCGGTCCCGGTGACACGTCGACCGCCAAGCGGGAGACGGTCGTCACCGAGGGCAGCGGCGGCATGCTGTCGGTGGCGGGCGGCAAGTGGACGACGTTCCGGCACATCGGCCGTACGGTGCTGGACAAGCTGGAGACCCTGCCGGGCCGGCCGCTCGGCTCCGACATCGAGCCCACGTCGCGGCTGCCGAAGATGCTGCCGCTGCCCGGTATCGCCAATCCGCACGCGGTGGAGCACCGGCTGCTGATCGACGGCGGCGCGCACGGCGACGGCATCGCGCGGGACACCGCCCGCCATCTCGCCCGGCACTACGGGTCGTTGGCGTTCGACATCGCGCGCCTGGCGTACGAGCATCCGGAGCTGGGCGAGCGGATCCATCCGGACGCGCCGGAGATCTGGGCGCAGGTCGTGTACGCCCGCGATCACGAGTGGGCCGAGACGGCGGACGACGTGCTGCGGCGCCGTACGACGCTGACGATCCGGGGGCTCGCCACGGACGGAATCCGGGCCCGCGTCGAGGAATTGCTCGGTCAGCGCCGCGGCTGACGGCGCCGCCGGCCGTCATGCCTCGAACCAAGTTCCGAAACAGCGACGGAGAAGTCCGGTGGAACGGGGCTCCGGACGTGTACGGAGACGCATAATGGAGGCTGATACATCGGATGTATGGAGGTCGCCCATGGCTGTCACCGACGAGGCCATCGAGAAGATCAAGGGAATGATCGTCTCGGGCGCGCTGCGCCCGGGGGACCGCCTTCCCAAGGAGAGCGAGCTCGCCGCCGAACTGGGCCTGTCGCGCAACTCGCTGCGCGAGGCGGTACGCGCCCTGTCGCTGATCCGGATTCTCGACGTACGGCAGGGCGACGGCACGTACGTCACCAGCCTCGATCCTCAACTGCTCCTCGAAGCGCTGAGTTTCGTCGTCGACTTCCACCGCGACGACACGGTGCTGGAGTTCCTGGCGGTACGGCGGATCCTGGAGCCTGCCGCGACGGCGATGGCCGCCACGCGGATCAAGGACTCCGAACTGGACATGCTGGGCGAGCAGTTGGACGCGCTCGGGGCGGATCCGTCGGTCGAGGAGCTGGTGGCATCCGACCTGGAGTTCCACCGGGGAATCGTGCAGGCGTCGGGCAACTCGGTGCTCTGCTCGCTTCTTGACGGACTGTCAGGACCGACCACCCGGGCCCGGGTCTGGCGCGGGCTGACCCAGGAGGACGCGGTCAGCCGCACGCTGCACGAGCACCGGGCGATCCTGTCGGCGCTGCGCGACCGGGACGCGGAGGCGGCCAGGGCGTGGGCGACGGTGCATGTGGCGAGTGTGGAGCAGTGGCTGCGTTCGACGCTCTGACCGGGGCCACGACCGGAGTTCTTACGCGTACGTGAACGGGCACGGACCTCCTGGGAGGCCCGTGCCCGTCGTCATGGGTCGGTCAGTCCTGCTTCTCACCGCTCGCGAACCGGGAGATGACCAGGGCGACGATGATGATCGCGCCGTTCAGGAACTGGTTCCAGAGCGCGGGCACCCCGCCCAGCGTCATCACGTTCACGACCAGTTGCAGCGTCAGCACACCGGTCAGCGCGCCGAAGAGCGTGCCGCGCCCGCCCTTGAGGCTGATGCCGCCGATCACGGCGGCGGCGAAGACCTGGAAGATCCAGCCGTTGCCCTGGGTGGCGGCCACCGAGCCGTAGTGGCCGGTGTAGAGGATGCCGGCGAAGGCAGCCAGCACGCCGCCGATGGCGAGCACGATCCAGGTGATCCGGTCGACCCGGACGCCGGCGGCACGCGCCGCCTCCGGGTTGCCGCCGATGGCGTACAGCGAACGCCCGTGCCGCAGCCAGGCGAGCGAAGCGCCGCCGATGGCGAAGAGCGCGAGACAGATCCAGACGGCGGCGGGCGCCCCCAGCCAGTCGGTCTTGCCGAGGTAGCGGAAGGACTCCGGGACATCGGTGATCGACTTGCCCTCGGTGATGCCGATCTGGAGACCGCGCAGCATCGTGAGCATGCCGAGGGTCGCGATGAATCCGTTGACCCGCAGCTTCAGGATCAGGAAGCCGTTGATCACGCCGACGACCAGGCCGACCAGCAGACACAGCGGGATGGCCGACCAGACGGGCAGCAGATCGAGGCCGGCGAACCGCCCGCCCTCCCCCGGCAGCACCATCCACATGGCGATGACCGGCGCGATGCCGATCGTCGACTCCAGCGACAGGTCCATCCGGCCGCAGATCAGGATCAGCGCCTGCCCGAGCACCAGCAGGCTCAGCTCGGACGACTGCTGGACGACGCTGATCAGGTTGTTGGAGGTGAGGAAGACCGGCGACACGATGAAGCCGATCACCATCAGCACCAGGATCACCGGCACGAGCGAGAAGTCGCTCCACCTGATGAGCTTCAGCCGGCTCAGCGGGTGGTCGTCGTCGCGCTCCTTGTCGAGCACCGGCGGTCGTATCGTCTCGGTCATCGGCTCTCCCCCACACCTTCCATGGCGGCGACCAGTTCCCGGTCGGTCCACCCGCTCCCGAACGTTGCCACCACTCGCCCGTGGAACAGGGCCAGTACGCGGTCGCAGACCCGCAGATCATCCAGCTCGTCCGAGATGATCACGGCCGCGTTTCCCTCGTCGGCCACCCGGCGTACGACGCCGAGCAGCGAGTCCTTCGACTTGACGTCCACGCCCGCCGTGGGGCGCAGCGCCACCAGCACGCTGGGCGCGCGGGCCAGCGCCCTGGCGACGACGACCTTCTGCTGGTTGCCGCCGGACAGGCCCGAGACCGGCTGCTCGGGACCCGTCGTCTTGATGTCCAGCGAGGCGATCATGGACCGGGCGAACTCCCTCGTACGGGAGGGCAGTACGGTCCCCCACGGGCCGAGCTGGTCGGCGACGGTGAGCGTGGCGTTCTCGGCGACGCTGCGGTTCAGTACGAGGCCCTGGACGTGCCGGTCCTCGGGGATGTAGCCGATCCCGGCGTCCAGCGAGTGCGGCACACTGCCCGGTTTCACCGTCCGCTCGCGTACCGCGATCCGGCCCGCCGTCGCCTTCCGCATACCGGCCAGGGTCTCGCCCAGCGCGGTGTTGCCGCTGGCCGCGGACCCGGCGACGCCCAGCACCTCACCGGGGCGCACTTCGAGGTCGAGCGGTTCGAACTCGCCCTCCAGGGCGAGTCCTTCGGTGGTCAGTACGGGCTGCGCCGTACGGTCCGGTGCCACCGCGTGCGCGGCGTGCCAGGCGGCGGTCGAGCTCGCCGCGTCGCCCGTCATGGCCGTCACCAGGTCCGCCTTGGCCAGGTCCGCGACCGGCGCGGTCAGGACATGGCGGGCGTCCCGGTAGACGGTGACGGTGCTGCACAGCTCGTACACCTCCTGGAGGTGGTGGGAGATGAAGAGGAACGCCACCCCCTGGCTCTGGAGGTCGCGGAGCTTCTCGAAGAGGCTGTCGATGCCGCGGGCGTCGAGCTGGGCGGTGGGCTCGTCCAGGATGATGAGGCGGGCCCCGAACGACAGGGCGCGCGCGATCTCCACGAACTGGCGCTGCTCGACGGCGAGATCCTTGGCACGGGCGTCGGGATCGACGCTGACGCCGTACTCGGCGAGCAGTTCCTCGGCCCGGGTGCGGAGCCGGCGCCAGCTGATGAGACGGCCGGCGATCCCGGAACGGCCGTTGCCCAGGCCGTAGTTGTTGAGGAACAGATTCTCGGCGACGGTCAGGTCGGGCACGACCATCGACTTCTGGTAGACGCAGGCGACCTTGGACTGCCAGGCCGTGATGTCGCCGAAGGCGGGCGCCGGTTCACCGCCGAAGCTGACCTTTCCCGCGTCGGCCTCGTGGAGTCCGGTGAGGACGCTGACGAGGGTGGACTTGCCTGCCCCGTTGCGCCCGACGAGTGCGTGGGACTCGCCGGGCGCGACGGTCAGCCGGACACCGTCGAGCGCCACGGTGGGACCGAAGCGCTTGACGATGCCCTCCGCGTGGACGGCGGGCGCCGGCGCGCCGGCCGCAGCTGCCTTGGCCATGACTAGTTCTTCTTCTCCAGCTGGTTGGCCCACAGCGCCTTGTCGTCCACGTTGTCCTTGGTCACCAGGGGCGCGGGCAGCTGGTCCTCGAAGCCGCCCGGGATCTTGATGATGGTGGAGTCGTGGTCGGTCGGCCCCTCCTTCGGGGTCTTCCCGGCCAGCGCCTCCTTCGCGTAGTACAGCGCGTACTTGGCGTACAGGTCGGCCGGCTGCGAGATCGTGGCGTCGATCTTGCCCGCCCGGATCGCGTCCAGCTCCTCGGGGATGCCGTCGTTGGAGATGATCGTGATGTGCCCCTTCTCCCCCGGCGGCTTGAGGAGCTTCTTCTGCTCCAGCAGGGCGAGCGTGGGCTGCAGGAAGACACCGCCGGCCTGCATGTAGATGCCGCCCAGGTCCGGGTGCGCGGCGAGGGTGGACTGGAGCTTGGCCGACGCGACCTCGCCCTTCCACTCGGTGGCCAGCTCGAAGACCTTGATGTCCGGGAACTTCTCGTCCATGCAGCTCTTGAACGCCTCGGAGCGGTCCCGGCCGTTGATGGAGGAGAGGTCGCCCTGGAACTCGGCGACCTTGCCCTTGCCGCCCAGCTGCTCGCCGAGGTACTCGCAGGCCTTCTCCCCGTACGCGCGGTTGTCGGCCCGTACGACCATGTAGACGTCGCCCTTGTCGGGGCGGGTGTCGACGCTGACGACGGGGATCTTCTTCTCGTTCAGGTTCGCCAGCGTCTCGGCTATCGCGCCGGTGTCCTGCGGGGCCATCACGACGGCCTTGGCGCCCTGGTCGGTGAAGGCCTGGACGTTGGAGACGAGCTTGCCGATGTCGTTCTGCGAGTTGGTCAGCGGCAGCGCGTCGATGCCCTCGTCCTTGACGCCGGACTCGATGTACTGCTGGTAGGAGTTCCAGAAGTCGCTGTCGCTGCGGGGCAGGTCGATGCCGACCTTGCCGCCGCCTTCGGCGTCCCCGCTCCCCGAGTCACGGTTGCAGCCCGCGAGGGCCGTGACGGCGAGCAGCGCGGCGCAGGCCGCGGCGCTCGTCCGCAGTGCGGTGCGTGGGGATCGCCCCACAGGGTGTCGCAGCATGGTGTGTCCGTCCTTGGGTGTGTGTCGGCTCAAGCTCAGGGGGCTCAGGGGGTGGCGGGGCGCAGGCGCAGGCCCTGCATTCCGCCGTCGACCGCGAGCGCCGTTCCCGTGACGGCGGCCGCGGCGGGGCTGGCGAGATAGGCGACCGCCGCCGCGACCTCGTCCGCGCCGACCAGCCGTCCCGTGGGCTGGCGCGCTTCGAGGGCGGCGCGTTCGGCCGCCGGGTCGGATGCCTGGTCGAGCAGGCGGCCGACCCAGGGGGTGTCGGCGGTGCCGGGGTTGACGCAGTTGACGCGGATTCCCTCGCGTACGTGGTCGGCGGCCATCGCGAGGGTCAGCGACTGCACCGCGCCCTTGCTGGCGCTGTACAGGGCGCGTTGGGGCAGTCCGGCCGTGGCGGCGATGGAGCAGGTGTGGGTGATGGAGACGGCGCCCGGCCGGTCGGCGGCGGCGCGGCGCAGATGGGGCAGGGCGTGGCGGGCGGTACGGACCATGCCGAGGACGTTGATGTCGAGGACCCGCAGCCATTCGGCGTCGTCGTTGTCGGCGACGGTGCCGATGGCGCCGATCCCGGCGTTGGAGACGACGGTGTGCAGGGCGCCGAACTCGGCCGCCGCCGCGTCGACGGCCGCGCGGACGGCGGCGTCGTCGGTGACGTCGGCCTGGAGGGCCAGGGTGCCTTCGGGGGCCGACGCGGTGTCGCGGTCGAGTACGGCGACGCGTGCGCCGCGCGCCAGGAGCAGGGTGGCGATGGCCGCGCCGATGCCGGAGGCGCCGCCGGTGACGAGGGCGCCGAGGCCCGCGAAGTCTCCTGTGTCCTGTGCGGCGGTCATGAGTTGGCCTCCTCGGTGGTGCGGCGGGCCTGCCAGACGGGCCCGTCGGGGTAGCGGTGTGCGGCGATCGACTCCGGGTGCATCCGGGCGGAGAAGCCCGGGGCGCCGGGGGTGACGTAGCGGCCCGATTCGATCACCGCGGGGTCGGTGAAGTGCTCGTGGAGGTGGTCGACGTACTCGATCACGCGGTCCTCCCAGGTGCCCGAGACGGCAACGTAGTCGAACATCGCCAGATGTTGGACCAGTTCGCACAGGCCGACTCCGCCGGCGTGCGGGCAGACGGGTTTGCCGTACTTGGCGGCGAGCAGCAGGATCGCCAGGTTCTCGTTGACTCCGGCGACGCGCGCGGCGTCGATCTGGACGAAGTCGACGGCCTCGGCCTGGAGCAGCTGCTTGAACACGACGCGGTTGGCGACGTGTTCGCCGGTGGCGACCTTGACGGGCTGACCGGCCCGGACGGCGGCGTGGCCGAGGATGTCGTCGGGGCTGGTGGGCTCCTCGATCCAGTGCGGCTCGTACGGGGCCAGCGCGGTCATCCAGCGGATCGCGTCGGGCACGTCCCAGCGCTGGTTGGCGTCGACGGCGATCCGGATGTCCGGCCCGACGGCCGCGCGGGCCAGCTTCATCCGCCGTACGTCGTCGTCGAGGTCGCCGCCCACCTTGAGCTTGATCTGCTGGAAGCCGTCGGCGACGGCCTGTTCGGCGAGGGTGACGAGCTTGGTGTCGTCGTAGCCGAGCCAGCCGGGCGAGGTGGTGTAAGCGGGGTAGCCCTCGGCGCGCAGCCGGGCGGCGCGCTCGGCGCGGCCGGGTTCGGCGGCGCGCAGGATCTCCAGCGCCTCGACCGGGGTGAGGGCGTCGGTGAGATAGCGGAAGTCGACGAGGGAGACCAGTTCCTCGGGGGTCATGCCGGCCAGGAACTCCCAGACGGGCAGGCCCGCGGCCTTGGCTGCGAGGTCCCAGGCCGCGTTGATGACCGCGCCCGCGGCCATGTGCATGACGCCCTTCTCCGGTCCGAGCCAGCGCAGTTGGGAGTCATGGGTCAACTCGATGTGCAGCGCGGCGAGATCGGCGGCGGTACGGGGTGCCCGGCGGCCGATCACGTACGGGCGCAGGGCCTCGATCGCGGCGGCGAGTACGTCGTTGCCCCGGCCGATGGTGAAGCAGAAGCCGTGGCCCTCGGCGCCGTCGCCGGTGCGCAGGACCACGTAAGCCGCGGAGTAGTCGGGGTCGGGGTTCATGGCGTCCGAGCCGTCGAGCTGTTCCGAGGTGGGGAACCGGATGTCGTGTACCCCGAACTCTGTGACGGTCTGACTCACTGCACGCCCCTTGAGAAGAACATCGGACCTCTTCGGTCATCCGATGTATAGCGTCGTTGAGGGGTAAACGTCCAGGGGCGGAACGAAATTTACGGTCACAGCTCGGATGAATTCTCCGATTCGTTGTGTCAGCACCCCCAGCCATGCCCAGCGGCGCGGAAGTTCACCCGCGCGTGCACGGGGGCTGCGGACGGGTAGCTGAGAAGCCGTAAGGTTGGTCCGTACGTTCAGAGAACACTTCGGAAGGAGGCCTGGGTGATCGAGCTCGAGGGAGTACCCGAGCTGATCGACCCGGTCATGGTGGCCGCGTTCGAAGGCTGGAACGACGCCGGCGACGCCGCCTCCACGGCGGTCGGACATCTGGACAGGGAGTGGAAGGGCGAGGTGTTCGCGGCGCTCGACGCCGAGGACTACTACGACTTCCAGGTCAACCGGCCCACGGTCTGGCTGGACGGCGGCGCACGGAAGATCGTCTGGCCCACCACCCGGCTCTCCGTGGTCCGGGTCGGCGGGGAGAAACCCCGTGACCTGGTGCTGGTCCGCGGCATCGAACCGTCCATGCGCTGGCGCTCCTTCTGCAACGAGATCCTGGGCTTCGCCCATGAGCTGGGCGTGGAGATGGTGGTGATCCTGGGCGCGCTGCTCGGCGACACCCCGCACACCCGCCCGGTGCCGGTGAGCGGCGTGACCTCGGACGCGGACCTGGCCAGGACGATGGACCTGGAGGAGACGCGGTACGAGGGCCCGACGGGCATCGTCGGCATCCTTCAGGAGGCGTGCACGCACGCGGGGGTGCCCGCGGTGAGTCTGTGGGCGGCCGTGCCGCACTACGTCTCGCAGCCGCCCAACCCGAAGGCGACGCTGGCCCTGCTGAACCGGCTGGAGGATCTGATCGGGCTGCGGATCCCGCTGGGTGAACTGGCGGAGGACGCGCGGGCGTGGCAGCTCGGGGTGGACCAACTGGCCGCCGAGGACAGCGAGGTGGCGGAGTACGTCCAGTCGCTGGAGGAGGCGCGGGACACCGCGGAGCTGCCGGAGGCGTCCGGCGAGGCGATCGCG
>NZ_MDCR01000100.1 GCF_001723055.1 Streptomyces niveus
GCCGAGCTCCTCCACGAGGTGGACGGGCAGCCTGATCGTGCGGGACTGGTCCGCGATGGACCGGGTGATGGCCTGGCGGATCCACCAGGTCGCGTAGGTGGAGAACTTGAATCCCTTGGCGTAGTCGAACTTCTCGACCGCGCGCACCAGGCCGGCGTTGCCTTCCTGGATGAGGTCGAGCAGGGGCAGTCCACTGCGCGGGTAGCGTCGGGCCACGGCGACGACGAGACGGAGATTCGAGCGTATGAAGACGTCCTTCGCGCGCTCACCGGCGGCGACGAGGGCTTCGAGCTCCTCGCGCTGTGCGCCGGCGCCCTCGCTCTCCACGACTCCGTCAAGAATCTGCTGCGCGTACACGCCCGCTTCGATGGTCTGGGACAGCTCGACCTCCTTGGCGGCGTCGAGCAGCGGCGTACGCGCGATCTCGTCGAGGTACATGCCGACCAGGTCGCGGTCGGCGATCTCGCCGCCTACGGCGCGAACACTGCTTGCCGCTTTCGGACCACCGGTGGCGGTACGACGGGCGACGGCACGGGTTGCCATGCGAGCTCCCTTACTGAGTCGGTCGCGACACCCTCCCGGGTGCCCTGCATCCGTTGGAAACAACGACTGGAATCCGGACAGAATTCCCATGGCGTGCGTTCATTTTGTGATCATGCAGTACCCTGTGCCGCCACCGAGCGGGAACGTGTGGTGCCGGCCCGGGCGGAAGTCCAGGTCAGAAGCGGAATCGAGGACGATCCGACGGCACTCACAGACATTCACCACCATTACGCCCGTGAGACGACGGTCACTCCCGGCACCGGCGCCTTCACTCCCCGGCGACGCCACCCGTTACCGCGTCTCCTACCCCGAAGACGGCTCACACCGCCTCAAGGTTGCTCGGGGTGTCCGTTCCGGGTGAGCCCTCGGTCGCGGCCGGCCCTTATGCGCGGGGCGGAACGCGTGCCTACGGTGGAAACGGTCGATTCCCTCTGTCGTGAGGAGGCGCGTGATGGCGAAGGTGCTTTTCATCGTGAGCGGAGCGACGTACTGGGTACTCAAGGACGGCACGAGATACGCGACGGGTTACTGGGCCGAGGAGTTCGCGAACCCGTACAAGGCGATCACGGACGCCGGCCATGAGGTCGTGGTCGCGACACCCGGCGGCGTGACCCCCACTGTCGACATGATGAGCCTGCGCCCGGCGATGGCCGGCGGCGAACAGGGAGCCCTTGAGCTGGAGGCGATCATCCGCGACGCGGAGGCGATGCGCAGGCCGCTCAAGCTGTCGGACGTCCGTCTCGAGGACTACGACGCGGTCTATCTGCCGGGCGGCCACGGTCCGATGTCGGACCTGGCGTTCGACGCCGACGCGGGCCGGCTGCTGACGGCGCAGCTCGCCTCGGGGAGGCCGCTGGCGATCGTGTGTCACGCCCCCGCCGCGATGCTGGCCACCAGGATCCACGGGGAGTCGCCCTTCAAGGGCCGCAAGGTCACGGGCTTCACGAACGAGGAGGAGGACGGGGTGGGGCTGTCCTCCAGGGCGACGTGGCTGCTGGAGGACGACCTGAAGGACAAGGTCGGCGTCGATTACAGCCGCGGCGAGACCTGGAAGCCGTACATGGTGGAGGACGGCAACCTCATCACCGGGCAGAATCCCGCTTCCGCCGAGGTACTGGCGGAGCGGCTGCTCCAGATCCTGGCGTGACCCCGCGCGGGTGCGTACCGCTCAGCCGCCGTGCGGGGTGCCGCCCAGAAGGCGCTCCACGGCCGCCTGGGCGTTGACGCGGCCCGAGCCGTAGGTGACGACCGTGTTGGCCGCCAGCGCGTCCACGGCGTGCGGCCAGCCGGTGAGGACGACGACCGCGTCGGGACGGCGTGCGACCAGTTCGCGCAGCAGCGCGGTCTCGGCGGCGTCCCGGTGCGGCTCCCTGGCGACGACGACCAGGGGGCGGCCCGCCGAGCCCTGGAGGGCGGTTTCCGCGCGGGTGGCGGTCGGGCCCTCGGGCGGTACGCCGGTGGCGGTCAGGCCGGGCATGGCCTCGGTGAGGAGGCGGTTCAGATGCGGGGAGCGGCTGCCGGACGCGTGGTTGACGCGCTGTCGCAGGTCGATCAGGTACGGCGCCGGGCCGAGCGCCACGTTGCCGCGTACCCGCAGCGCGGTACGGGCCACGGCGAGCGGCAGCGCGTCCTCCTTGGGAGGCGGCGGCGTGGCGCGGGCCGCCGTGATCCAGTCGGCCAGCTCGCGGGCGCGGCGGCCCGCGTCGGTGAGCCGGTCGGCGGGCAGGACACCGGTGGCCAGCGCGTCGAGGAGCGCGTCGCGGGCCGTGGCGTACGAGAGCGCGGCGGCCTCGGCGCTCGCCGGGTTGCCCAGGCACAGCAGGTCGGCCCCGCCGAGCACGGCCTGGACGCAAGCGGGCCCGAAGCCCGGGTCGGCGAGGACGGCGCCCATGTCGAGCGCGTCCGTGACGACGGCGCCGGTGAAGCCCAGCTCCTGGCGGGCCAGCCGGGTGGCCTCCGGGTTCAGCGAGGCCGGGGCGTCGCCGAAGGGGAGGGCCTTGATGTGCCCGGTCATCAGACAGCGGCTGCCGGCGGCGATCACGGCGCTGAACGGCAGCAGGTCGCGCCGCCGCAGCAGGTCGAGGTCGGCGGAGAGGTGGGGCACCCTCAGGTGCGAGTCGACGGCCGTGTCGCCGTGGCCGGGGAAGTGCTTGGCGCAGGCGGCGACCCCGGCGGACTGGAGGCCGGTGACGTACGCGGCGGAGTGCCGGGCCACCAGGGCGGCGTCGGAGCCGAAGGCGCGTATGCCGATCACCGGGTTGTCCGGATCGGCGTTGACGTCGACGTCGGGCGCGAGGTTGAGACCGATGCCCGCCGCGCGCAGGTCGTGGCCGATGGCGCGGGCGACGCGTTCGGTGACGTCGGCGTCGTCGACCTCGCCGAGTGCGCCGTTGCCGGGGTACGAGGAGCCGGTCGCCGCCTCCAGGCGGGTGACGTCGCCGCCCTCCTCGTCGCTCGCCACGATCAGGTCGGCGCGGCGGGCGTACAGGGTGGCCGAGAGGGCGGCGGCCGTCTTCGGGTCGGGCACGTTGTGCGCGAAGTACACGACGCCCGCCAGCCCGGCGTCGACGGCGTCGAGCAGCCACGGGGGCGGCTCGGTGCCGTGGAAGCCGGGCAGCAGGACGGCGTTGACGAGCCGTAGCGACGCGTCCGTGTTGGTGGGACTCATCCCTTGACCGCCCCGGCCGCGAGTCCGGACGCCAGGCGGCGCTGCACGATGATGAAGAAGATCAGCACCGGCAGTGTGATGAGGGTGGAGCCGGCCATGACCGGGCCCCAGGACGTGGAGTTCTCGCCGAAGAACTGGAACAGGCCGACGGCGGCCGTGTACTTGGAGCCGTCCTTCATGAAGGTGTACGCGAAGACGAACTCGTTCCACGCGGTGATGAACGCGAACACGCTGGTGGCGACCAGGCCCGGCGCGACCAGCGGCAGCAGGACGGACCAGAACATCCGGGGCCACGAGCAGCCGTCCAGATACGCGGCCTCCTCGACCTCCTTGGGCACCGTCGCGACGAAGCCGCGCAGCGTCCAGATCGCGAACGGCAGCGACAGCGCGATGTAGACGACGGTCAGCCCGATGAGGCTGTTCAGCAGCTCGTAGTCCCGCATCTGTAGGAAGAGGGGGATGACGAGCGCCTCCAGCGGCACCATCTGCACGATCAGCACCATGATCAGTACGGAGGTGCGGAACCGGAACCGGAAGCGGGCGACGGCCACGGCGGCGAACAGCGCCAGCAGCCCGGAGATCAGGATGGTGCCGAGCCCGACGATCATCGAGTTGGCCAGGAACTGACCGAAGTTGCCGCGCTCGAAGATGTAGGTGAAGTGCTCCCAGCTGATCCCGCTGGGCAGGACGTCGGCGCCCCGGGTGATCGCGTTCGGGTCGAGCGCGGTGCTGACCATCCAGTACACCGGGAACAGCGTGAAGACGAGCAGCGCGAACACCGCGGCAGCGAGCCCGATCCGCCCGGCGGTCGTCGTGCGGGTCACAGCTCGTCACTCTCCTTGAAGAGGGTTCGGATGTAGACGATCGTGATCAGCAGCAGGAGCAGCGTGAGGAGTACGGCGGTGGCCGCTCCCGCGCCGTAGTCGTTCAGGGCGAACGCCTGCTGGTAGGACCACACGCCCAGGTTGAGGACCTCTTCGTTGCTGCCCGCGCCGCCCGGCATCAGATAGATCTGGGTGAAGACCTTGAAGTCCCAGATGGTCGACAGGATGGTGACGACCAGGAAGATCGGCTTGATGGTGGGCACGGTGATCTTCCAGAACCGCTGCCAGGCGTTGGCGCCGTCGATCATCCCCGCCTCGTACAGCTCCTTGGGGATCGTCAGCAGCCCCGCGAGCACGGTGATGGCGACGAACGGGAAGCCGTGGTGCACCACGTTGAGGGTGGCGATGGCGTAGAAGGACAGCCGCTCGGTGAACCAGTTGGTGGTCTCGGGGTCGATGAGCCCGAGCGATCCCGCGAGCTGGCTCATCATGCCGTCGCCCGCCGAGAACAGCCACACCCAGACGTAGGTGCCGGTGACGGCGGGCATCGCCCAGGCCGCCATGATCGCGGTGGAGCAGATGACCCGCCAGGTGGTGCCGAGCCGCTGGAGCAGCAGGGCGGCGAGGGTGCCGAGCGCGACCGTCAGGGCCACGCAGGCGACCGCGAAGAACACGGTGTTGGGCAGGACCGTACGCCACAGATTGCCGTCGGTGAGCAGGTCCTTGTAGTGGTCGAGGCCGGTGAACACACCGACGCCGCCACCGAACTTCACCTCGTAGTCCTGGACGGACAGGATGCCGACCTTGACCAGTGGCCACAGGAGCAGCCCCGCCAGCACCACGAGGGAGGGCAGGAGCAGCAGCCAGGGGCGGGTGGTGCGACCGAGCTGCTTGCGGCGCAGCGTCGGGCTCGGACGCGGGCCGCGTGGCCGCGACGACTTCATCACTGAAGTCGTCGCGGCCACGTCGTCGTCGTGCGCCGAGTCTTCGATGACTGACTCAGGAGGCAAAGATCTTGTCCATCTCCTTGGCGGCCTGGTCCGCGGCCTCCTGCACGGTCTGCTTGTCCGTCAGGATCGACTGGATCATCTTCGTGACGACCTGCGTGGCCTGGATCTGGCCGTACGCGGGGGTCTTGGGCACGGTCGCGCCGGCCTCGGTCATCTGCTTGGCGAACGGCGCGACCAGCGGGTCCGCCTTCGCCTGGACCTCCTTGAGGAGGGAGTTCTGACCGGGGAAGTAGTTCGTCTGCTCGGCCCACTTGGTGGCGAACTCGCCGGTGGTGACCAGCTTGACGTACTCCCAGGCCAGGTCCTGGTTCTCGCCCTTGAAGGTGGAGAGGTACGAGCCGCCCAGGAAGGACTTGCTCATGCCGCCGGTCTCACCCGGGATCGGCGCGGCGGCGAGCTTGCCCTCAAGGTCGGGGGCGGCCTGGACGAACGCCTTGGGCGTCCAGTTGCCGGAGAGTGACATCGCGATCTTCCCCTTCTGGAAGTCGGTCGCCACCTCCTTCTCGGTCCAGGTGGTGACCTTCGCCGGGGACAGCTTGTCCTTCTTCGCGAGGTCGGTGTAGTACGTGATGCCCTTGACCGACTCGGGGGAGTTGATGCCGGACTTCCACTTGCCGCCCTCGTCGACGGCCAGTTCACCGCCGGCGCCCCAGACGAACGGGGTCGCGAACATCTCCGCGCCGCCCGCGACGGGGAAGGAGATCATCTCCGGCTCCTTCTCCTTCAGGACCAGCGCGGTGTCGCGCAGTTCCTTCCAGGTGGTCGGGGCCTTGAGGTTGTGCTTCTCGAAGATGTCCTTGCGGTAGAGGAGGCCGCGGACACCGGCGTACCAGGGCATGCCGTACTGCTTGCCGTCCAGCGTGCCCGCGTCGGCCAGGCCCTCGACCAGGTCGTCGCCGAGGCCCGATTCCTTCACCTTGTCGGTCACGTCCACGAGGCCGCCGGTCTCGGCGAACTGCGGGATCCAGGTGGTGCCGACCTCGGCGACGTCGGGGACCTGGCTCGGTCCGCCCTCGATCGCGGTGGTGAACTTCTTCTGCGCCGTGGCCCACTGCTGGTACTCGACCTTGACCGTGGCGCCCGTCTTCTTCTTGAAGGCCGCGGCGACCTCGTTGAAGAAGGGCTTGGGGTCCGGGTTGGTCCCCTCCATGATCCATACGGTCAGGGTCTTGCCCTTGCCCGACGTTTCGCCGCCGTCCCCGCCCGAGTCCCCACTGCCGCAGGCAGAGAGTCCGAGCGCCATGGTGACGACAAGGGCCCCGATGACATGTTTCCGCATGGCCGCTCCCTAACAGGATGTCTAGACCACAGGAAGGTACGGAGGCCGGAATGCCCGGTCAAGGCCATAGGCCAGGGGGATGTCGAACCGTTGCCTATCTGAACCCGTCTGCCATTGGCCCGACCACTGGCGGGTACGCCGGGGGTGCGCCGGGAGCGCGCCGTGGCTGGTCAGCCGAACTGGACCGACCGTTTGGCCAGCCCCATCCAGAAGCCGTCGATGACGTTCCGTACGGAGTCCAGCTCGTCCTCGGCGGCGCCGAGCGTCACGAACAGCGGCGCGAAGTGCTCGGTACGCGGGTGGGCGAGCGCCCCCGCCGGGGACTTGTGCGTGAAGTCGAGCAGCGCGTCGACGTCCCGCGCGAGCAGCGCCTCCCGCCCCCAGGCGTCGAACTCGGCCGACCAGCCCGGGACTCCGGGTCCGGTGTGCCGCAGCGCGGCCAGGTTGTGCGTGAAGAATCCGCTGCCGACGACGAGGACCCCCTCGTCGCGCAGCGGGGCCAGCTTGCGGCCGATCGCGAGGAGTTGGCGGGGGTCGAGCGTCGGCATGGAGATCTGGAGGACGGGGATGTCGGCGCCGGGGAACATCTCGACGAGCGGGACGTACGCCCCGTGGTCGAGCCCCCGGTCGGGGACGCGCTGGACGGGGACACCGGGGCCGCGCAGCAGCTTCTCGACGGAGTCGGCGAGGGCGGGGGCGCCGGGGGCCTCGTACCGCACCTGGTAGTAGTGCTCGGGGAAGCCCCAGAAGTCGTAGACCAGCGGCACGGTCTCGGTGGCACCGAGGGCGAGCGGCGCCTCCTCCCAGTGGGCTGAGACGATCAGGATCGCCCGGGGGCGCGGCAGGTCGGCGGACCAGGCGGCGAGCTGTCCGGGCCAGTGAGGGTCGTCGGCGAGGGGCGGGGCGCCGTGGGAGAGGTAGAGGGCGGGCATGCGCTCGGCTGTGCTGGTCATGGCGTCTCCCTGCCGGTGAACATCTACTTGAACCTTAAAACACTCACTGAGCCGGACCTTACTTGTATCTAGTTCAACTTTCAAGGAGCGCGTAGGGTGGGGAGCATGAAGAGCGACGGTCAGCCACGCTGGCTCAGCGCCGAGGAACAGGGCGTCTGGCAGGCGTACCTCCAGGCCACCACGTTGCTGGAGGATCATCTCGACCGCCAGCTGCAGCGCGACGCGGGCATGCCGCACATCTACTACGCGCTGCTCGTGCATCTGGCCCGCGCCCCGCAGCGTCAGCTGCGGATGACCCAGCTCGCCAAGAACGCCAAGATCACCCGCTCCCGGCTCTCGCACGCGATAGCCCGGCTGGAGAAGAACGGCTGGGTACGCCGCGAGGACTGCCCCTCCGACCGGCGCGGGCAGAACGCGATCCTGACGGACGAGGGCGACGCGGTGCTGAAACGGTCCGCGCCCGGCCATGTCGCCGCCGTACGGCAGGCGATCTTCGACCGGCTCGGCCCGGAGCAGGTGACCCAGCTCGGGGAGATCATGCGGGTGCTGGCCGAGGGGCTTCAGCCGGACGGTTCGGACGCGGATCTGCCCTGGCGCCGCTGACCCGGGGGCGCGACACCGGGGCGCGGCACCTGAACGCGCATCTGCCCCGGCGCCGCTGACGAAGCAGCGGTACCAGGGCAGATGTGGAGCGGGACGAGCCCGGTCGCGTCAGTGCATGACCACCGGGACCGGGGCGTCCTCGGCCGAGGCCTCGGCGCCCTCACCCTTGGCCACCTGGGTGCTCCCGGGACGGCCGGTGTTGATGAAGGTGAACGCGATACCGGAGGCGACGACCAGGATGCCGACCGCCCACCAGATGGCGCTCGCGTATCCGTGCACCATCGCCTGGAGCTCCAGCAGCTTGGCGTCGCCCGCACCCGCCGCGTTCGCCGCGACGTACGCGGTGGTGGCGGAGGCGGCCACGGTGTTCAGCAGCGCCGTACCGATGGCGCCGCCGACCTGCTGCGAGGTGTTGACCATCGCCGAGGCGACACCCGCGTCACGCGGCTCGATGCCGTGCGTCGCCAGGGACATGGCCGGCATGAACGCCGTACCCATGCCCAGACCGAGCAGCACCAGCGCCGGCAGGATCAGACCGGGGTACGAGGTGTCCAGCGACAGCTGCGTCAGCAGCAGCATGCCGGTCGCGCCGACCAGGAAGCCGGGGCCCATCAGCAGGCGCGGCGGCACGCGGGTCATCAGCCGGGCGCCGATCTGGGTGGAGCCCGTGACCATGCCGACGATCATCGGCAGGAACGCGAAGCCGGTCTGCACCGGCGAGTAGCCCTTCACGACCTGGAGGTAGTAGGTCAGGAAGAGGAACAGACCGAACATGCCGATGATGGCCAGGCCCAGCGAGAGGTAGACACCACCGCGGTTGCGCTCCATCAGGACGCGCAGCGGCAGCAGCGGGGACTTCACCCGTGCCTCCACCGCCACGAACGTGGCGAGCAGTACGGCCGAGGCGACGAACATCCCGATGGTGGTCGGGTCGGACCAGCCCTCGGACTCGGCGCGCGTGAAGCCGTACACCAGCGCGACCAGGCCGAGCGTGGACAGGATGACACCGGGGATGTCGAGCGGGTTGCGGTTACGGCCGCCCGCGGGCTCCCGGATCACGAAGTAGGCGCCGACGGCGGCCACGATCGCGAACGGGATGTTGACGAAGAAGGTCCAGCGCCAGTCCAGGTACTCGGTGAGGAATCCGCCGAGGATCAGACCGACCGCGCCACCGCCACCGGCGATCGCGCCGAAGATGCCGAACGCCTTGGCGCGCTCCTTGGGATCGCCGAACGTCACGGCGAGCAGGGAGAGCGCGGCGGGCGCGAGCAGGGCGCCGAACGCACCCTGGAGGGCTCGGGAGCCGAGCAGCATCGCCTCGCTGGTCGCGGCGCCGCCGATCGCGGACGCGGCGGCGAAGCCGAGCAGGCCGACGACAAAGGTGCGCTTGCGTCCCCACAGGTCGGCGATACGTCCGCCGAAGAGCAGCAGACCGCCGAAGGCCAGCGCGTACGCCGTGATGACCCACTGGCGGTTGCCGTCGGATATGCCCAGGTCCTGCTGGGCGGAGGGCAGCGCGATGTTCACGATCGTCGCGTCGAGCACGACCATCAGCTGGGCCAGGGCGATGAAGACCAGGGCTTTCCAGCGCTTGGGATCAGGTCCCGATTCGGGGACCTGGGGGTCCGGGAGCCGGGTCTCGGCTGTTTTTGACATGGGTAGGGCCGCCTATGTGTACGAAGAGTTCATAACGGGCGCGGGGACGCACTGGTCGGCCCTACGCGCGGGTTACGGGTGAGTGGTTCGAAGGAGCGCCCGACTTGGTCGAGGTCGGCGGCGCTGCGTAGTGAGGTGCGTGGTGGTCATACGCGGCGGTGTGTGCCGCGGCGGTCTTACGTGGACAGAAGTTCTTGGGTCCGGAGGCGCGGCACCGGTCGTCATCGACCGTGGCGCAGATCCTCCAGAGTCGCCGCCGCACCCGGCAGCTCGGAGCGCGCGGGCGCCTCCAGGCCGTCGAGGAACAGCTGTAGATGCCGGTGCGTGAAGCGGTCGATGTTCAGACAGCCGGTACCGGGCAGCGGACGGGTGAGCTGGGAGAGCGCCACCATCAGGTCACCGACCGCGACGTCGGTGCGCAGCCTGCCTGCCGCGCGCGCCTGCTCCATGAGGCCTTCGACGGCCAGTTCGAGGCGTTCGCGTTCCGCGTGCAGTTGGGGCAGCTCGGAGTTGAAACTGCCGGAGAGCAGCGGGCACAGGGCCCCGATCCGCTCGTCGGCCGCCGCGTGGACGAAGCGGCTGAGCGCCACGAACGCGTCGGATTCCTCGGCCGCGAAGCGCTCCGCCTGGTCGGCGGTGCGCGCCATGACCGAGTGAACCACGTCAAGGATGAGCGCGGACCGGTCGGGAAAGTGACGGTAGAGCGTCGCGTTGCCCACACCCGCGCGCCGCGCGATCTCGTCGAGCGGCACGTCGGGGCCCGACTCCACGAGGATCTCGCGGGCCGCCGCCACGATGCGCTCCCTGTTGCGCAGTGCGTCCGCGCGCGGACGCGGAACGCGGCGCGTGTCGGATTCGGCAGCGGTGGTCACGACGGGCCCTTCCCTCGGTTCACACAAGTGGGGAACGTGTCCCCGGTTTCCTTGACACGGGTGCAAACGGGGAAGCCCTCCCCGGTTATTTCGGCGAACTCTGTGAGCTGGCTCACAGGCCCGGCGGGGCCCGGTGAAAACCCCACGATCGGCGCACCCAGCGAGCGCCGACACGCCGCCCGGCGCAGGGTGATCGGACGGAGAGCAGTCAGCACGGACGACTGCCGCTGACCCGGAGGCGGCCGATGAAGCACACCCGTCGGATACGCGGAACCGCAGGTCGCGGCAGGCATGCCCGGCCCCGCCGCATCGGCGCGCTCGCCGCACTCGCCACCCTGACCCTCGCCGGCCTCACCACCGCCAGCGCGACGCTCCCGCTCTCCACCCGGGCCTCCGCCGGGCCGGTCTCCACCTCGCACGAAGCCGCCCTCGTCCCGTGCCGTATCGCCGTCGCCACCGGCGTCCAGATGTCCGAGGGCATACCCACCCCCGCCGGTTACTCCCGCTCGACCGGCACGGTCCGCGCGCTCAACCTGATGGTCGACTTCTCCGACGCGCCCGGCCCCGGCAGCGCCGCCGACCGGCTCGGCGAGTTCTTCCCGCAGACCTCGCAGTGGTTCCGCACCAGCTCCTACGGGCGGCTGGACTACCGGCCCGAGGCCCCGCTGAAGGACTGGCTGCGGATGCCGCTGCCGTTCAAGGAGTACGGGATAGAGCGCGGCGCCCCTTACGAGCCGGGCTACCGGCGCCTCGTCCAGGACATCGTGACGGCGGCCGACCCCGAGGTGGACTTCCGCGCGTACGACCTCGTCAACATCCTCGTCACCCCCAACGCCGGTCCCTCGGCCCTCGACACCGTCCTGTCCGTGACGTTCTCCGGCAACGGCGAGGCCCCCACGGCGGACGGCGTCCCGCTGGCCAACACGTCCTTCGTCTACAGCAGGCAGGACGACGGCTCGGGCTCGTACGCCCGCACCGGCTACCGCGTCCTGCCGCACGAGAACGGCCATGTCTTCGGCCTCCCCGACCTCTACACCATGGACGGCGGCGGCACGGTCGGGCACTGGGACATCATGTCCGAGGACTGGGGGGCCAACAACGACCTGCTGGGCTGGCACAAGTGGAAGCTCGGCTGGCTCGACAACGAGCAGATCAGCTGCGCGTCCACCCCCGGCGTGAGCGAGCACGACCTCACCCCACTGGCCGAACGCGGCGGGCACAAGCTCGCGTTCGTGCCGCTCTCCGAGGAGTCCGGCTACGCGGTCGAGGTCCGCACGCGCGCGGGCAACGACGAGGCCGTCTGCAAGCCCGGCGTGCTGATCTACCGGGTCGAGTCCGACGTCGACACCGGGCGCGGCCCGGTGACCGTCTCGGACAGCGAGGAGCGCAGCGGCGGGTGTACGCGCCGGCCCAACGTGCACGCGGAGCTGTCGGACGCGCCGTACGGGCCCGGTGAGACGTTCCGGGACCGGGACGCCGGTGTCAGCGTCACGGTGCTCGGCAAGAGCCGGGACGGCGGCTACCGGGTCCGCGTCAGCCGGTCCTGACCCAGCCGTCGGGGGTGAACGCCTCGGCGGTGGCCCGCTCGTCGCGCCAGTAGGCGTACGGGAGCGACTGACCGCGCAGCCACAGCTCACCGGTCTCCGCCGGGCGGCGTGACTCCATGGCGGGCGTGCCCCGGGAAGGCGGCGCCGCCTCCCCCGGTCCGTCCACGACCAGCGCGCCGCCCGCCGCCATCGCGCCGTACACCGCGTGCAGCGCGGCGGTACGTGAGAAGGGACGGGGCAGCGGCAGGACGGGGGCCGGGCCGAGACCCGGCAGCTCCCCTCGGTCGAGCGCGTCGGCGGCGGCCCGGAAGCGGGCGTCCATCGCGGCCCCCGCCTGCGCGAGCTGGGTGGCGACGGCGCCGCGCAGGGGCTCCGCCGGTGACCCGTAGACGATGGTGGCGTCGGACTCGGCCCGGATCTCGATGTCGGGCGGCGCCGCGTACCGGTCGGGGGCGGGCAGGTCCGCGGGCAGGCCGGGGCCGAGGACCACGACGCGCGCCCGCGCACGCTCCGCCCACCCCGCGACGAGCGGCAGCCGTTCACCGTCCACGAGCAGCAGGCCCGGCGCGCAGTGGTCAAGGACGCGCCCCAGCTCGTCCCCGCTCCACGCCGCGCCGAGCGGTACGGCCACCAGACCGGCGAGCTGCGTCGCCCAGAAGGCGCTCTGCCACTCCGGCCGGTCGCCCATCAGGACGGCGGCCCGGTCGCCCGGCCGCAGCCCGTAGGTGTCCACGAAGAGGTTGGCCAGGGCGGTCGCGGCGGCGAAGAAGTCGCCGTACGTAAGGAGGTGGGCCCCGTCGTCGCCGACGAGGAAGGGCCGCTCCCCGTACGCCCAGGTCGTCTCCACGAACTCCCGCAGGGTGCGCGGCCCGTCCGCGTACATGAGCGAGCCGTTCTCGGCGCGTACGACCTCGAAGGGTGCTCCGGGGGCGGTCAGGGCGGCGGTGTGCGGCAACGTACGTCTCGCTTTCTTCGTACTCTCAAGTGGAGCCGTGCCCAGTCGCGTGTCGGATCCATCGAGCGAGGAGCTCCAGTTGCACCACTTGTACGTCAAGGTCTGCGGTCTGCGGAAGCCGGAGGAGGTCGAGGCCGCCGTGGCCGGTGGGGCGTCGGCCGTCGGGTTCATCCTGACGACGAGCCCCCGGCGGCTGTCCCCCGCCGAGGCGCGCCCGCTGGCCGCGCTCGTACCGCCGGGTGTCGCGAAGGTGGCGGTCTTCCGCGGGGAGCCGCTGGAGGAGGTGCGCCGGGCGGCGACCGTCGCGGGCGCGGACACGATCCAACTGCACGGCGGGGAGCCGCCGGAGGCGTTCACGGCGCTGCGCGCGGACGGCTTCCGGCTCATCCGCGCCACCTCGCCGGAGTCGGGCGACCCGCTGACGGCGGGCGCGTACGGCGAGGACATGCTCATCATCGACTCGCCCAGGCCGGGCTCCGGCGAGCGCTGGTCGCCGGAGTCGCTGCCGGAGCAGCCGACGGGGTCGTGGGTGCTGTCGGGCGGTCTGTCCCCGGACAACGTGGTGGACGCGGTGACGGCGCTGCGGCCGTGGGGCGTCGACGTGTCGAGCGGGGTGGAGACCAGCCGGGGCGTCAAGGACGTCGGGCTGATCGAGAAGTTCCTGACCGGCGTACGGGGAATGCGTTCCTGAACACAGCGTGGCGGGCGAGGACCGGGGCATCCGGGACTAGGGCCTGTCGTTTGGATCAGGCCGGATGAGTGAGCGGGGTCTGGTGCCGTGGATCGCAAGGCGGAGGAGGGAGGCATGGCGGAGCCATGCCGACCGACGACAACGCGGCGGGGCGCGGTGCCGGGGCACGCGAGCCCGGCAAGATCCAAACGACAGGCCCTAGGTCATGTCCTGTCCGAGAGGGGTTCCCCTTGTTTCTCCCGCCGCTGTCCTCCCGAGCACCGCTGTTCCCGCCCGTCAGATCGGTGGGCCGATGACCACCGAGAAGACGGCCACCGAGCCGGGAACCACAGAACCGACGGCCACCGAGAAGATCCGGCGCATACGGCGGCGCCTGGAGCGCCTGATCGGTATCGCCATGACCGAGGGCAACTCGCTCGTCCCGCTGCGCAACGGCGACGAGATCTTCGCGTCGATGCTGGAGAGCATCCGCGGCGCCGAGCACACCGTCGACATGATGACGTTCGTCTACTGGCGCGGCGACATAGCCCACCAGTTCGCGCAGGCGCTCAGTGAGCGGGCGCGGGCCGGGGTGCGGGTACGGCTGCTGCTCGACGGCTTCGGCAGCCGGCCGATAGAGAAGGACCAGCTGGCGGCGATGGAGCGGGCCGGGGTGCAGGTGGCCTGGTTCCGCGAGCCGCTGTATCTCTCGCCCTTCAAGCAGAACCACCGCTGCCACCGCAAGGTGCTCGTCGTGGACGAGACGACCGCGTTCACCGGCGGCGTGGGCATCGCCGAGGAGTGGTGCGGCGACGCGCGGAACGAGCACGAGTGGAGGGACACCCACGTACGCGTACGCGGGGCCGCGGTGGACGGGATAGCCGCCGCGTTCACCCAGAACTGGGCGGAGGGCCACGACGAACTCTTCGACACGCACGACCGGTTCGTCACACAGGAGGCGCACGGCGACGCGATCGTGCAGGTGGTGCGCGGGTCGGCCAGCATCGGCTGGCAGGACATGCAGACCCTGATCCGGGTCATGCTGGAGTCGGCCCAGGAGCGCGTACGGCTGGCGACGGCGTACTTCGCGCCGGACGAGTACTTCGTGGAACTGCTGTGCGCGACGGCCCGGCGCGGGGTCTCGGTCGAGATCCTGCTGCCGGGACCGCACACGGACAAGCGGGTCTGTCTGCTGGCGGGGCAGCGGTACTACGAGGATCTGACCGCGTGCGGCGTACGGATCCACCAGTACCAGCCGACGATGATGCACGCGAAGATCATCACCGTCGACTCGGTCGCCTCACTCATCGGGTCGACCAACTTCAACCGGCGCTCGCTGGACCACGACGAGGAGATCATGCTCGCCGTACTCGACCCCGCCCTCACCGCCGTGCTCGACGGGCACTTCGAGGAGGACCTGACGGTGAGCGAGCCGATCTCGCCGGGCCGCTGGAAGCGGCGCTCGCTGATACAGCGGGCCCGGGAGGCGTCCGTGGTCCCGATCCGCCGCTACCTCTGAGGCTCCGGGTGGTCGCCGGGGCCGTGGGTGCGGCCGGCGAGCGGTGTCGGGGACAGGTCGGTGCTCTCCTCGCCCGCTTCGAGCAGGGTGTCGGCCGGGCCGACGATGAGCGGGTCGGGTTCGCCGACGGCCGACTCGTCCTTCAGGTCGTAGTCCACCCGCCACAGCAGGCTGCGCATGGCCTCCAGCCGGCCCCGCTTCTTGTCGTTGTTCTTGACCACGGTCCACGGCGCGTACGTGGTGTCGGTGGCCCGGAACATGTCGACCTTCGCGGCGGTGTACGCGTCCCACAGGTCGAGCGACGCGAGGTCGGTCGGCGAGAGCTTCCACTGCCGTACGGGGTCGATCTGGCGGATCGCGAAGCGGGTGCGCTGCTCGTCGTGCGAGACGGAGAACCAGAACTTCACGAGCAGGATGCCGTCGTCGGTGAGCATCCGCTCGAACTGCGGCGCCTGACGCAGGAAGTGCTCGTACTGATACTCCGTGCAGAAGCCCATCACCCGCTCGACGCCGGCCCGGTTGTACCAGGACCGGTCGAAGAAGACGATCTCCCCCGCGGACGGCAGATGTGCCACGTACCGCTGGAAGTACCACTGCCCCGCTTCTCGCTCGGTGGGCTTCTCCAGGGCCACCACGCGGGCGCCACGCGGGTTGAGCCGCTCGGTGAACCGCTGGATGGTGCCGCCCTTGCCCGCGGCGTCCCGGCCCTCGCAGACCACCACCACGCGCTGGCCGGTGTCCTTGACCCAGCGCTGGAGTTTGAGCAGTTCGATCTGGAGGGTGCGCTTCGTCCGCTCGTACTCGCGGCGGCGCATCTTCTTGTCGTACGGGTAGTTCTGCCGCCATGTCCGCACGGGGCGGCCGGACTTGTCGAGCAGGAGGGGCTGCTCCGGATTCCGGTCGTCGACGGTCAGCCCGTCGAGGAGGGCGTCCGGCCCGGCGTCCTGGCCCTTGTCACCCGCCGGCATGGGGGCGCCCTCCCCGGTAGGCGCCGGGGTCGGGGACAGCGGAGCCGTCGAAGTCCGGCTCGTCCTCGATCGGGGGGAGTTCGACGGTGTAGTGCGCCTCCAGGAAGAGGTCGCTGTGCTGCGGACGCGAAACGGTCTCATCTGCGACGGGAAGAGGCGCGGTTCGGACGATACGACGCTGAGAGCTCTGCATCCAAGACCATCCAGGGAAAGGGAGTCGTACGGGCCGCGCGGCCCATTGCCGGGCGACCGGGCCGTGTCCGAGAAGTCCCGTCCGCCGTTCGGGCGGACGACGCCACTTCTCAGAAACGGCCTGGCTCATCCTTACATAGGGCTCGATCTTGACAAGCTAGTTGACTGGCCGGGAGCTGACCGGCCCGTCGCCCTCTCACCCTCGTAGCGGTCCAGCACCCGGTCCACCAACTGGCCCGCCGCCCCCGTGTAGTGCGCCGGGTCCGACAACTCGCGCAGACCGGCGGCCGAGTGGCGGCCGGTCAGGGCCGGGGCCTCGGCCAGGACGTCCGCGAGGTGGCGGCCGGTGGTCGCCGCCTCGGCCGACACGCGGGCCAGCAGTGTCTTCGCCTCCGCCCGGCCGAGTTCCACGGACAGCAGGGCCGCGAGGCGTTCGGAGACGACCAGGCCGCCGGTGAGGTCGAGATTGGCCCGCATCCGGTCCTCGTGGACGGTCAACCCCTCGGTCAGTTCGGCGGCGGTGTGCGCCGCGCCGCCGGCCAGGCGCAGACAGTCGCGCAGCGGCAGCCATTCGGCGTGCCAGGCGCCGGCGGGCCGCTCGTCGTCGTGGACCGACACCTGCATGAGGGTGCCCACGAGGGAGGGCACCTGGTAGGCGGCGGAGCGGATCAGCGCCGAGAGGGCGGGGTTGCGCTTGTGCGGCATGGCGGAGGACGTGCCCCGGCCCTCGGCGGCCGGTTCGGCGACCTCGCCCGTCTCGGTGCGCGAGAGCAGCTGGACGTCGGAAGCGAGGGAGCCGAGGGCGCTGGTGAGCAGGGCGAGCGCCGCCCCGAGGTCGGCGAGGGGGGTACGGACGGTGTGCCAGGGCACGAGCGGTTCGGCGAGCCCCAGCTCGGCGGCGAGCGCGGCGGGCAGCTCCTGGATGTACCGCCGGCCTCCGTCGTCGGCGGCGTCCGGTACGTGCAGGAGCGCGTACTCCAGATATCCGGCCATCGTGCCCGCCGCGCCGCCGAGTTGGACCGGCAGGCCCGCCTCGCGCACCCCGCGCAGCCGGTCGCGCGCGTCGAGTACGCCCTGGAGCCGGCCGGCCGCCTTGAGGCCGAAGGTGGTGGGGACGGCGTGCTGGCCGAGGGTGCGGGCGGCCATGGGGGTGTCGCGGTGCCGGGCGGCGAGGCGGGCCAGCGCGTCGGCGGTACGGTCCAGGTCGGCCAGGATCAGGTCCAGGGTGCGCGCGGCGACCAGCATCAGGCCGGTGTCGAGGATGTCGTGGCTGGTGGAGCCCTGGTGGACGCTGTGCGCGGCGTCCGCGTCCTTGGCGGCGACCAGCGCGGTGAGCCGGCGGACGAGCGGGACGACCGGGTTGGCGGCGCCGCGCGCCTGGACGGCCAGTTCGGGCAGGTCGAAGTGTTCGGCGCGCGCGGCGGCGGTGATGGCGCCGGCGGCGGACTCGGGTACGGCTCCGAGCCGGGCCTGGACCCGGGCCAGGGCCGCCTCGGTGTCGAGCATGGCCTGGAGGCACGCGGTGTCGGTGGTGGCGGCCTCGGCGGGGGTGCCGGCCCGGACCGGGGAGAACAGCCCGGTGTCGGAGCTGATCTGGCTGCTCGTCATATCTGATTCCTCGTCAACTTGCCCTCCCAATGAGCCCGTCAGGTCGTGCGGGACTTCTCGTGGTCCGTGACCGGGGGCCGCGGCGGGCCCGCCGGCAGGGCCAGGATCGCCAGCGCGATGGCGTCGGAATCCCCGAGTGTCACCGAGTTGACGCCGGGCCGCACCCCGGCGGCGGTCGCCCAGTGCACGGCCTCCGTCGGCACGCCGTACGCGAAGCGCCGCGGGTGGGCGCGGCCCTCGATGTCCACCAGCCGGTAGGGCCGGGGCGTGACGGCGAGGCCGCCGGTCTCGTACGCGCCGAGTCGCGGGTCGGCTATCGCGTACGGGCGGCACTGCCCGGTGGCCAGCAGGTCAGCCAGCAGCGGGTCGGTCGTCCTGCGCAGGTCGGGCTCGGGGAGCCGGGCCTCGACGAGGGTCGTGACGCGGGTGAGGGAGCCGGGTACGGCGGGCGCCTCGACGGTGAAGACGCCGCCGGACGTGCCGGTATCGGTGTCTGTGGAGACGCGCATGCCGGGGCCGAGGACGGTCAGCACCCCGGCCTCGATGAGCGCGATCATCTGCTCGATGCGTATCGAGGGCGGGCCGATGGACAGGAACGCGTTGAGCGGGGTGTACCAGCGCTCCAGGTCGTCGCGGTGGGAGCCGCCGGTCAGTCCGCCGTGGTCGACCACCAGCCGGATCTCGTTGCGCAGGTCCCGCAGCACGTCGAGCGCGGCCTTCAGGGGCCCTTCGACGTTGCCCGCCGCGGACTCGGCGAGGTCCCGGCGGAGAATGCCGAGCAGCCAGTCGCGGTGGTCCGCCGGGCCCCGGAATCCCTGGTCGGCGTGGGGCGCGGAGAGGTATTTCCAGTCCCAGTGGTCGTCGGGGCCGATGCCGTACGCGTCGAGCAGGTCGGACTCCTCGGCGGATCCCCAGGCCGGTCCCAGATACCGGGCGGCGAACCGGTCCGCCTCCGGCCCGCCGACGCGCCGGGCGAGCAGCGCCGTGTAGTAGACGGTCTCGACCTCCTTGGCGATCAGCGGCCACAGGTCGCGCCCGAAGTCGAGCCCGCCGCCGAGCCGGGCGGCGGTGCGCAGCCGGTCCAGTTCGGCCGGGGTGAGGACCTGGGGGATGTGGCGGCCGTGCGCGCCCTTCTGGTTGCGGCCCCGCGAGTGGTACGGGATGCCGCGCCGGGAAGCGGCGTACAGGCGCGGTTCGCGCCCCGAAGGGCCATACACGAGCCGGTCGCCCTGGCGCGTGTAGGTGCCGCCCCGGCCGAGGGTGAACAGCGTCAGGTGGTCGAAGAAGTTCAGCCCGAGTCCGCGCAGCGCGACGGCCTCGCCGGGCCGGACGGCGGACAGGTCGGTGTCGGCGGGGTTGGCGGGCGGTACGTAGGTGAGGGAGTGGGCCTGTGCGAAGTCGGTGAGTTCGCGCTCGCCGGGGCCGCCGGTGACCGGGAGATGGCCCTGGGCGAGGACGACCGCGTCGAGGCCGTCGAGACGGGTGCCGTCGGCGAGCAGCACGCTCTGCGGGCCGTCCGGCTGCCCCCCGTACAGCCGGACGGCCCGCTTCGGGTGGACGACGACGCGCACGTGCGCGGGCGCGGTGCCGACGACGTACCGGAAGACCCACTCCAGGTAGTGGCCGTAGAACGCGCGGGTCGGGTAGGAGTCCGGGGTGAGGTCGCGGGCCTCGGCGCGGACCTGGTCGTCGTACGCCTCCCCCGGCCCGTCGCCGAGCCGGGCCGCCCAGTCGAACAGGCTGGGGCCCGGGGCGAGTTCGCCCTCGATCTCGACGCTCTCGTCGGTGAACAGCGTGACCTGCGAGGCGACGGTGTTCATCAGCAGGTGGTGGGACTGGTCGGTGCGCCACACGCCGCCGGCGCCGGGGCGGTGGGGGTCCACGACGTGCACGACGAGCGTGGACGCCGGGCGGTGGCGGGCGTTGACGCAGAGCCGTTCCAGGACCGAGAGGCCACGGGGTCCGCCGCCGACGACGCAGACCTCCAGATGTCCGTCACTCACGTAAGTCTCCGTCTCCGTCTCCCGTTGGACATCCCTGGGGCCCGTCAGAGCACTTCGACGGTGGGGCCGGTCTCCAGCCGGTGCCGGCAGTCCAGTACGAAGTCCGAGGCGCGCGCGACCAGTTCGTAGTCGAAGGCGTCGTGGTCGGTCAGCAGCACCACCGCGTCTGCCGCGGACAGCTCCGCCTCGGAGAAGTCGCAGCGGGTCAGCTTGCTGTCCACGGTCACCGCCTCGACCACGTACGGGTCTGCCGCGCGCACGTCGGCGCCGAGCCCCAGCAGCAGTTCGGCCACCCGCAGCGCGGGCGACTCGCGCGCGTCGCCGGTGTTCGGCTTGTACGCGAGGCCGAGCAGCAGGACGCGGGATCCCGCGAGCGGCCTGCGGCGGGCGTTGAAGGCGAGCAGCAGCCGCTGGACGACATGGTCGGGCATGTGTCCGTTGATGTGGTTGGCGAGTTCGACGAACTCGAAGCGGCGGCCGAGCGAGCGCCGTACCCGCCAGGACAGATACTCCGGGTCGACCGGCAGACAGTGCCCGCCGACGCCGGGTCCCGGGGTGAAGCGCATGAACCCGAAGGGCTTGGAGGCGGCGGCGTCCAGCGCCTCCCAGACGTCGACGCCGAGTTCGTGCGCGTACATCGCCATCTCGTTGACCAGCGCGATGTTGACGTGCCTGAAGGTGTTCTCGATCAGCTTGGACAGCTCGGCGACCTCGGTGGTGCGCACGGGCACGGTGGTGCTGGTGATGGTGTCGTAGAAGGTCTGTACGGCGGTGAGGGACGCCGCGTCGATGCCGGACACCACCTTGGGCGTGTTCTCCAGACGCCAGGTGGGGTTGCCGGGGTCGATGCGCTCGGGGCTGTAGCCGAGGTGGAAGTCGTCGCCCGCGGTCAGCCCCGAGCCCTCCTCAAGGAGCGGGACGAGCAGTTCGACGGTGGTGCCGGGGTACGTGGTGGACTCCAGGACCACGGTCGCGCCGGGGCGCAGCCGGCCCGCGAGGGTGTGGGCGGCCGACTCGATGTAGGAGAGGTCGGGCGCGCCGTCGCGCAGCGGGGTGGGGACGGTGACGACGGCGATGTCGAAGCCGTCGAGGTCGTCGGGGTCGGTGGTGGGCAGGTAGGAGCCCTGGTCGAGCAGGACGGCGAGCTGTGCGTCGGGGATGTCCTCCACGTAGGACTCGCCGCTGATGAGGCGTTTGACGCGGTCCGTGTCCACGTCGTAGCCGACCACTTGGTGGCCGGCCAGCGCGGCCCGGACTGCCAGCGGCAGGCCCACGTACCCCTGCCCGACTACGACGACCTTGCTTTTCACGGTTGCTCCCGTCGGAGGAAGTGGGTCAGTTGGTCAGAGCGGATCCGGGACTTGGGGCCTCGGCGTTGGCGTTGGCCTCGGCCCAGGTCAGTCGAAGAACGCGCAGACGACGTCGGCCGTCCGCTCCACCTGACTGTCCGTCAGATTCAGATTCAGCGGCAGCGCGAGATGCCGTGCGCTCGCCAGCTCCGCGCCCGGACGCCGCCCGTCCGCGCCCTGTCCCGCGTACGCCGCGAAGGCGGCCAGCCTGGGCAGCGGCACCGGGTAGTAGACGCGGCTGCCGATGCCGTGCGCCGCGAGGTGCGTGGCGAGCGCGTCCCGGCAGATGGTCTGTACGGCGTAGACGTAGTGGCACTGGCCGTCGGCGCCGCCGGTCGGGGCGAGCAGACCGCGCCCGCGCAGTGCCGCGAAGCGCGCGTTGTAGTGCCCGGCGACGGCGGCGCGGCGGGTGATCATGGCGTCGGCGCGCTCCAGGCGGCCGAGCTGGAAGCCGGCCATGACCTCGTCGAAGCGGCTGTTGAAGCCGACCTCGTGGTGCACGAAGCGCTGCACGCCGTCCTGCCCGTGGTTGCGCAACCGCCGTACCCGCGCGGCGAGTTCGGCGTCGTCGGTGAGGACGACCGCGCCTTCGCCCGGCATTCCGAACGGCTTGACCGGGAAGAACGAGTAGAGCCCGACGTCCCCCCACGCGCCGGCCGCCCGGCCGCCCAGGGTCGCGCCCTGGCCCACCGCCGCGTCCTCGACGACCGCGATCCCGCGGCGGCGCGCGAAGGACCGGATCGCGGGCATGTCGGCCATCGTCGTGAAGGTGTGGGCCGGTACGACGGCGCGGGTACGGTCGGTCACCCGGCTCTCCGCGTCGACCGGGTCCAGGACCATCGTCACCGGGTCGACGTCGGCGAAGACCGGCACCGCGCCGACGCCGAGCACCGTCGCGGCCAGCGGCTCGGCGCCGAACGCGGGCACGATCACCTCGTCGCCGGGGACGACGCCGACGGCGCGCAGGGCGAGGGTCAGCGCGCCGGTACCGCTGGCGCAGGCGACGACGTCGCGCACATCGGCGCGGTCGGCCAGCCGTCGCTCCAGCTCGGCGGTGCGGCGGCCGAGGATGAACTTCTGCTCGGGGTCGGTGCCGACCTCGTACAGCACCTCGCGCAGCAGTTCCCGCTCGGTGTCGGGGAGCCGGGTGTGCGCGTAGGGGACTGCGTCGGAGGCCGCGACCGGGGCGGCGGGCGCCGCCGGGGCCTGACCCTTGGCCGACTGGGCGGGCGATGTCTCGGTGGTCATGACGTACTCCCGGTGAAGAAGGAGCGGACGGCGTCGCACACCCGGCCGAGCCGTGCGAGGGTCAGCTCGGGGTAGAGCGGCAGCGCGACGGTGCGGTGGCTCGCCGCCTCGGCGTGCGGGAAGTCGCCCTCCTGGTGGCCGAGATGGGCGAAGCACGGCTGGAGGTGCAGCGGCAGCGGGTAGTACGTCTCGGTGCCGATGCCCGCCGCGGCGAGGTGCGAGACGAGCGCGTCGCGCCGGTCGGTCTCGATCAGATAGACGTAGAAGACGGGATCCACCGGCTCGCCGCGCTCCACCACCGTCGGCAGCCTGCGGACGCCGGGGATGCCGCGCAGCCGGCGGGTGTAGGCGTCGGCCAGCACCGCGCGGCGGCGGATGTCGTCGTCCAGCGTGGTCAGTTTGGTGAGCAGCGCCGCGGCCTGGAGTTCGTCCATCTTGCTGTTGGTGCCCGGCAGTTCACCCTGCCGGGCGTACTCGGCGCGGGCGGCCGGGGCGGTCGGCGCCTTGGTGGCGGGAGCGGGGGCCAGGGCCGGGCGGCCGTGGTCGCGCAGCCGCTGTACGGCCCCGGCGAGCGCGTCGTCGTCGGTCAGCACCATGCCCGCGTCGCCGAGCGCGCCCAGCGTCTTGGTGGGGAAGAACGACAGCACGCCGCCCGCCCCGATCAGTCCGGTGTGCCGGCCGCCGAGCCTCATCCCGATGCCCTCGGCGCTGTCCTCCAGGACGAGCAGCCCGTGCCGTTCGGCCACGGTGAGCACCGAGGCCATGTCGGCGGGCTGGCAGAACAGATGCACCGGCATGACGGCCTTGGTGCGCGGGGTGACCGCCGCCTCCAGCGCCGCCGGGTCGAGGTTGTAGGTGAGCGGGTCGACGTCCACGAAGACCGGGACCGCCCCGACGAGCGCCACCGAACTGGCCGACGCGAAGAAGCTGAACGCCGGCACGATCACCTCGTCGCCGGGCCCGACCCCCGCCGCGCGCAGCAGCAGCACGAGCGCGTCGGTGCCGTTGCCGACGGCGATGGCGTGCCGGGCCCCGGTGTACTCGCGCAGGGCGGCCTCCAGCTCGGCGGTCCTGGGCCCGTTCGAATACGTCCCCGATTCGCAGATCTCGTCGAGATAGGCACTCAGCCGGGGCCACTGCCGCTCGAAGGATTCCGCCTGTGTGAAGAACGGGACGGTGCTCGCCGGAACAGGCATCGCCTTGCTGTTCATTTCACTCCACTCGTCTCGGCGGTCTGTCGGTTCGGCGCATCTCGGTACTGATCTCAGCCGTTCGAACGTAGACGGACCGCCGACACGCCTTCGATAGCAATCACCCGGCAATCCATTGGCAATTGCGGAGGGCGACGCAGGCAAGCGCGTGCAGAACTCTGCCTATTACCTGCGTCGTTACTTATTGCCGGTCCGGAAAACCTTGACTTGCCTCTCCGTTGTGACCGACGGTGAAGCCCAATTCCACGGACCGACAGGAGTTTCCAGTCGTGACCGACAAGAAAGTGATCCTCGCCGAGCCACGCGGTTTCTGTGCGGGGGTACGCCGGGCGATAGAAATCGTCGAGAAGGCATTGGAGGTCCATGGCGCTCCCGTCTATGTGCGAAAAGAAATCGTGCACAACCACTACGTGGTGGGAGTGCTGAAGAGGCGCGGCGCGATCTTCGTGGACTCCGAGGCGGACGTGCCGCCCGGCGCGGTCTGTGTGTTCTCCGCGCACGGCGTGTCCCCGGAGGTCCGTGAGAACGCGACCGCCCGCCGGCTCGACACCATCGACGCGACCTGCCCGCTGGTGTCGAAGGTCCACCAGGAGGCGCGGCGTTACGCCCGCGACGGGCGCACCCTGCTGCTGGTGGGCCACGCCGACCACGAGGAGGTCGAGGGCACGTACGGCGAGGCCCCCGACCGCACGGTCATCGTGGAGAGCGTCGAGGACGCGCACGCGCTCGACCTGCCGCGTGACACGCCCGTCGCAGTCCTGACCCAGACCACGCTCTCGATGGACGAGACCGCCGGCATCGTCACCGCGCTGAACAAGCGCTTCGACGATCTGCGGAGCCCGGCCGACGGCGACATCTGCTACGCGAGCACCAACCGGCAGGTCGCGGTGAAGGAGATCGCCGCGCGCAGCGATCTCGTGCTGGTCGTCGGTTCGCGCAACTCCAGCAACTCGGTACGGATGGTGGAGGTGGCCCTCCTCGAAGGGACCTCCGCGTATCTGGTGCCGGACGTCACGGAGCTGGACGTGAGCTGGCTGGAGGGGGTCGGGACGATCGGCGTCAGCGCCGGTGCCAGCGCGCCCGAGCTGCTGGTGGACCAACTGCTGGAGCGGCTCGACGAGTTGGGCTACCACGACGTGGAGCTGTCCGTCACCACCAAGGAGGACATCGTCTTCCAGCTGCCGTCGGGCCTCGCGCAGGGGCGGCCGTCCGCCTGAGCGGGCGGGGCGTTCCTCGCCCGACGGCGTACGCGCCCGGGACCCCGGCCGCGCGGGGCCCGCGCCCGACCGGACCCGGACGCCGCTCGGAGCCGTACACGCCCTTGAGCGGGTGCCGTCGCCCCAAGGACCAGATCGCCGACACGACAGGAGAAACGCCATGACCGTCTCACCGCCCGCACCGGCCGTCGCGCACCTCGGGGGCCTCGCCGCCCAGTCCCGCGCGGCCGTCCTGGACCGTACCGAGAAACGGCTCGACGCCCTGCTCGACGCGGAGCACTCCCGCTGGGCGGCGGTCGACGCGCGCGCCGCGGTCCCCGTCGACGCCGTCGGTGAACTGATCCGCGCGGGCGGCAAGCGGCTGCGCCCCTCGTTCTGCGCGGCCGGATTCCTGGCGGCCGGCGGCGAGTTGTCCGACCCCCGGGTGGTGGACGCGGCGGCGGCCATCGAGATGCTGCACGCGTTCGCGCTCATCCACGACGACGTCATCGACGACTCCGACCTGCGCCGGGGCAAGCCCACGGTCCATGCCCGGCACGCCGACGAGCACCGGGCTCGGGGCTGGCAGGGCGAGGCCCGCCGGTACGGCGAGGGCATCGCCGTACTCGCGGGTGACCTGGCCTTCTCGTACGCCGGGCAGCTCACCCAGGATCTCCCCGCCGAGGCGCGGCTGGTCTGGGGCCAGCTCGCCAGCGAGCTGATCATCGGCCAGCACCTGGACGTCACGGTCGCCGCCGAATCCCTGCCGGACCCGAAGCTGGCCCGCTACATCGCCAAGGCCAAGTCCGGCCGCTACACCATCCACCGTCCGCTGGAACTCGGCGCGGCCATCGCGGGCGACTCCTCGGCGGCGGCGGCCTTCGAGGCGTACGGCTCGGCGGTGGGCGAGGCGTTCCAGCTGCGGGACGACCTCATCGACACGTACGGGGACGCCGACGCGGTCGGCAAGCCGGTCGGTCTCGACGCCGAGCAGCACAAGATGACGCTGCTGGTGAGCCTCGCCGCGCTGCGTGACGCCCGCGTCGGCGAGCTGGTCCAGGCCGCCGAGTGGGACGGCGCGGCCCTCGCGGAGGCGCTGAACAGCAACGGCGTACGCGCCGAGGTGGAGCACAGGATCGACGAGTTGGTGGACCAGGCGCACCAGGTGCTGTCGACGGCTCCCATCAGCGACGAGTGGAAGCGCGAACTCGCGGCCATGGCCACGTCCGTGGCCTACCGCGACCACTGAACGCCCACCACTGAACGCCGAACCACTGACCGCTGGCCCTGATCCGACAGCGCGTCCCCTCACTCGCCAGTCGCCAGATCTCTCAAGAGCGAAGGTCACGTCATGCTGAACACGTTCATCGTCGGCGGCGGGCGAGCCGGCCTCGGACTGCACTGGCCGGTGCTGCGCAAGCTGCGCGCCCTGCCGGACGAAACCGACCGGTGGTCACCGGAACCGCCCGTGGTCTGGGACGTCCAGGACATCCACGAACAGGCCCTGGCCGAGGGCCTGGTGCCGGCGGACTCACTGGCCCACGCCGCGAAGCTCGCGGATCCGGCCCGTACGGTCGTCCATCTCTGTACGCCGCCGGTCGACCGGTTCGCCACGCTCCAGGAGCTGGCGGACCTCGGCTACACGCGCATCGTGGTCGAGAAGCCGATGACCGTGGGCGTCGCCGGTCTCGAGGCCATCGACATGCTGGCTCGGGTGCGGGGCCTGCGGCTGCGGGTCGTGTCGCCGTGGCTGGCCAGCTCGCTCACCCACGAGCTGGCGGAGCTGGTGCGCCACGACGCGCTGGGCGGGCTCCGTTCGCTGTCCTTCACGCAGTTCAAGCCCCGGTGGACGCGCACGCTGCGCTCCAACAACCACACCACCGCCTTCGACGTGGAGCTGCCGCACTCGCTCGGTGTCGCGCTGCGGCTGGCCGGTGACGCCCGGATCGTCGACGCGGCGCTGACGGACATGCGGATCGGCGACACCGTCATCCCCAGGATGGGCAGCGCCCGGCTGACGCTCCAGCACCACAACGGCGTGACCACGGAGATAGCCTCCGACCTCACGTCGCCGATCCGCGAGCGCCGGATCGGGCTGCGGTTCGACACCGGTCATGTCGTGGGCCACTACCCGATCAGCGATGTCGACCACCACGCGAGCCTTACCGTCCACGACGGGGCGGGCGGCGGTACGGCCACCCCGCGGATCCTCTTCGACGACGCGCTGACCACCTACATCGACCACGCGTACCGGGACTACGAGGCGGACGCGGACAGGGCCGGCGGTTCGGGCGGCTGGGACGACTACGCGATAGCCCGGCGGGTGGTCCAACTCCTGCAGGAGGCCCGCCTGATGGCCGCCGCGCGGGACGCCCGGGGCGCGGCGGCCGACGACTCGGCCGGCGGCCCGGCCGCGGGCGCTCCGGGTCCCCGGCCGCCGCTGACGGGCGTCTCCACCTCGCCGCGGAGCGGGGGTGCGGACCATGAGTGACACCGGCGTCACCCACGTCCGGCTGAGCGGCATCGGCGACGAGGCCGCCCCCGGTCTCGACCGCCAGATCGAGGCGGTACGGCGGCTCGGCTGGGACAGCGTCGAGCTGCGCTCCGTCGACGGTGTCCCCCTCGCCGACCTCTCCGACGCGGCCTTCGACCGGGTGGTGGGCGGGCTCGCCGACGCCGGGCTCGGGGTCTCCTGCGTCGACTCCCGGATCGGCAACTGGGCCCGTACGGTCGCCTCCCCGTTCTCCGACGACCTGACCGAGCTGGACCGCCTCGCCGAGCGCTGCGACCGCCTCGGCACCCGCTACGTCCGGATCATGTCGTACCCCAACTCCGGTCTGCCGGAGGCCGGCTGGGAGCGCGAGGTGCTGAGCCGGATCCGCCGGCTCGCGGCCCGCGCCGAGGACGCGGGCCTGGTACTGGTGCACGAGAACTGCGCCGGCTGGGCCGCCACCGACCCGGCGCGCATGCTCCGGCTGCTCGACGCCGCCGACAGCCCCGCGCTGCGGCTGCTCTTCGACGTCGGCAACGGCATCGCGTACGGCTACGAGGCGTACGACCTGCTCGCGGACATCGCGCCGTACGTCGCCCACGTCCATGTCAAGGACGGCACCGGCGACACGGACGCGCAGTTCTACTCCTTGCCCGGCGACGGGAACTGCCGGGTCGCGGACTCGCTGCGGCTGCTGTTCGACCGGGGCTACTCCGGTGTCGTGTCGATCGAGCCGCACATCAACATCCGTCCGCACGAGGGGTGGTCGGACCCGTCCGGGGACTACGTGGACGAGTTCGTGGCGTACGGGCAGCGGCTCGAAAAGCTCGTGAGCGGGCTGGCTCCGGCGGCGGGCCGCGCATGACGGACCTTCTGCGCACCGGGCGGCCCGGCCCCCGCGCCGCCGCCGGGCTGACCGATGCCGACCGGGAACTGCTCCTGCGGCTGCTCACCCTGCGGACCACCGGGCCGCTGGAGACCGGCGGCGAAGAACCGGTGGAGCTGTGGGAGGCGCAGCGCGCGTACGCGGAGGCGGCGGGCCGGCTCGGCTTCCGCGTCGTGCACCACGCCCCCGCCGGGCCCGACGCGCTGACCGGCGCCGACGTGCCCCGCGCGGTCGCCCAGGCCGCCGAGGACCGGCCCGGATTCCTGGACTGCCAGCCGAACATGGTGCTGCGGCTCGGACCCGAACTGCCGCGCGCGGCCACGGTGATGTTCAACGTGCACCTGGACACCGTCGCGGGCGGCGGCCCCGTCTCGTTCAGCGGTTCGCGCTTCCACGGGCGCGGCTCCATCGACGCCAAGGGCCCCGCCGTCGGACTCCTCGCCGGGCTGCGCGGCGCCATCGCCGCCTCCCCCGCGCTCGGCACCGAGGTGGGCGTGCTGATCCAGCTCGTCTCGGGCGAAGAGGGCGGCGCCATGGGCGTGTTCGGCACGAAGCCGCTGGTGGAGCAGGGGTACGTGGGGCGGCTCAACGTGTTCTGCGAGCCGACGGGTCTGCGCGTACTGAGCAGGGCCACCGCCTCCATGACCGCCCGGCTGCGCGTCGACGGCCGCGACGGCATCGACGACGAGCCGGGCGCGGGCCACAACGCGACGGTGCTGCTGGGCTATCTCGCCCAGCACCTCGCCGCGGAACTGCCGCCGTACGCGGTCGACGGCCAGGTCTGCGTCGCCGGCCTGCACACCGGCTCCATGCACAACAAGGTCTACGGCACCGGCCAGTTGCTGATCAATCTGTCGTACGGCTCCAAGGACACCGGTCGCAAACTGGAAGCCGCGCTGGACGACGTACTGCGGACCGGCGTGGAGCGGTTCCGCGAACGCTTCGCCGACAGCCCGACCTTCGCCACCACCGCCCGCGACGCCGCGCGCGTGACCCGTCTGGACTGGCTGAAGCGGGGGTTGCCCGCGCTGTACGCCGACGACGCGTGGGTGCGCGAGCTGCTGCTCGACCGGGCGGGGCTCGCCCCGTGGCCCGCCGAACTGCCCGCGTTCACCTGCGACGCGATCTGGCTGGCCGGCGTACCCGGCACCTCGACGGTGGTCTTCGGCCCCGGCGATCTCGGCGCCAACCAGGCCCACGCGGAAGGGGAGTTCGCCGACCTGGCGGACCTCGACCGGTACGCGCGGCACATCGGGCGCCTGCTCATCTCCTTCGCACGCAACCGGCTGGATCAGGGGAACTGACCTATGACGACGACCTCTTCGGACACCTCGGCATCCGTACGGGTGGACCTCACCGCGCTGACCGAGTTCACCGCCGCCGTGTTCCGGCACCACGGCCTGCCCGCCGGGCGGGCCCTGACCGCCGCGCACGCCCTGGTCCACGGCGACCTGACCGGCATCACCTCGCACGGTCTGACCAACCTCACCCGGCTCTATCTGAAGCTGTTCGACGACGGCCGCTGTGACCCCGCCGCCGAGCCCGAGGTGCTGGCCGACCGGGGCGCCGCCGTCCTGCTCGACGCGCGCCGCGCCCTCGGCCTCTGGTCGGCGAGCGAGGCCGTCGACCTGGCCGCCGAGCGCGCCGTCCAGTTCGGCGTCGGGCTCGTCTCCGTACGCGACGCCACCCATCTGGGCTGCGCGGGCGCGCACGCCAAGCGCGCGGCGGACCGGGGCATGATCTGCCTGCTGGTCTCCAACTGCGGTCAGCAGCGGATCATCCGGCCCCCCGGCGGGCAGGCCGCGCTGCTCGGCACGAACCCGCTCGCGTTCGCCGCGCCGGCCGGTCCGCGGCCCCCGCTCGTCCTCGACATGAGCACCACCGTCGTCCCGACCGGGCGCGTGCGCGGCGCCGCGCGGGCCGGGCAGCCCATCCCGGAGGGCTGGCTGGAGGACCGGGACGGCCGTCCGGTGACCGATCCGCACGCGCTGGACCGGGGCGACGGCTATCTGAAGTGGCTGGGCGGCGATCCGGCGACCGGGGCGTTCAAGGGGTACGGGCTGGGCCTGCTCGTCGAGGTGCTCGGCGCGCTGCTGCCGGGCGCGGGGCTCGGTCCGGCGACGGAGGCGTGGTCCGGCAGCGGCAGCCCGAGCGGCCAGGACGACAACATCGGCTTCACCGTGCTGGTCGTGGCCCCGGCGGAGCTGCGTACGCCCGGGGACTTCGAGGCGCAGACGGCGGGGATGTTCGACGCGCTCGTCGGCTCCCCGGCCGTGGACGAGGACCGGCCGGTGCGCTACCCCGGCTGGTTCGAGGCGGAGCGGGCGACGGAGCACGGCAAGAGCGGGGTGCCGCTGTCGCGGTCGCTGTTCGAGGAGCTGGTGACGGTGGCGGCGGAGCGGGGACTCACGGCGCCTGCGCCGCTGCCGCAGCCGTAGCCGCTGCCCAACTGACGTACACCCGCCCCTCATTGGGAAGCGCCATCAAGGAGGACACAGACAATGAAACCCCTGCGGATAGGCGTGGTGGGGCTCGGGGTCATCTCCCGGTTCTACCTCGACGCGTTCCCCGGCCTGCCCACGCTCGACCTGGTCGCGGTCTGCGACCTGCGCGAGGAGGCCCTGGCCCCGCACCGCGAGGCCGGGCTGCCCTGCTACCGGGACCACCGGCGGATGCTGGCCGAGGCCGGACTCGACGCGATCGTCGTGAACGTCCCCAACGACGCGCACGCGGCGGTCTGCCGGGACGCGCTGGCGGCGGGCGTCGCGGTCTGCGTGGAGAAGCCGCTCGCGCTGGACCTGGCGGAGGGCCGCGCGCTGACCGAACTGGCCGTGAGCGGCGGGTCGGTGCTGTTCACCGCCTTCCACCGGCGCTACAACGACAACGTGCTCGGGCTGCTGCGTTCGCTGCCCGCCGACGCGTCGGCCGTGGAGTCGGTGACTGTCCGCTATCTGGAGAAGATCGAGGAGCACGTCGGCGCGGACCGCTGGTATCTCGACCCGGCGCGTTGCGGTGGCGGCTGCGTCGCCGACAACGGGCCCAACGCCTTCGATACGGTGCGGCTGTTCCTCGGCGAGCTGACGGTCGAGTCCGCCGAGGTCGTACGCGACGCGGCGGGCGTCGACCGGCAGGCGCGGGTGGCGCTGCGCTCCGCCGGCGGGGTGCCCGCCACGGTGGAACTGGACTGGTCGTATCCGCACGGTGAGGCGAAGGACGTCACCGTACGGCTGAAGGACGGCACCGAGCACCACGCCGACATGCTCGCCGGGCACGACGCGTTCAAAAGCTCGCTGAAGCATGAATACGTGGGTGTGCTGGGCGAGTTCGAGCAGGCGGTACGCGCCGGTACGGACGCCTCGCGCGCCGGGCTCGCGATGCTGGAGCTGGTCGACGCGACGTACGCGACGGAACGGGCGGAGGCGCGCTGATGCCGAACAGAACGGCGTACGGCCCCCCGGCCCCCGCGCTGATCGAGCCGAGCCCGGAGAACGGCGACAAGCGCACGGTCAGGTCCGAGGTGGTCAAGGTGCTGCGGCACCGCCGTACGGATCGCGGGATGCGCCTGGAGGAGTTCGCCTCCCGCTGCGTACGCCAGGGCGAGCTGCACGAACTGGTCACCACCGACCATGTGGAGACCGAGGAGGGCGCCCGTATCGACCGGGTCGGCTTCCTCGGCTTCGTGGAGATCTCGGTCGCCGGGGTGCTGGACCGGGGCGACATCGTCCTCGTCGACGGGGAGCCCATCGGGACGCTCCTGGGCTTCGACGCCTGCCACTTCCCCAACCACTACAACGTACTGATCCACACCGCCTGGACGCTGACCGGCCCCGAGGCCGGACTGCGCCCCGGCTCGCAGGTCACCTTCCGGCCGCCACCGTCCACGGACGGCGAACCGGGCACGGGCCGCCCGTGACGGCCCCGTACCAGATGGAGGACTCAGTCATGCCCCTACTCGACGAGATCGCGACGCCTCGCGACCTCCGCACCCTCACGCCGCCCCAGCTTTCACAACTCGCCTCGGAGATAAGGGAGTTGATGATCGACGCGGTGTGCCGCTCCGGCGGTCACCTGGGCCCCAACCTGGGTGTGGTGGAGCTGACCATCGCGCTGCACCGGGTGTTCGACTCGCCGCGGGACACGCTGCTCTGGGACATCGGCCACCAGACGTACGTACAGAAGCTGCTGACCGGCCGCGCCGCCGGGTTCGACGGGCTGCGTACGCGCGGCGGGCTGTCCGGTTACGCCTCGCGGACCGAGTCCGAGCACGACGTGATCGAGAACTCGCACGCGTCGACGGCGCTCAGTTACGCGGACGGCCTGGCGCGCGCACGGGAGTTGAGCAGCGAGGGGGACCGCGCGGTGGTCGCGGTCATCGGGGACGGGGCGCTGACCGGCGGCCTGGCGTGGGAGGCCCTGAACAACCTGGGCGGCGCGCGGCAGCGCCCGGTGATCGTGGTGCTGAACGACAACGAGCGCTCGTACGCGCCCACGGTGGGCGGGCTGGCGACGCACCTGGGGAAGCTGCGGTCGGCGAGGGGGCCTGGGAACGTCTTCGAGGAGTTCGGTTTCGGCTATCTGGGCCCGGTGGACGGGCACGACATCGCCGCCGTGGAGGAGGCGCTGGGCCGGGCGCGGGCACTGGGCGGTCCGGTGGTGGTGCATGTGGTGACGGAGAAGGGCCGGGGCTGGGAGACGGCGGAGACGAACGAACTGGACCGCTGCCATGTGGTCCGCGCCACCCCTTCCTCGTCCGCCGCACCTGCTTCCTCCCCCTCCTGGACGGCGGTGTTCTCGGACGAGATGGTCCGTATCGGTGCGGAGCGCCCGGATGTCGTGGCGATCACGGCGGCGATGGCGGAACCGGTCGGACTGCTTGACTTCCAGCGGGAGTTCCCGGCGCGCACGATCGACGTGGGGATCGCCGAGCAGCACGCGGCCGCCGCGGCGGCCGGCCTGGCGCTGGGCGGGCTGCATCCGGTGCTGGCCATCTACGCGACGTTCGGCAACCGCATGATCGACCAGATGGTCACCGACATCGCCCTGCACTCGGCGCCCGTGACGCTGGTGCTGGACCGCGCGGGCGTGACCGGCGACGACGGGGCCAGCCACAACGGCATGTGGGACCTGACGCTCTTCCAGGCCGTGCCCGGCATCCGTATCGCCGCGCCGCGCGACGGCACGCGGCTGCGTGAACTGCTCGGCGAGGCGGTCGCCTGGGACCAGGGCCCGACGGTACTGCGCTTCCCCAAGGGCACGACCGGCGCGGACATCCCCGCCATCGACACGACCGACGGCTTCGACGTGCTCCACAACGCGCCGGGCCGCGACGTACTGATCGTGTCGGTCGGCCCGATGGCCCGTCTCGCCCTCGATGTCGCGGGGCGGCTCGCGGACGCGGGCGTGGGGGCGACGGTGGTCGACCCGCGCTGGGTCGTCCCGGTCAACCCCACGCTGGTGGAGGCCGCGGCGTACTTCAAGCAGGTGATCACCATCGAGGACAGCGGACGCGTGGGCGGCGTGGGCACGGCGTTCACGCAGGCGCTGGGCGACGCCGGGATCACCACGCCCGTACGGAACTTCGGCCTGCCGCGCGAGTTCCTGGACCACGGCTCACGGGCCCAGGTCCTCGCCCACTGCGGCCTGACCGCCGACGCCGTCACCACCGAGGTGCTGGCGGCCCGTACGACCTCCGAGAGGACACTCACCTCATGACCGCCATCGCTTTGGGCATGCCGGATGTTCCGACGAAG
>NZ_MDCR01000101.1 GCF_001723055.1 Streptomyces niveus
TGGGCGGCGGCGGGGTCGGCGCACAGGGCGCGGGAACCACTTCGGCACGGAGCTCGGGCACCGCTGAGAGGCGCTGCCATCGGGGTGCTCGGACGGAGTTCATGCTCTGGCAACGCCGTACTCGACTCCGGAGTCACTCTGCCGGGCGTGTCGAGGGGGACAGCCGAAACGCTACTTCGAATGTGTGACCAAACGTGACCGAACCGTGGAGTGGACACCATGGCAACAGCATTGATCGACAACGACAACGCGTCGCCNNGCTGGCGTGGCTGCTGGTGGTGACGGGCGCGGCGGGCGTACTGGCGTCGTGGGTGATCACCATCGACAAGTTCAAGCTGCTGGAGGACCCGGGCTTCACCCCCGGGTGCAGTCTCAACCCGGTGGTGTCGTGCGGGAACATCATGACCAGCGACCAGGCGTCGGTGTTCGGCTTCCCGAATCCGATGCTGGGTCTGGCGACGTACGCGGCCGTGATGTGCGTCGGCGCGGGGCTGCTCGCGGGCGCGCGCTACCGGCGCTGGTTCTGGCTCGGGCTCAACGCCGGGATGCTGTTCGGTGTCGGCTTCTGCACCTGGCTCCAGTACCAGTCGCTCTACAGCATCGGCTCGCTCTGCCTGTGGTGCTCGCTGGCGTGGGCCGCCACGATCATCATGTTCAGCTACGTCACCACGCACAACATCACGCACCGGATCCTGCCCGCGCCCGCCGGACTGCGCACGGCGGTGGGGGAGTTCCACTGGGTGCTGCCGGTGCTGTGGATCGGCACCATCGGGATGCTGGTCCTCACCCGCTGGTGGGACTTCTGGACCAGCTGACCCACCACACGGCGGACGGCCGCCCGGAGAACGACGCTCGCGAGGCGAACGACTCCGTGCGGCCGTCGGTGGTACGGGAGTTGGGACCGTACGCGCCCGGCGCCGGGCCGGTGGGCGGCCCGGCCGTACTACTTCCCGAGCGGGATCCCGCCGAGCATCGCGCCGCCCTTGCCGGTCTGGCCGCCCTTGCCCCCCTTGCCGTGATTGCCCTTCCCCTTGGCACCGCCCTTGGCGCCGCCGTTCAGCCCCTTCGCCACGTCACCGAGGCTGTTGACGAGCGAGCCGTCGTTCTTCGGGTCCAGGGCGTTCGTGTTCACCACCGTGGGGTCGAGCCTCTCCTGGTTGGTCACCGTCTCGGCGGCCTGGCCCAGTCCGCCGTTCAGGCTCATCGGGAGGTTCTGGCCGGCGAACGCGGGGGCGGCGGCGCCCAGCGCCAGCACGGAACCGGCGACGACAGCGGCGACCTTCGTGGGCTTCATGGTGAGTCCTTCTTTCAGCGGTGGTTCTCGTTGCCTGATCTCGCCTCAGTAACGATCTCCGGCCGCGCCGGACACGACGAACGGCCGTGCGGGGCTCCGTGTTGACGGGGTCCGCACGGCCGTCGCGGCCTACGGGGGTGTTACGGGAGCTGCGGCGTCGACGGCACACCCGGAAGCTCGGGGGCCGGCACGGGAGCCTCGGCGCCCGGCAGCTTCGGCATCTCGGGCAGGCCCGGCAGGTTCGGGGCCGGCAGGGCGCCGTTCACGACCGTCGCGGCGGTGAGGTTGACCAGCGAGGTCACGACGGCCTCGGACTGGGTGGCGACGGCCTTCGCGTCCTTGGTGGCGGACGCCTTGAGCAGCGCGTCCGTCGACTTCTGTACGGAGGCGACGGCGGCGGTCGTCAGGTCGGCCGCGGCCGGGGCCTTGTGGTCGGCGCCCACGGCGTTCACCGGGTTGGCGTGGGCCGCGTTGTCCGCGGGCTTGGCCGGGTTGGCCTGCGCGGCGTTCCGCACGGCCTCCAGCCCCTTCTTGATGGCGGCCTGGTGCTTCTGGACGTCCGCGGCCGGGAGCCGGCCGTTCTCCGCCTTGAGCGCGGCGTCGAGTAGCGCGGTGACCGGCGTGATGGCGCCGGACAGGGCGCCCAGCGTCTGCGACTGCTGCCTGAGGGCCTCGACGTCGGCGACCGGGGCGTCGGCCACGTCGGCGCCGACTCCGGCCGGCGGCTGGTGGGCGGTGGTGGCGACGGCGGTACCGGCGGTGCCGAGCACGAGTGCGGCGCAGACGGCGGCGGCTGCGGCGCGGGATGAGACGAGGGAACGCATGAAAAGGTCCTTTCAGGACACGTAGGGGGTTTCGTCTTCACCGTGAGTCGCGGGGCCGTGGCCCGCAACTGTTCGGGAGCGTCGCCCCGTGTCCGCCAATCGGCCGCTTCGACCCCGCTGACCTGGACCGGACCGCCGGGGATTCTCACCCGTCCGGTTCGCGTGTCGCCGCCGAAAGGGTGGCCGGCCGGCCCTCTCGTACCCGGGACAGCCCCCCCTCGTACCGCCGACAGACCCTCGTACAGCGCAAGAGCCGCCCACCCCTGGCGGGGAGAGCGGCTCTTGCCGTGGGTGACGGCAGGTCTGACCGGAGTCAGATTCAGGCGTTGACGCAGGTGTTGCCGAAGGCCGGGTTGAGCAGGCCGATGACGTTGATGGTGTTGCCGCAGACGTTCACGGGGATGTGCACGGGGACCTGGACGGCGTTGCCGGAGATGACACCCGGGGAACCGACAGCCGCACCCTGGGCGCCGCTGTCGGCGATGGCGGCACCGGAGGCGCCGACGACGGCGGCGGCGGCCGCGGAGGACAGAACAACAGCCTTGGCGATACGCGACATGGGGATGAGCTCCTCGGTCTTAAGGGAATGGCGTTACGGGCGCAGTTGCCCGACTTACCGATCAACGCGACGCGTGCTGATCGGTTGCGGTCCGAATGAGTGAAGAAACGGTTCGGGTCCGGCGGTGCCGCCGGACCCGGCCGTGGCCGAAGGAGCGCTCGGGGGAGCTCCGCCGGAGGTCAGGCGTTGACGCAGGTGTTGCCGAAGGCCGGGTTGAGCAGGCCGATGACGTTGATGGTGTTGCCGCAGAGGTTGACCGGGATGTGGACCGGGATCTGAACCAGGTTGCCGGACAGGACACCCGGGGAGTTGGCCGCGACACCCTCGGCGGAGGCGCCGCTGGCGGAAGCCATGCCGGCGCCGGCGAGGAGAAGGGCGGCACTCGACGTTGCCAGGACGACGGACTTAGCGACTCGCTTCATCACCATATCCTTTCGATTTACCAATGGTGCGACAGGCTCAACGACCGGCGGCCGTTCGGGAAACGTGCGAGCGCCCGAAGAGTTGAAAAGTGGGCGGAACCTGGTTTGAGATCTGCCCGATTCCGGGAAAGGGCGGGTGCTTTGATACGGTCCGCGCGTCTCACGTGATTTTCAGTCCGCGCTCTGTAAGGGTGCACTGGCGATTCATTCTTCGGGTCGGAGAGTCTCTATGCGGGAAAGCGCGGTGCATGCGGTAAGGCGCGGTCTGCTGTACGCCGTGACGGCGACGGCGAGCGTGACCGCCGCCGCGGTGATTCCCCCCTCGGTTTCCTCGGCGGCCTCCGCCGAGGAGGGCACCCGAATTCCGTTCGGCGAGCGCTATCACGCGGTCCAGCACGGCGGGATCGTCCGGGCCGCCAACTCGGCCATCACCTGCCGTACCACGGGGACGTTCACCCCCGTCACTCCCGCCGACGCCGCCGCCTGCGACGCCGCCCGGGACAGCGCCACGGCGTCCAACGACCGGTACGACATGTTCTACACGGACCTTGACAAGGACCCGAACACCTACAACTCGACCCGGGGCGAACTGCGCGTACCGGCCGGCGGCGAGGTGAGTTACGCGCGGCTCTACTGGGGCGGGAACCTCCGCGTCGGTGAGCAGAAGCCGCCCAAGGACAACGGCCGCGTACTGATCGCCGAGCCCGGCGGCGCGTACAAGGAAGTGCTGTCCGACACGCTGATCGGCCACCGTACGGCCGGTGGCGCCGACGCCTACCAGGCCTCGGCCGACATCACCCCGCTGGTGCGATCCGCCGGCTCGGGCATGTACACGGTGGCGCAGATCAATGTCGCGATGGGCCGTACGGCGGCGGGTGCGTGGGGCGGCTGGACGATGGTCGTCGCGTACGAGAGGCCCGGGGACCCGCTGCGTCATCTGGCGGTCTGGGACGGCTTCGAGGCGCTCGACGACCGGCACCGGGAACTGGGGGTCGGGCTCGGCAGGCTGCCGACCCCGGCGCGCGCCAACGGCTCGCTCGGGATCGTCGCCTACGACGGGGACCCCGGAATCCGGGGTGATTCGGTGACCGTCGGAACGGGGCGCGGGAATGCGCGTTCGATCGCCGACCGTTCGAATCCGGCCGACGATGTGCTGAATTCAAGTATCGCGGATACAGGCTCCAATCTGATTAAACGACAACCCGCTTACAGGAACACTCTCGGATACGACTCCGATGTCTTCGACTTGCGTGAAGCACTCGTCCCAGGAGGCGACACTATGAACGTAAGTATCCGGACCGGGCGTGACTCGATCTGGCTCGGCGCGCTTTTCCTCGCGGTGGACGCGCGGCGCTGAGCCGGCTCACTCGGCGGCGCTTCAACAGCGCTTCCGAGTTCGTCGGATGGTCCGATCCACGACACCAGAGATCACGAGTGGAGTGAGTTACGCGTGCGGTCATCAAGGCACGGTCCCGGTCCCGGCTTCACCGTGCTGCATCTCGTCCAGCCGGTCGACGGAGGGGTGGGCCGCGTCGTCGCCGATCTCGTCCGCGCCCAAGTCGCCGCCGGAATGCGGGTCGTCGTGGCCTGCCCCGGCCATGGACCGCTCGCGGCGGACGTGGCCGCGCTGGGCGCCGAGACCGAGGTCTGGCACGCGACCCGCGACCCCGGGTTCGGACTGCCGGCCGAGATCCGGCGGGTCGCCGAACTGGCCGGGCGCATCCGCCCCGACGTCGTGCACGCGCACAGCGCGAAGGCCGGCTTCGCCGGACGTCTGGCCGTACGCGGACGCATCCCGACCGTGTTCCAGCCGCACGCCTGGTCGTTCGAGGCCGTCAGCGGTACGACGGCGGCCCTCGCCCGGGGCTGGGAGCGCCTGGCCGCCCGCTGGACCGCCCGGGTCGTCTGCGTGAGCGAGGCCGAGCGCGACCGGGGGGCGCGCGCCGGAGTACGGGCCCCCTGGTCCGTCGTCCACAACGGCGTCGACGCCGACCGCTTCCGCCCGGCGGACACCGCCGACGGGCTCTCCCCGACCGCCGCCGCCCGCGCCGCGCTTCCCCTGCTCGCCCAACTCCCGCCGGACGCACCGCTTGTCGTGTGCGTGGGCCGGCTCTGCCGGCAGAAGGGCCAGGACATCCTGCTCCGGGCCTGGCCGCTGGTCCTGCGGCAGTTGCCCCGGGCCCGTCTCGTCCTCGTCGGCGACGGCCCCGACGCCGAGCGGCTGCGCTCGGGCGCCCCGCCGACGGTGCTCTTCGCCGGAGCCGTACCGGACACCGCGCCCTGGTACCGGGCCGCCGATCTCGTCGTACAGCCGTCCCGCTGGGAGGGCATGGCGGTCGCACCGCTCGAAGCCATGGCCAGCGGACGCGCCGTACTGCTCAGCGATGTGGACGGGGCCAGTGAGAGCCTGCCGCCCGGCCAGCGCGCGCAGTGCCTGACCGCGCCCGAGGACCACGACGCGATGGCGACCGCGATCACCGCGCTGCTGCGCGACCGGCCCCTGCGCGAGAACTTCGGACGCGAGGGCCACCAGCACGTACTCAGCACCTATGACGTGCGGCAGACCGTGAGGGCCATCGCGGACGTGTACCGCGACGTGGCCGCAGTGCCGCGCTCCGAACGCAGGGAGCCGATCCCCCAGTGAACACGGACAGCACCAGCGTCCCCGCACCGTCCGGGCGCGGACCGTCAGCGCACCCGGCGCGCCCCGGCGCACTCGGCGCCCTCGGACCCGTGACGGTCACCACCGGACAGCCGCCGCTCGGGTTCGTCTCCCTCGCGCCACGCCGCGACGCGACCGACCGCCTCGCGCTGCCGAACCGCCGCCGTACGGCCGCGCCCCTGCGCCGCGCGCTGCCGCTCCTCGCCTCGGACGCCGCCGCGGCTCTGCTGTGCACCCTCGCGCTCGGCCCCGAACAACGCCACCCGGTCCTGATCGCGCAGCTCATCGCGTGCGTCGTCGTCCTCAACGCGTACGCCGGGCTCTACCGCCCGTCGGGGCCGTGGACGGTCCTCGACGAACTCCCCGCGCTGGCCGCGCGCATCCTCGTCGCGTGGTGCGCCGCCGCCGCGCTGTTCGCCGCGCTCGTCCCCGGGCACGCGCTGGACCTCGGCGCCCTGCTGGCGGGCAGCGGCACCCAGTTACTCGCCGCGTGCTGCTGCCGGGCCGCGGTCCACGGGCACCGGCGGCGCAGCGCGCGAAGCCGGCTCAGCTCCGCGCTGATCGTGGGCACGGGCCCGGCGGGCCGGCGGCTCGCCGCGCTGTTCGCCCACCACCCCGAGTACGGCCTGCGGCCCGTCGGCATCGTCGCCCCCGTACGCG
>NZ_MDCR01000102.1 GCF_001723055.1 Streptomyces niveus
CGTCCTGCCCGAGCTGGCCCGGATCGGCTACAAGGAGATCGAGTTCGCCGGCTACACCCAGAACACCTCCATCCTGGGCCGGCAGATCACGCTCCAGGAGATCCGCACGCTGCTCGACGACAACGGGCTGACCGCGGTCGGCAGCCACGTCGGCATCGGCAACTTCCGCTCCAACCTCCAGGGTGAGCTGGACGCCGCGCAGATCCTCGGCATGCCGCACGTGGGCACCGCCAACGCGCCGACGAACGTCAACACCGTCGCGGGCTACCGCGCCGCCGCCGACGAGTTCAACGTCTGGGGCGCCGCCGCGACCGCGCGCGGTCTGAAGCTCTACCAGCACAACCACGCGGGCGAGTTCGCGTTCGCCACCGACCAGCCTTCGGTCCGGCTGTACGACGTGTTCCTCAAGAACACCGACCCGCGCCATGTCTATCTGGAGCTGGACATCTACTGGGCGTACGTGGGTCAGTACCGCTGGCCCGGATTCGACCCGGCGGCGTACGTGCGCAACCAGCCGTACCGCTACCCGCTGTTCCACATGAAGGACGGCGACGCCAACTCGGCGAACGCCAACGGCTTCGACATCGTCGAGTTCGGTGCCGGAGACCTGCCGTACGAGAAGTTCGTCCGTGACATCGGGCCGCGCGCCTCGCACGTCGGCATCTGGGAGCAGGACACCGCGCCCAACACGCAGCCCAATCCGCCCGGTTCGCTCGGCGCGGCTGAGCGCAGCTTCACCGCGCTCAAGGGACTCCTCGGCTGAGCCGAGCCTCCCCCGGGGGACGGGCCGGGCGCCTCCGCGCCGCGCGGGGGACCCGGCCTGTCCCGTCCGCTCCTTACCGCCAGCGATCGAGGAGACGTAATCCCGTGCACCGCACCCTGAGACGCATGATCACAGGGGTCCTGCTCGTGGCACTGCCCGCCCTGGGCGGTGTGGCCGTCGCGCCCGCCGCCCAGGCGCACCCGGGCCACGAACACGCCCTGGACTGGTCGAACTACGAGAAGACCACCCTGACCAAGGACACCGGCGAGCCGATCGACCTCGCCGTGCTGCCCGACAGCCGTGTCCTGCACACCGCCCGCAACGGCGACGTACGGCTCACCGACCCCGGCACCGGGGTCACGAAGGTCGTCAACCATCTCGACGTGTACCAGAACTCCGAGATGGGGTTGCAGACGGTCACGCTCGACCCGGACTTCGCCACCAACAAGTGGGTCTACCTCTACTACTCGCCGCCGCTGAACACCCCGGCCGGCTCCGCGCCGCAGACCCTGCCCGCCGGTCAGACCGACGCGTACTGGAAGCAGTGGGAGGGGTACGACACCCTGACCCGCTTCAAGTGGACCGGCGACAAGCTGGACCTGTCCACCGCCCAGGAGATCATCCGGGTCGACGCCAACCGCGGCCAGTGCTGCCATGTCGCGGGTGACGTGGACTTCGACAGCAAGGGCAATCTGTACCTCGCGACGGGCGGCAACACGCCGGCGTCCGGCCCGAACGTCAACGGATACACGCCGATCAACGACGCGGCCGGCTACAACCCGGGTCTCGACGAGCGCCGTGGCGCCGGCAGCACCAACGACCTGCGGGGCAAGATCCTGCGGATCAACGTGCAGGAGGACGGCAGTTACACCATCCCGGAGGGGAACCTCTTCGAGCCGGGCACGGCCAAGACGCGTCCCGAGATCTTCGTGATGGGTCTGCGCAACCCGTTCCGGCTGGCGGTGGACCAGAAGACGGACGCCGTGATGTGGGGCGACTACGGCCCCGACGCCGGCACCGCCGACCCGAACCGCGGGCCGATGGGGTACGTCGAGTGGCAGACCACGACCAAGCCGCTGAACGGCGGCTGGCCGTACTGCACGGGTGACAACACCAAGCCCTACCGGGACTTCGACTTCGCCACCCTCACACCGGGCCCCGCCTTCGACTGCGCGAAGCCGGTCAACGACTCGCGCTGGAACACCGGTCTGACCGAGCTGCCCCCGTCCGCGCCGGCCACGCTCTGGTACGGCGACAAGGACAGCGACCAGCCGTGGCCCGAGCTGACTGCCTTCCGCGGTCCCGGCGGTCCGGGCGGCCAGGCCCCGATGGGCGGTCCGGTCTACCACTACGACGCGGACAACCCGTCGCCGGGCAAGTTCCCCGAGTACTGGGACGGCAAGGCGTTCTTCGCGGAGTTCTCGCAGGACTACGTGGCCGCGTTCACGCTCGACGGGCCCGACGGTCCGGTGAGCAAGCTGGAGAACGTGCTGCCGAACAGCGAGCGCGCGCAGAACGGCATCCCGCAGTGGGACAACCCGATGGACCTGGAGTTCGGCCCGGACGGCGCGCTCTACGTCCTGGACTACGGTGACGGCTTCTTCCGGCAGAACCCCGACGCGGGTCTCTACCGGATCGACTACGCCGAGGGCAACAAGGCGCCCACGGCCGTGATCAAGGCCGACAAGACGTCCGGCCAGGCCCCGCTCACGGTCTCGTTCAGCGCCACCGGGTCCAGCGACCCGGAGAAGGGTGAACTCACCTACCAGTGGGACCTCGACGGCGACGGCACCTTCGACGCCACCGGGCCGACGGCCTCGCGTACGTATCCGGACAACGGGCAGTTCCAGGCCCGGCTCAAGGTCACCGACCCGCAGGGCAAGTCCGGACTGACGAGCCGTCAGATAACCGTGGGCAACACGGCTCCGACGGTGAAGATCACCTCGCCGCCGGACGGCGGGTTCTTCAACTGGGGTGACGCCGTGCCGTACGGCATCGCCGTCGACGACCCGGAGGACGGCACCACACCGGACTGCGCCAAGGCCGCCTGGACCTTCGGTCTCGGGCACAACCAGCACGGGCACCCGGTCAACAGCGGCACCGGCTGCACGGGCGGCGTCCTGACGCCGGCCGACGCGGGCCACGGCGACACCGAGAACGTGTTCGGCGTGCTCGGCATCACCTACACCGACAAGGGCGCTGGCGGCGTGCCGCCGGCCACCGGTGACGCCCAGGTGGTGCTCAACCCGGCGCTGATGCAGGCCGAGCACTACGACTCCGCCGAGGGTGTCACGATCACCGACGACACCACGGCGTCCGGCCAGCGCAAGCTGACCTCGTTCGACGCCGGTGACTGGATCGCGTACGACCCGGTGTCGTTCGCCGGGATCAACGGGGTCAAGACCCGGGCGAGCGGCGCCGGTTCGCTGGCACTGCGCTGGGGATCGGCGGACGCGGAGCCGTTCGCGACGGTGCAGGTACCGGCCGGTGAGGGCTGGCAGACCGTCACCACCGCGCTGGACAAGGCACCTTCGGGGACCGGCGAGGTGTTCGTGACCTCGTCCGGCGGTGTCGAGCTGGACTCGCTGACCTTCCAGGGCGCGGGTGTCGCGGACAAGACCGCTCCCAAGGTGACCGCCACGCTCAACCCGCCCCGGCCCAACGGTGACGACGGCTGGTACACCAGCAACGTGTCGCTGTCCGTGGCGGCGACCGACAACGGGACGGTGGCCAGCCGTCAGTACTCGATCGACGACGGGGCCACGTGGCAGTCGGCCAACTCGGCCGTCACCCTGTCCAGAGAGGGTGCCACGACCGTCCGTTACCGTGCGACCGACAACGGCGGCAACGTCTCCGACGTGGGCTCGCTCACCGTACGGATCGACCGCACCGGTCCCACGGTGACGGCGACCGGTGTCGACGCCGACGGTGTCTACGGGGACTCCAAGCGACCGGTGCCGGTGTTCTCGGCGACGGACGCGGTGTCCGGCGGGGCGACCGTCACGGCGACGGTGGACGGCAAGGCCGTCAGCTCCGGCCAGGCGCTCGAACTGTGGCGGCTGCCGCTGGGGAACCACGACCTGACGGTCAGGGCCCGCGACAGGGCCGGGAACGTCACCACGAAGACGGTGGCCTTCACCACCCGTACCTCCTACGCGGACATCCGCGCGCTGATCACCCAACTGCGGGCCGACGGCCTGATCACGGCACAGGGGCAGCAGCGGCTGACCGTACGGCTCGGGCAGGCCGAGGCACACGCCGACGCGGGCCGCACCAGTCAGGCCGCGTCGGTACTGGAGTCGTTCGCCGGCTACACGGCCGACAAGGCCCTGGTGCCGGACGCAGCGGCGGGCGCGGCCCTGGCAAGGGACGCGCGGGCGCTGAAGGGAGGCGCCACCGGCTGACGCCGGGACCGACAGGGCTGCCCCGCTGCCACGCCCCGCTCTCAACGGCGGGGCAGTCCTGTGTCCGGATTCGGCTCCGTCGCGGGGGCGGAGTCGAGTTCCGTCAACAAGGCGGCAACTTTCGGCCTTCTGTGAAAAAGTTGCCGGGAGCCCCCTGTGTACCGCCGGTACGCCCGTGCTCCGCCCCGCGACACCTCCCCGAAGCTGTCCGCAGGCGTCCAGAGGAAGTGAGTCCGTGAACATCCAGTACCGCGTGTTGAGTCTGCTGCGTGACAACGGTCCGCTGTCCCGCGCCCAACTCGCGGACCGGCTGGAGGTTCCGCGCCCACGGCTGCTCGGCGAACTCGACCGGATGGTCGCCGCCGGGCGGGTCAGCGAGGCGGGCCCCGCCGCGTCGCGCGGCGGTCGGCGCTCCACCCTTGTCCAGCTGGATCCGGGGCTGCGGTTCGCCGCCGTCGATCTGGGCGCCAGCTCCGTCGACATCGAGATCACCGACGGCGCGCTCGCTCCGGTGGCCGCCCGCTCCGAGCCCGTCGACATCCGCTCGGGCCCGGTGGCCGTGCTGGGCCGGGTCAGCGAACTCCTGCGCGCGATGGCCGACCAGGGGCACTACACCCGGCTCGACGCCATCGGCATCGGTCTGCCGGGGCCGGTGAGTTTCCGCGAGGGCGTCCCCGTCTCGCCGCCGATCATGGTGGGCTGGAACCGCTTCCCCGTACGCGACACCCTCGCCCGCGCGCACGACTGCCCCGTCGTGGTCGACAACGACGTCAATGTGATGGCCCTCGGGGAGCAGCACAGCGGGGTCGCCTCGACCGTCGACCATCTGCTCTTCGTGAAGATCGGCAGCGGTATCGGCTCGGGCATGCAGCACCACGGCCGTATCTACCGGGGCGCGGAGGGCTGCGCCGGCGACATCGGGCACGTCCAGGTGGAGGCCGAGGCGGACGGCCCGGTCTGCTCCTGCGGGAACACCGGCTGTCTGGAGGCGTACTTCGGCGGGGTGGCCCTGGCCAGGGACGCCACCGAGGCCGCGAAGTCGGGCCTGTCGCCCGCGCTGGCCGAACGGCTCGCCGAACGGGGGGTGTTGACCGCGCTGGACGTCGCTCAGTGCGCGGACGGCGGCGACAACACGTGCGTCACGCTCATCCGGGCGGGTGGCCACCGGGTGGGTCAGGTGCTCGCCACCCTGGTCAGCTTCATGAACCCGTCGATGATCGTGATCGGCGGGGGGCTGACGGGGCTCGGCTATCCGCTGCTCGCCGAGATCCGCAGCGTGGTCTACAAACGCTCGCTGCCCCTGGCCACGGGCAATCTGCCGATCGTCATGTCCGAACTGGGCCCGCGCGCGGGAGTGGTGGGCGCGGCGCTGCTCGCGAGCGAACTCAGCTACGGCGAGGAGTCCTGAGGGGGCCCTGCGGGGCTCCGTACGGCCGTCCCGAGTGGCACCCCGGCCCGCGGTCGGCGACCATGACCGGAGCCGGGCAGGGCAGGGCAGTCGCACGGGTGCGCCCTATCGCGAGGGCCGCCGGAGGAGGAGAGCCGACATGATCAATTCCGTGGACATCCGCGAATGGCGTGGCCATGACGTCCTCGACTCCGACGGGCGCAAGATCGGTTCGCTGGAGGCGATCTACGTCGACACCCGTACCGACGAGCCGTCCGTGGCGACCGTCACGGTCGGTCTGCCGACCCGGCACCGTCTGGTCTTCGTCCCGCTCGCGGGAGCCGTCGTGGGGCCGGGCTACGTCCGGGTCGGGTACTCGAAGACGGCCGTGAGGGACGCGCCGTCGATGGGCACCGACGACGTTCTGCCGGCGGAGGACGAGAAGGCGGTCTTCACCCACTACGACCTGCCGTACGCGCCGGGCCCCAGCGGTGAGCGCCAGCTCGCCCGCCGCTGATCGGCAAAACGCCCCGGTCCGCCGAACGCCCCGGTCCGCTCAGGGCAGCCGCGTGAGGTCGGCGACGGCCCCGGTGTCCCAGTAGAACGGCCGGACCTCGGCGATCCGGCCGTCCGTGACGGTGATCGTCTGGAGGATCGGGAAGGCCAGCTCACGACCGGTGGCGCGGGCACGGGCCCGGATCCGGGTGAGGACCACGGCGGGTCCGCCCGTCTCCCCGGTGGCGAGGAATTCCTGTTCCACCATGTCGAAGGACTCCCACACGCCGCTCATCGCGGCGAAGAACCGCTCCATGCCCTCGTGACCGCGCCACGTTCCGCCGTACGGCAGGGCGTCGGCCTGGTGCAGTACGACGTCGGGCGAGAAGAACGGCGCCAGTGGGGCGAAGGAGGCCGCGCCGGGCCCGCCCGCCGCCAGATACTCCGCCTCGGCGGCGTACATCCCGGTGAGAACGGTGAGCGGGTCGGCCGTGGCGCCGGTGGCTGGTTTCGTCATGCCCCCGAGCATGATCAGTCGCGAAGAGCCTCGCTGGCGGTCATCGGACATCGAGTACGGCCGGCCCGGCGTCTCGCGGGCTACTCCGCCTTGACGAAGGCCTTCACCGCCGTGGCCGCCGCCCGCTCCACCAGGTCGACGCCGGTCTTGTAGGTGGGCTGTCCGTCCGACAGGACGGCGACGAGCAGTGTCCGGCCGCCGTACTCGACGCGCCCGATGCTGTTGACGTCCCACAGGTCCGTCCCGCTGCGCGGCAGCCAGCCGTTCTTCAGCGCGGGCCCGCCGGCCGAGCCCTTGCCGTCGTCGGCGGCGGATATCCCCCACCGCTGGTCCTTCTCGACCGTGCTCATCAGCGACCGCAGATAGGCGCGCGACTGCGCGGTCAGCGGGGAGTGGCCGTCACCGAGGACGGCCTCCAGCAGCACCATCTGGTCGGCGGCCGTCGTGCGGGTCAGGCCCCAGTGACCGTCCGGATCGCCGTGGGTGGCCTTCAGGCCGAGGCGCTTGTTGGCGGCGTCGAGGCCCTTGGTACCGCCGATGTCCTTCCAGAGCGCGTCCGTCGCGGCGTTGTCGCTGCTGCGGATCATCGCGGTGGCCAGCTTCTGCTGCTTCGCGGTGAGGGGGGCTCCGCTGTCCTGGGCGTCGAGCAGCAGGGTCGCGAGGATGTCGACCTTGACGATGCTGGCCGTGTCGTAGGCGCCGGTGCCGCCGTACACGGCGGCTGCCCGGCCGTTCAGGTCCTCGACGGCGACGGTGTAGCGGCCGTCACTCTTGGGGAGCGCGTCCAGCGCCTTGCGCATCGCGCCGTCGACACCGGCCGGCGGCGCGGCGACGGAGTCCGCGGCGTTGACGGACCGGGTCGGCTTGTCGGACGTCTGGGCCACGGCGAACGCCCCGCCCGACGCCGTGACGGCGACGGCGAGCGCGACTGCGGCCAATTGCGGCACCCTGCGGTTTCGAAGCACAAACCGGACATTAGGCAATACGGTCGGCCGGGGGCAACGTGCGTAAGGTCACACGGACACCGCCGTCCGACCCGGCGAAGTGCCTGGTCGGACGGGGTGTCGGCGGCCGCCTCAGCAGGTCAGACCGCGGCCCGGTGTGGTCCGCAACACTCGCGTGAACTGCTTGTAGAGCTCGACCCGGTGTTCCATCTGCGCGGGGTTGCCGCCGTTGCACTCGGCGGACCCGTTGAGGCTCCAGATGGTCTGCCCGAAGCCCTTCTTGTTCACCATGGCGTCGTGCCCAGTCATGGTGCCGGGGCCGGACTGGGTGTTCCAGTACCAGAGCGCCGTCATCCAGGCCACGGCCGGATCGGTCTCGACGAGCCAGGGGTTGTTCAGCAGGTCGAGGCCCAGCGCGTCGCCGGCCGCCTTGTAGTTGAAGTTCCAGCTCAGCATGATCGCGCCGCGCCCGTAGTACGCGTCGCGCCCGGCCGGGCAGCCGTAGGGCTGGGTGTCGTCGCAGAAGATCGGATACATGTCGGGGTTCTGCGACACGACGTAGAACAGCCCGCCGGTCTCGTGGCTGATGTTGGCGAGGAAGGCCGCGGCCTCCTGCTTGCGGATCGTGCGGCTGCCGGTCCGCGCGAATGCGGGGTACGCCTCGGTGGCCTCGACGAGACCGTCGTACGTGAAGAACGGATCCCGGTCCGGGAACATCCGTTCGAACTGAGCCTCGCCGACGACGAATCGCGGCGCGTGGTGATCGCCGCGCGCCTCGCCCGCGGCGGCGGGGAGCGCGGAGACGAGCAGTCCGCAGACCAGCAGCAGGGCGGCCATGACGGCCGTGGTGCCTCTTTTCAACACTCTGGCTTCACTCCTGAACGGTGTGGGGTCGTTCACGACGGAACGGCGCCCAACTGCCTTTCGGGAGAGCGCAGTTACGCGGACACCGCCGCGCAGAGGCTACGGGCAGCGACCCCTCCGAGGAAAGGTCCATACCAATTCTTTGAAGAACGGGGACACCAGAACTCGCCATGCCGTCACGCCCCCGGCAGCACCCGGACCTCCGCGCTCGGCGGCAGCTTGGCCCACCAGTGCCCGTAACGGCTGTAGACCCCGGCCTCCCGGCCTGCGAGCAACGCCGTCAGCGACCGGGCCTCGGCGGCGAGGCCCGCCCAGGTCTCCTCGGAGAGCGGGTGGAAGGCCCGCGCCTCGATCCCCTCCGCGACCGGCCGCCAGACCCCGGCCATATACCCGTCGACCAGGAGCGTCGGCAGCACGTCGCCGTTGATCCGGATGGCGAGCCTGCGGTAGTCCGGCGGCAGGATCCGGCTCCGGTCGGCGTAGGCCAGCAGCGTGCTGTCCCACATCGCCATCAGGCGGGGCGGCGCCGGCGTGTCGCCGTCCGGACGCGGCGCGCCCGGCACGTCGTACAGCTCCACGCCGTCCGGCCCCGCCAGCACGTCGAGACCGCCCGAAAGCACCTTAAGGGCCTCTCGTACGCGCCCCCGCTGGACCAGGGCGAACTGCGCCATGTCCGCCACCGAGGCCGGGCCGAACCCCTCCAGATAGCGCACTATCAGCCTCGCCAGCGCGGCCCCCGACGCCTCCTTGTCCCGGAGCCCCGACCAGGCCCCCGCGGCGACGTACGACGGCCGGGGGCCGAAGGACCACGGCGTCCCGGTCGGTACGTGCAGCAGCGGCGCGTACCCCCGCAGCCCGCGCCACGCCCCGGGGCCGGGCGGGGCGCCCAGCCGCTCCCCCAGCCACGCCTCCAGCTCGGCGGCGGTCCGCGGCCGGTCCGCGTGCCCCAGCAGGGCCGGGACGAGCGCGTCGGCGTCGTCGAGGGTGAGCCCCGTCGCCGTGAAGCGGCTGTCGAGTCTGCCGCCGCGCAGCGTCGGCTCCACGGCCTCCCGGAACGTCCGGTGGTCGTCCGCGTGGACGGCGTGCAGGGTGATCCGCATCAGCGTCGCCTTCACCACCTCGTAGCCGGTGAAGGCGGCGTCGAGGGCGGCCGGGTCGAAGTCGGTGGTCCTGTTCCACAGCGCGAGGTACGGGGATGCCGCCTGCTGGGCCTGGAGGGCGACGACACGGCGGACGGCCTCGGCGACGCCGAGCGGCTCGCGGCGCAGGAGGAGCTGACGGGCGAGGGTGGAGCGGTTCAGCTCCTGTGCGGTGATCTTCACCCGGGGATTCTCCCGCCGCGGGACCCGCGAACGCCACCGACGGTTGCCGCCGGCAACCAGCCGGGACGTACAGCCCGCGTCGTATCGCCGGTCGACCGGGGAGCCGGGCGTCGCGTGCGAGGCGGGATCGGTCGGACACGGCCTAAGCTCGGCCAATGGCCAAGTATTTCGACGTACATCCCGAGAACCCCCAGCGGCGCACCATCACCAGCGTGGCCGAGAGCATCAGGTCCGGCGCGCTCATCGCCTATCCGACGGACTCCTGTTACGCGTTGGGCTGCCAGCTGGGCAGTAGGGACGGCATCAGCCGGATCCGGTCCATCCGGAATCTCGACGACCGTCACCACTTCACGCTGGTCTGCCAGAACTTCTCGCAGCTCGGCCAGTTGGTGCAGATCGACAACGACGTGTTCCGCGCCATCAAGGCGGCGACGCCCGGCAGTTACACGTTCATCCTCCCCGCGACCAGGGAGGTGCCGCGGCAGCTGCTGCACCCGAAGAAGAAGACGGTCGGAGTCCGGATCCCGGACCATGTCGTCGCCCAGGCGCTGCTCGCGGAGCTGGGTGAGCCGCTGCTCTCCAGCACGCTGCTCCTGCCGGACGACGGCGAGCCGATGACCCAGGGCTGGGAGATCAAGGAACGGCTCGACCATGTGCTGGACGTCGTGGTCGACTCGGGCGACTGCGGCACCGAGCCGACCACCGTCATCGACTTCTCCGAAGGCGAGCCGGAGATCGTACGCAGGGGCGCCGGCGACCCCGCGCGGTTCGAGTAGCCGGGCCGGTGCACCGGGCGGCGCCGGACCCCGGCCGGTCTCGCGTCGCCGCCCCGGTCCCGCGCGTCTAGGCTGGTCTGAGGCTGTTCGGACCGTGCTCCCGACCGTCCGGGCGGAGGAAGGAAGTCCCGCCATGGCGATCATCTCGCGCGGGTTCCACGGCCGAAGGCCCGCTCCCGGCCGGAATCTGCCGCCCGGACAGTACGAGGTCCATGACTTTCCGGTCCTGTCCGCCGGGCCCACCCCGCATGTGACGCACGACGAGTGGGAGTTCACCCTCACCACCGAGACAAGCGCCCGGCACACCTGGGACTGGGCGGAGCTGATGGCGCTGCCCGCCGAGACGCCGACGGTCGACCTCCACTGCGTCACGAAGTGGTCGAAGTTCGGGACGCACTGGGAGGGGGTCTCGCTCGACACCCTGCTGGCCGACGTCGAGACGGCCGCCGACTTCGCTCTCGTCCACTCCTACGGCGGGTACACGACCAACCTCCCGCTGGCGGACCTGCTCGACGGGCAGGCGTGGATCGCCCACCGCTACGACGGCGAGGAGCTGGCCCCGGAGCACGGCGGCCCCGCGCGGCTGCTCGTACCGCACCTGTATCTGTGGAAGTCGGCGAAGTGGGTGCGCGGGATCGAGCTGCTGCTCGACGACGAGCCGGGGTTCTGGGAGGGCCTCGGCTATCACTCCTACGGTGACCCGTGGCGCGAGCAGCGGTACCAGGGCGACTAGCGCCGCCCCGGCCGCTGCGCTGGCTGGTCGCCGAGCTGGTCGACCGCCGGGCGGAGTCCCGGACGGCCCGGACGCTGGTGTTCGACGTGCCCGGCTGGCCGGCGCATCTGGCGGGCCAGCACGTCGACGTACGGCTGACGGCGGAGGACGGGTACAGCACGCAGCGCAGCTACTCGGTGGCGTCCGCGCCGGACGGTGACCGGGTGGAGCTGACGATCCAGCGGGTGGCGGACGGTGAGGTGTCGCCGTATCTGATGGACGTGATGGAGCCCGGCGACCGGGTGGAGCTGCGCGGCCCGATCGGCGGCTGGTTCGTCTGGCGGCCCGAGCAGGCCGAGCCGGTGCTGCTGGTGGGCGGCGGCTCGGGGATCGTGCCGCTGATGTCGATGGTGCGCACGCGTGGCGCGGTGGGCGGGCACGCGCCGTTCCGGCTGCTCTACTCCGTACGCGAACCGGACGACCGGCTGTACGCGCCCGAACTGCTGCGCGGGGAGCCCGGCCTCGACACGGAGTATCTCTACACCCGCGCCGCGCCGCCCGAACACCCCAGGCCGGTCGGCCGGTTGACGGCCGAGGACCTGGTGCGGGGCGGCTGGCCCGCCGACCGGCGGCCGATGTGTTACGTGTGCGGGCCGACGGGCTTCGTCGAGAACGCCGCGACGCTGCTGACCGCCCTGGGCCACGACCCCGACCGGATCAGGACCGAACGCTTCGGCCCGAGTGGAGGATGACATGGACACCGACCGCACCAGCGCGCAGGGGACGTACGAGGAGTACGAGACGGCGTACGAGGACGGCAACACCCTGGGCGGCCCGCTCTCCGAGATCTTCGCCGTCGACCTGACCGCCGCCGTCGGCCGGTGCGCCGGGTGCGGCGCCACGGGTCCGCTGGCCCGGCTGCGTGTCTACGACCGGGCACCGGGTCTGGTGGCCCGGTGCCCGGACTGCTCGCGGGTGGTGCTCCGGCTGGTCCGGGGACCGGACACCGCGTGGCTGGACCTCCAGGGCGCCGCCTCGCTCGCGATTCCCCTCGGCGGGCGGGGCTGACGGTCCGTCAGGCGCCCACCCTGCGTTTGTTCCAGACGTCGAACCCGACGGCGGCCAGCAGCACCAGTCCCTTGATGACCTGCTGGTAGTCCGTGCCGATACCGACCAGGGACATGCCGTTGTTGAGCACACCGAGGACGAGTCCGCCGATGACCGCGCCGAGTACGGTGCCGACGCCGCCGCTCATCGAGGCGCCGCCGATGAACGCCGCGGCGATGGCCTCCAGTTCGAAGTTGACGCCGGCCTGCGGGACACCGGCGTTGAGGCGCGCCGCGTAGACGATCCCGGCGAGCGCCGCCAGTACGCCCATGTTGACGAAGACCAGGAAGGTGACCCGCCGGTCCTTCACACCGGAGAGTTTGGCCGCCGCCCGGTTGCCGCCCAGCGCGTACACGTGGCGGCCGACGACCGCGTTGCGCATGACGTAGCCGAAGCCGATGAGCAGCGCGGCGAGCAGGAGCAGGACGACGGGGACGCCCCGGTAGCTCGCGAGTGTCATGGTGAAGGCGAGGACCGCCGCGGCGAGTGCCACGCACTTGGTGACGAAGAGGCCCCGGGGCAGGACCTCCAGGTCGTACTCCTTCTGGCGCCCGCGGTCCCGGAACTCCTGGAGCAGCGCGAAGGCGAGCAGTGCGAGACCCAGCAGCAGTGTCAGATTGTGGTAGTCGGTGGCCGGTCCGATCTCCGGGAGATAGCCGGTGGAGATCTTCTGGAAGCCCTCGGGGAACGGGCCGAGCGAGCGTGAGCCGAGGAAGATCTGTGTGCCGCCCCGGAAGAGCAGCATCCCGGCGAGCGTGACGATGAACGACGGGATGCCGACGTACGCGATCCAGAAGCCCTGCCACGCGCCCGCCACCGCGCCGATGGCGAGACCGAGTACGAGCGCGAGGACCCAGGGGATGTCGTGCTCGACCATCATCACGGCACACGCGGCCGAGACGAACGCGGCGAGGGAGCCGACGGAGAGGTCGATGTGACCGGCGATGATGACGATCATCATGCCGATGCCCAGCACCAGGATGTAGCTGTTCTGGAGGACCAGGTTGGTGACGTTGTTGGGCTTGAGGAGTACGCCGTCGGTCCATATCTGGAACAGCACGACGATCAGCGCGAGCGCGACGAGCATGCCGTACTGCCGCATGTTGCGCCGCGCCGTGTCGAGCAGCAGTTGGCGGGTGGTGGCGGGAGCCGTGCCGTCGCCCATGTGGTTCACCTCGTGTTCCTGGTCATGTGGCGCATGAGCACTTCCTGGGTGGCGTCCGCGCGCGGGATCTCGCCGGTGAGCCGGCCGGCCGCCATGGTGTAGAGGCGGTCGCACATCCCGAGCAGCTCCGGGAGTTCGGAGGAGATGAAGACGACGGCCTTGCCCTGCGCGGCGAGTTGGTCGATGACGGTGTAGATCTCGTACTTGGCGCCGACGTCGATCCCCCGGGTGGGCTCGTCGAGCAGGAGGATGTCGGGACCGGCGAAGATCCACTTGCTGAGGACGACCTTCTGCTGGTTGCCGCCGGAGAGCCGGCCGGCCTGTTCGAAGACGGTCGGTGCCTTGATGTTCATGCCGCGGCGGTAGGACTCGGCGACGCGGGTCTCCTCGTGTTCGTCGACGATGCCGCGCCGTGCGACCTTGTCCAGGGCGCTGAGGGTGATGTTGCGGCCGATGGTGTCGATGAGGTTGAGCCCGTACTGCTTGCGGTCCTCGGTGACGTACGCGATGCCGTGTGCGACGGCATCGGGGACGGTCTTCGTGCCGATCTCCCGGCCGTCCTTGAGGACGGTGCCGCTGATGTCGCGGCCGTAGGAGCGGCCGAAGACGCTCATGGCGAGTTCGGTGCGGCCCGCGCCCATCAGACCGGCGATGCCGACGATCTCGCCCCGTCGGACGTGGATCGAGACGTTGTCGACCACCTTGCGCTGCTGGTCGATCGGGTGGTGCACGGTCCAGTCGCGGATCTCCAGCGCGGGGTGCGCCCCGGGATCCCCCTCGTACGGGGTGCGTTCGGGGAAGCGGTGGTCGAGGTCTCGGCCGACCATCCCCCGGATGATGCGGTCCTCGGTGGTCGCCGCGTCGTGGACGTCGAGGGTTTCGATGGTGCGGCCGTCGCGGAGGATGGTGACGGAGTCGGCGACCTCGGCGATCTCGCCCAGCTTGTGCGAGATGATGATGGAGGTGATGCCTTGCGCCTTCAACTCCTTTATCAGGAGCAGCAGTTGGGCACTGTCCCCGTCGTTGAGCGCGGCGGTCGGCTCGTCGAGGATGAGCAGCCTGACCTTCTTCGCGAGGGCCTTCGCGATCTCCACCAGCTGCTGTTTGCCGACGCCGATGTCGGCGACCCGCGTCTGCGGATGTTCGGCGAGTCCGACGCGTTTGAGGAGCGCCGTGGCGTGCCTCAGCGTCTCGCCCCAGCTGATGATCCCGTGCCTGGCGTGCTCGTTGCCGAGGAAGATGTTCTCGGCGATGGACAAGTACGGCACCAGGGCCAGTTCCTGATGGATGATCACGATGCCGCGCGCCTCGCTGGCGCCGATGTCCTTGAAGGCGCAGGGTGCGCCCTGGAAGAGGATCTCGCCGTCGTAACTGCCGTGCGGATGAACCCCGCTGAGGACTTTCATCAGCGTGGACTTGCCCGCCCCGTTCTCCCCGCAGATGGCGTGCACCTCCCCCGGCGCGACGTTGAGCGTGACGTCGGAGAGTGCCTTGACGCCGGGGAAGGTCTTGCCGATCGAGCGCATCTCAAGGACGGGTGCGGCGGGTGCGCTCACTTCAGGTCACTCGCCTTGATGTAGCCGGAGTCGACCAGGACGGACTGGTAGTTGGCCTTGTCGACGCTGACCGGGTCCAGCAGGAAGGCCGGGACGACCTTCTTCTCGTTGTCGTACGTCGTGTCGTCGTTGACCTCGGGCTTCTTGTCGTTCAGTACGGCGTCGGCCATCTGCACGGCCTGCTTGGCCAGCGCGCGGGTGTCCTTGTAGACGGTCTGGGTCTGCCGTCCGGCGACGATCGACTTGACGGAGGCGACCTCGGCGTCCTGGCCGGTCACGACCGGGTACGGCTTGGCGGAGGTGCCGTAGCCGTCGGACTTCAGGGCGGACAGGATGCCGATGGAGATGCCGTCGTAGGGCGAGAGCACGGCGTCGACGTCCTCGGAGCCGTACGACTTGGTGAGCAGGTCGTCCATCCGCCGCTGCGCGGTACCGCCGTCCCAGCGCAGTGTGGTGATCTGGTCGAGCTGCCGCTGGCCGCTCCTGACGACGAGCTGCTTCTTGTCGATGTACGGCTTGAGGGTCTTCCAGGCGCCCTGGAAGAAGTAGCGGGTGTTGTTGTCGTCGGGCGAACCGGCGAACAGCTCGATGTTGAACGGGCCTTCGCCGCCGCCGTCCTTCAGCCCGAGCTTGTCGATGATGTACGTGGCCTGGAGGACGCCGACCTTCTCGTTGTCGAAGGAGGCGTAGTAGTCGACGTTCGGGGTGCCGAGGATGAGCCGGTCGTAGGAGATGACCTTGATGCCCTGGTCGGCCGCCTGGCCGAGTACGTCGCCCAGCGCCCGGCCGTCGATGGAGGCGACGACGAGCACGTCGACACCCTTGGTGATCATGTTCTCGATCTGGGAGACCTGCTGGTCGACGTCGTCCTCGCCGTACTGGAGGTCGGTCTTGTAGCCCAGCTTCTCGAACTCGGCGACCATGTTGCGGCCGTCGGCTATCCAGCGTTCGGACGATTTGGTCGGCATCGCGATGCCGACGGTGGAGCCCTCGCCGCCGGTCCTCTCCTTCTTGCTCCCGCCCTCGCCGCTCTGGCCGCAGGCGGTCAGCGAGAGGGCGAGCGAGGCGACGACGACGGTGAGTGCGGCGCGGCTGGTGCGCATGGTCATCAGTCCTTGTCCTTAAGGAAGCGAGAAACGGTTGAGCGGTCCTGGCAGGCGCGAGCCGAGCGGCGACATGCCGCCGTCGGCGCCGTGCCGGGCGAGCAGGTCGAGTACGAGCCGGCCGCGCCGTACGCGTTCGCGTGCGGTGGCCAGGGTGAGGTCGCGCAGATGGCGCCCGTACGGGTAGATGCCGGGCGCCTTGGCGAGACCGAACTTCAGGTAGAGGGGCGCGCCGCGCCGGATCAGCTGGGCGGCCTCGTACATCCGCACATAGCCTCCGAGGTCGTCCGGCGCCTCGATGTAGAGGTCCATCGGGGCGCGGCTGGCGCGGCGGATCTCGGTGAAGTGGGCGAGCGCGAGGTCGGAGGGGATGTTGAGGGAGTCGGCGCCCAGTCGCTCGTAGACGGCGTACGAGGCGGGGTTGACCGGCCCGATGAGCGCGGACACCTTGAGCGTGGTGTCGGCGGGCAGCACACCTCGGGTACGCAGCCGGTGCAGCGACCAGAGGACTCCCTCGTCGGCGACGAGCAGGCACCTGACGCCCAACTCGGCGGCGCGCAGGGCGTCTTCGACACTGCCGGCGAGCGCGTCGTGGCCTCGGGCGCGCAGTCCGGCGCCGCCGGAGTCGGTGCGGGTGGCCGCGCCGATGTCCCAGGTGCCGCGCGGGCCGGTGAAGAGGCACAGTTCGATGTCGCGTTCGGCGCAGGCACCGGCCATCTCGGTGATCTCGTCGTCGCTGAGCATCCAGACGCCGCTGCCCTGGCTGACGCGGTGGACCGGCACGTCGAGCCGGGCGGATTCCGCGAGGACTTCGGCGAGTGCTTCGGGGCCTTCGACGGAGGGGATCTCGGTGCGCCAGGTGCCGCCGTCGGGGAAGGTGTGGGGGGACGCGTCGGCGGGGTGGTCGT
>NZ_MDCR01000103.1 GCF_001723055.1 Streptomyces niveus
CGCCCGCGGCGGGCCCGTTGTGGCTGTCGCCGGCGGGGCCGCCTTCACCTTCTCCTACAGCGAGCACGCCGAGCTGCTGCGCGCCGCCGGCGCCGATGTCGTCGTCTTCGATCCCCTTCGGGACGAGCAACTGCCGCCCGGGACCAGGGGCGTGGTCATCGGGGGCGGCTTCCCCGAGGTGTACGCCGCCGAGTTGGGCGCCAACGAACCCCTCCGCAAGGCCGTCGCCGAACTGGCCCGCTCCGGCGCCCCCGTGGCCGCCGAGTGCGCCGGGCTGCTCTATCTCGCGCGCTCGCTGGACGGGGCGCCCATGTGCGGGGTGCTCGACGCCGACGCGCGGATGTCGGAGCGGCTGACGCTCGGGTACCGGGAAGCCGTCGCCGTCGGGGACAGCGTCCTCGCGGCGGCCGGGACGCGGCTGCGGGGGCACGAGTTCCACCGGACGGTGCTGGAGCCGGGGGCCGGCGCGGCGCCCGCCTGGGGGCTGGTGCGGCCCGAGCGCCGGGTGGAGGGCTTCGTACAGCGGGGTGTGCATGCGAGCTATCTGCATACGCACTGGGCGGCGGCGCCCGCGATGGCACAGAGATTCGTCGAAAGGTGCGTGGCATGAGCAGCAGACTCGTCGGGGTCGGTGTGGGGCCCGGTGACCCGGAGCTGGTGACGGTGAAGGGTGTGCGGTGCCTGCGGGAGGCCGATGTCGTCGTCGTGCCCGTCATGGCGGCGGCCGACGGCACGGACGGCGGTGAGCCCGGCCGGGCCGAGGCGACCGTGCTGCATTACGTGGGCGCCGAGAAGGTCGTACGGATCGTCTTCGCGCTCAACGAACGCGGCGACCGGGGCCGCCGGGAGGCCGCCTGGGACGCGGCGGGCGGGCGGGTCGCCGAGCTGCTGCGCGCGCATCCTCACGGAAGCGTGGCGTTCGCGACGATCGGCGACCCCAACGTCTACTCGACGTTCACCTATCTCGCGCAGACGATCGGCGAGTTGGTGCCGGGGACGGTCGTGGAGACCGTGCCGGGGATCACCGCCATGCAGGATCTCGCCGCGCGCAGCGGGGCCGTACTGACCGAGGGGACCGAGCCGTTGACGCTGGTGCCGGTGACGGCGGGCGCCTCCGTACTGAAGGACGCGCTGAACGGTCCGGGCACCGTCGTGGCCTACAAGTTCGGGCGGCTGGCGGGCGAGGTCGCGACCGCGCTGCGCGAGACCGGTCGTACGGAGGGCGCGGTGTGGGGGTCGGCGCTCGGGCTGCCCGAGGAGTCGATCCGGCCCGCGTCCGAACTGGAGCGGGAGACGCTGCCGTACCTGTCGACGCTCATCGCACCCGCACGTCGCGACGGCGGGCGCGGGGGCAAACTGTGAGCGTCCGCGTGGCGCTCCGGTGCGCGTCAACCGGCCAGCGCCACCACCAGCCAGATGAAGCCCACGCCGCCGACGGTGCACAGCAGCGTCGACAGTGCGGGGTGCTCGTGGTGCGCCTCGGGAAGGATCTCGGCGGCGGCCAGATACAGCAGCGCCCCGCCGAAGAACCCGAGATAGCTGCCGAGAAGTTCCTCCGGAAGGGTGAACAGCAGCGTGGAGGCGGCGCCGACGACGGGGGCGACCGCGTCGGCGAAGAGCATCGCGAAGGCTCTGCGGCGGTCGTTGCCGTAGAGGCTGGTGAGTGTGTACGTGTTGAATCCGTCGGCGAAGTCGTGGGTGATGACGGCCAGCGCGACGGTCGCGCCCATGCCGCCGCCGACCTGGAACGCGGCACCGAGCGCGATGCCGTCCATCAGGCTGTGCAGCACCATCGCCGAGGCCGCCGTCAGACCCACCTCGGGCGCGCGCTCGGGCCGTCCGGCGTCCCGGCCGTGGTGGTGCGGGTCGTCGGCGTCCGCGGCGCCGTGCGCTGCCCTGCGTACGGCCAGCAGGCGCTCCACGACGTGCGCGAAGAGGAATCCGCCGACGAACAGCAGCAGCGCCCGGTGGACGCCGAGGAAGTCCTCGCCGGCCGCCTCCATGGCCTCGGGCAGCAGTTCGAGACCGACGACGCCGAGCATCAGCCCGCCGGCCAGACCGAGTACCAGATGGCGGCGGTCGGTGACGCGCTGCGCCGTCCAGCCGCCGAAGAGCGTCATGAGGAACGCGCCGAGCGCGACGAACACCGCCATGCGCCCTTGCTAGCCGATCGGACCCCCGGTCCGCACGTTCATGTTCACCCCTTCCGCTCCCCCGCCCCGTTGACCCGCGAGGACCACCGCTCATGACCGATACCACCGCCGTGACCACCGCCGGCAAGGTGACCTTCGTGGGCGCGGGCCCCGGCGCCGCCGACCTGCTGACCTTTCGCGCCGCGCGCGCCATCGCCGCCGCCGACGTCGTCATCTGGGCGGCCAGCCTGGTGCAGGCCGAGGTGCTCGACCACGCGCGCGAGGGCGCCGAGATCCTGGACTCGGCCGCGCTTTCCCTGGAGGACGTCGTCGCCGTGTACGAACGGGCGGCGCGTGACGGGCTGAAGGTCGCCCGGATCCACTCCGGGGACCCGGCCCTGTGGGGTGGTACGCAGGAGCAGGCCGACCGCTGCGACGCGCTCGGTCTGGAGGTGGAGATCGTGCCGGGGGTCTCGTCGTTCTCCGCCGTCGCCGCCGTCGCGGGGCGGGAGTTGACGATTCCTGAGGTGGCGCAGTCCGTGATCCTGACCCGGCTGGGCGGCGGCAAGACGCCGATGCCGCCCGGTGAGGAGGTGCGGGAGTTCGCCAGGCACGGTACGACGATGGCCGTGTTCCTGTCGGCCGCGCGGTCGGGACAGCTCACACAGGAACTGCTGGAGGGCGGCTATCCGACGTCGACCCCGGTCGTCGTCGCCCATCAGGTGACCTGGCCGGAGGAGCTTGTCGTGCGGTGCACCCTCGGCACGCTGGAGGAGACCGTCAAGGAGCACAAGCTCTGGAAGCACACGCTGTTCCTGGTGGGGCCCGCGCTGGCCGCGTCGGGGACCCGCTCGCACCTCTACCACCCGGGGCACTTCCACGGCTTCCGGCGGGCCGACCCGGCTGCCCGCAAGGCGCTGCGCGAGTCCGTGTCCGAGGGGCGGCCCCGGGGCGGCGCGCGGTGATCACCGTCATCGGTACGGGGACGGGGACGCCGCTCTCCGCCGACTCCCTGCGGGCCGTGGCCGAGGCGACACTCGTCGTCGGCGGGCGCCGGCATCTTCAGGAGGCCGGGTCGCAGGCCGGGTTGCCCGAGCGGATCTCGCGGGTGGTGCTCGGGCCGCTGGCACCGGCGCTGGACGTGATCGCGCGGCATCGCGCCGACGGGAGCGCGGGCCGCGTCGTGGTGCTGGCCTCGGGCGATCCGGGGCTGTTCGGGATCGTACGGGCGCTGGCCGGGCGCTTCGGGCCGCGGGCCCTGGACGTACGGCCCGCCGCCCCGTCCGTCGCCGTGGCCTTCGCCCGGGTCGGCCTGCCGTGGGACGACGCGGTCGTGGTCAGCGCGCACGGACGCGATCTCCGTACGGCGGTCAACATCTGCCGCGCGCACCCCAAGGTGGCCGTGCTGACCGGTCCGGGGGCGGGCCCGGCCGAGTTGGGGGCCGCGCTCGCGGACTCCGGGCTCCCGCGCACGCTGGTCGTGGCCTCCGCGCTGGGCGATCCGGACTCCGAGCGGGTCGAGCGCGTGTCCCCCGCCGACGCGGCGGGCCGCGACTGGCCGGAGCCGCTGAGTGTGGTGCTGTGCCTGGACGACGTACGGGCGCGGGCGCACGCCCCGGTGCCGCGCACGCTGGCCGGCCGCTCGCCGGGGCCCGCGCGCTGGGCGCTGGGCGAGGAGGAGTTCGCGCACCGCGACTCGATGATCACCAAGTTCGAGGTACGCGCGCTGGCTCTGGCGAGGCTCGGGCCCCGGACGGGCGATCTGGTGTGGGACGTCGGCGCGGGCTCGGGGTCGGTGGCCGTGGAGTGCGCGCGGTTCGGCGCGGCGGCGATCGCGGTGGAGAAGTCGGCCGACGGCGTGGGGCGCGTGCGCGCCAACGCGCTGGCGCACGGCGTGGACGTCCAGACCGTGCACGGGTCCGCGCCCGCCGCGCTGTCCCGACTGCCCGACCCGGACGCCGTGTTCGTCGGCGGCGGGGGCCGCGAGCTGCCCGCCGTCGTCACGGCGTGCGCGCGCCGGGCGAGCAGAACGGTGGTGGTGTCGGTGGCCGCGCTGGACCGGGTCCCCGCGGTGCGGGAGGCGCTGTCGGAGGCCGGGTTCGCCACCGGCGGCGTACTGCTGCACTCCTCCCGGCTCGCCCCGCTGCCCGGCGACGTGACCCGACTGGCGGGCACGAACCCTGTCTTCCTGCTGTGGGGCGACCGCCCCGCCCACCCTCTACGAGGAGCGACCCAGTGATCGGCCTGATCTCCGCGACGGCGGCGGGCGCCTCCGCCCGCGACCGCCTGGCCACGGCCTGGCCGGACCGTACCCGCGTCTACGACGGCCCCGTACGCGAGGCGGTGGAGCGCGCGTTCGCCGAGTGCGACCAGTTGGTGTGCTTCCTGGCCACGGGGGCGACGGTACGGCTGCTGGCCCCGCTGCTGGCCGACAAGTCGACGGACCCGGGCGTGGTGTGCGTGGACGAGGCGGGCCGGTACGCGGTGTCGCTGCTCGGCGGCCACGGCGGCGGTGCCAACTCCCTCGCGACGGAGGTCGGTTCGACCCTGTCGGCGACCCCGGTGATCACCACGGCGACGGACGCCACGGGCATCCCGGGCCTGGACACGCTCGGCCTCCCGTTCGAGGGCGCGGTGGCGACGGTGACCCGCGCGATGCTCGACGGGGCACCGGTGACGCTGCGAGCGGACACGGTGTGGCCACTGCCGCCGCTGCCACCGAACGTGACGGCGGGCGTGGCGGGTGAGGTGCCGACGCCGCCGGCGCGCCCGGGCGGAGACGATCCGACCGGGCCCGCGGCCGATGCGGCTGCCGAGCCGTCGTCGCGACCGGCTGACGCCACGGCCGCGCCCCGGAGGCCGCTGGACGGCCCGACCGCCCGCGCGCCGCAGGGCGTTCCGACTCCGTCGACACCCGGGGCCGTGGGGACCGGTGCCGCTGTTCTCGTCAGCGACCGCGTCGTCCCCCTCGGGCCGGCCGATGTCGTCCTTCGGCCGCCGTCCCTCGTCGTCGGTGTCGGGGCCAGCCGGGGCGCCGGTGTCGACGAGGTGTACGGGCTCGTCATGGACGTCCTGCGGGACGCCGGGCTCTCGGCGCTCAGCGTCGGGGAGTTGGCGACCGTCGACGCCAAGGCCGACGAACCCGGCATCGTCGGGGCCGCCGCCGAACTCGGGGTGCCCGTCCGGACCTACCCGGCCGGTGTGCTCGCCTCGGTCGACGTGCCCAACCCGTCGGACGCGCCGCTCGCGGCCGTCGGCACCCCGTCCGTCGCCGAGGCCGCCGCGCTCGCCGCCGCCGGGCGGGGCGGTGAACTCCTCGTACCGAAGCGGAAGTCCAGCCCGCACGGGCGGCCCGCGATGGCCACCTGCGCCGTCGTGCGCCGGGCGCCGCGCGGGCGGCTCGCCGTCGTCGGGCTCGGGCCGGGCGCGCGGGATCTGGTGACGCCGCGCGCCGTGGCCGAGTTGCGGCGGGCATCGGTGCTCGTCGGGCTCGACCAGTACGTCGACCAGATCAGGGACCTGCTGCGGCCCGGCACGCGCGTGATCGAGTCGGGGCTGGGGCGCGAGGAGGAGCGGGCCCGTACGGCCGTGGCCGAGGCGCGGGCGGGCCACGCCGTGGCGCTCATCGGCAGCGGCGACGCGGGCGTGTACGCGATGGCGTCGCCCGCGCTCGCCGAGGCGGCCGACGACATCGAGGTGGTCGGCGTACCGGGCGTGACCGCCGCGCTCGCCGCCGCCGCGATCCTCGGCGCGCCCCTCGGGCACGACCACGTCTCGATCAGCCTGTCCGACCTGCACACTCCGTGGGAGGTCATCGAACGCCGCGTCCGCGCGGCGGCCGAGGCGGACATCGTCGTGACCTTCTACAACCCGCGCAGCCGTGGCCGCGACTGGCAACTGCCCAAGGCGCTGGCCCTGTTGGCGGAGCACCGTACGGGGACGACCCCCGTCGGCGTCGTACGCAACGCCTCACGCCCCGACGGCACCAGCCACCTCACCACGCTCGCCCGGATCGACCCGACGACGGTGGACATGATGACGGTGGTGACGGTGGGCAACACGGCCACGCGTGAGATCGCGGGCCGCATGGTGACGCCACGGGGCTACCGGTGGCAGTCGGAGGGAGCCCGATGAGCCAACACACCGGCGGGCGTGAGCGTGTCGTCCATCCCATCGAGGAGGAGTCGTTCCGCAGGCTGCGCGCCCGCGTCGACACCTCGTACCTCGCGCCGCTGACCCGCGCGGTCGTGGAGCGCGTCATCCACTCGGCGGCCGATCCGGCGTATCTGACCGATCTGGTCTGCGACGAGCCGACCCTGGCCGCCGCGCACGGCGCGCTGCACGCGGGCGCGCCGGTCGTCGCCGACGTGGAGATGGTCGCCGCCGGGATCACCCGCCGCAGCGCCGTGTGCCGTCTCAAGGAGGCGGTGTCGGGGCCGGGCCTGACCCGTTCCGCGCACGCGGTGCGACTCGCGTACGAGCAGGTGGGACCCGGCGCGATCTGGGTCGTCGGCTGCGCGCCCACCGCACTGGAGGAGCTGCTGCTCCTGGACGCCGCGCCCGCGCTCGTGATCGGGCTCCCGGTCGGCTTCGTCGGCGCCGTCGAGTCCAAGGCCGCGCTGCGCGAGAGCGGCCTTCCGGCGGTGAGCAACATCTCCGAGAAGGGCGGCTCCGCCGTCGCCGCCGCCGCGCTCAACGCCCTGCTCTACCACCCGTACCACCCGCCTCAGTCCGCCAAGGAGAACGTGTGACCACCCCTCGCCCCGCACTGCTCATCGCCGGCCACGGCACCAGGGACGACGGGGGTGCCGAAGCCTTCCGGGAGTTCGTAAGGGAGTTGGGCCGGCGGCACCCCGAACTGCCCGTCGCCGGCGGCTTCATCGAGCTGTCGGCACCGCCCATCGGCGACGCCGTGGCCGAGCTCGTCGAGCGGGGCGTCACGCGCTTCGCCGCCGTCCCGCTGATGCTGGTGTCCGCCGGGCACGCCAAGGGCGACATACCGGCGGCCCTGAAGCGCGAGAAGGAGCGCCACCCGGGGATCTCGTACACCTACGGCCGCCCGCTCGGCCCGCACCCCGCGCTGCTCACGGTCCTCGAACGGCGCCTGGAGGAGGCGCTGGCCGCGCTGGAGGACTTCGACGGCGACAGGTCCGAGGTGACCGTGCTGCTCGTGGGGCGCGGCTCGACCGACCCCGACGCCAACGCGGAGGTGCTGAAGGCGGCGCGGCTTCTTTGGGAGGGTCGCGGTTACGCGGGGGTGGAGACGGCCTTCGTGTCACTGGCCGCGCCGGACGTGCCGAGCGGGCTCGACCGCTGCGTACGGCTCGGGGCGCGCCGGATCGTGGTGCTGCCGTACTTCCTGTTCACCGGGATCCTGCCGGAGCGTGTGGTGCGCCAGACGCGGGAGTGGGCGGCGGCGCATCCGGAGACCGAGGTCGCGTCGGCCGATGTGGTGGGGCCCACGGAGGAGTTGCTGGACCTGGTCATGGAGCGCTACCACGAGGCGGTGCGGGGCGATCTGCGGATGAACTGCGACTCCTGCGTCTACCGCGTCGCGCTGCCCGGCTTCGAGGACAAGGTGGGGGCGCCGCAACAGCCGCACTTCCACCCGGACGACGACGGGCACAACGGACACGGGCACGGGCACGGCCACGGCAGTCATGCGCACGCGCACTGACGCCCACGACCTGCGGCACCACGGCGACGCCGAAGTACGGGACGACGGCGCGGAGTTGACCGACCTCGCGGTCAACGTCCGCCCCGGCACGCCGCCGGACTGGCTGCGGGAGCGGATCGCCGCGTCGCTCACCGGCCTCGCGGCCTATCCCGACGGGCGCGCGGCGCGGGCCGCCGTCGCCGCGCGGCACGGGCTGCCCGAGGAGCACGTCCTGCTGACGGCGGGCGTCGCGGAAGCGTTCGTCCTGCTCGCCCGCGCCCTTCCGGCGCGCCGCCCCGTCGTGGTCCACCCGCAGTTCACGGAACCGGAGGCGGCGCTGCTGGACGCCGGGCGCCCGGTACGGCGGGTGCTGCTCGACCCCGGTACCGGCTTCCGGCTGGATCCCGCGGCCCTCGCCGCCGTGCCCGAGGACGCGGATCTGGTGGTGATCGGCAATCCGACGAACCCGACGTCCGTCCTGCACCCGGCCGCCGCTCTGCGCCGACTGGCGCGTCCGGGGCGGACGCTGGTGGTGGACGAGGCGTTCATGGACGCGGTGCCCGGGGAGCCCGAGTCGCTGGCGGGGCGCCGGGACGTGCCGGGGCTGGTGGTGCTGCGGAGCCTGACCAAGACCTGGGGGCTGGCCGGACTGCGGATCGGCTATGTGCTGGCGGATCCGCAGACCGTCACCGCTCTCGCCGCCGCCCAGCCGCTCTGGGCGGTCTCGACGCCGGCACTGGCCGCCGCCGAGGCGTGCATGACGCCCGCCGCGCTCGCGGAGGCCGGCACGGCGGCGCTGCGTACGGCGGCGGAACGGGCCCATCTGCTGGCCGGACTGGCCCGGTTCGACGGCGTACGCGCCGTCGAACCGGCGGCGGGCCCGTTCGTCCTGGTCACGATGGAGTCGGCCGACGCCGTACGGGAGCGCCTGCGCGTGCTGGGCTTCGCGGCCCGTCGCGGCGACACGTTCCCGGGCCTCGGCCCGCAGTGGCTCCGGCTGGCGGTCCGGGACCGTGCGACGACGAACCGCTTCCTCCAGGCCCTGGACGAGGCCCTGTCGCCGACGGACGACACCCGCACGACGGCCCCGACCGCCTAGCACGGCAGGCAGGGTGCGCGGTTCGTGCCCGGGCGCCGGACGGCACGCGCGGCCCGTCCGGCGCCTGAGGACAGTCGTGCGGCCCGCCCGTCAGCCCCGGTCGCGTGCCCGCACCAGGACCAGCGCGCCGCCGCCGATCGCGAGCAGCAGCACCGCGCCCGCGGCCAGGTACGGGGTCATCGAACTGCCGCCCGTCTCCGCGAGGTTCTCGGTGGTCGGCTCCGTGGCGGTCTGGGGCTCGACGCCCTCCTTCTCCGGTTCCGGCTCCGTCTGCTTCACCGGTTCGGCGGGCGCCTCGCAGGTCGCCTCGGCGAGGGTGAGGGTGCCCTGGACGTCGGCGACGTTCAGCTTGAGCGGGTTGACCGCGACCTTCAGTTCGAGCGCGGTCGCGGCGGCCGTACGGGACGTGGTCCGCGTCTTCGAAAGGTCGAGCGTCACCTCGCCGACGCCCGGGACCTCGACGCGGGTCGGTCCGGCCGCGGAGAGCGTGACCTTCTTACCGAGGACGGTGACGGTGCCCAGCAGATTCGATTCGGCAACGGGCTTCTTCCCCGCCGCGCAGACCGCCTTGGACGTGACTTCCTGGACCTCGATGAGCGAGAGCAACGGCAGCCCCGGCACATGCACCTTGGCGTGGGCGATGTTGGCGTACCCCTCGGCCTTCCGCTCGTCGACCGTGGCCCGCGCGGTGGCGACGTCGGCGCGCAGCACGGTGAACGGCCTGCCCTGGTCGACCCCGTCGAGTTCGACGGTCAGCGCGGTCCTGTCGGCGTCGGCCGGGGCCCGCACCTCGTTGAGCGCCGCCCGCAGCGGCACGTTGACCGACTTGTTGAGCAGTGACACGTCGAGGCCGGTCCGCAGAACGACCGCGCTCGCCTTGCCTTTTCCGGTGGTGACACCGGTTCCTCCGGTGCCGCCGGTGGCCTGCGCCGGGGCGGCGAGCACGACGGGACCCGCGACGAGCGCCACCGCGGCGCCCAGTGCGGCACAGCGGCGTGCGGGCATGCGGAAGACATTGCTGTTCAAGATGGTGGAACCCCCACAGAGTTGCGACGTCGCCCACCGGCCGGCACGGGGACACGTGCGGCGGCGTTGGCGACCGGGACACCGGAATCCTTACGCACCGAGAGTGAACTGGCGGACACCTGCGGTGAGTTCACTCCAAAGTGAGGTTTCCGTGTCCGCGTTCGAATCCGCGGGTACGGGCGTTCCTTCCGGCCACCCGGACGGGGGGCGTGGAGTCGCGCACCGGCCCGTTCCAACGGGCTCACGGCACGCACGAACACCCGCGCCGTCGTCAACAGAACGAGCCGAACCGCCCGACGTCAGCCCACGACCCGCCCGTTCAGCACGATCCGCCTCGGCTCCGCCAGCACCCGCACATCCGCCCTCGGGTCCTCGTCGAACACCACCAGATCGGCCGGAGCGCCCTCCTCAAGGCCCGGACGGCCCAGCCAGGCCCGTGCGTGCCAGGTGGTCGCCGACAGGGCCTCCAGCGGCGGAATACCGGCTTTCACCAACTCCGCGACCTCGTCGGCCACCAGACCGTGCGCCAGGGAGCCGCCCGCGTCCGTGCCGACGAAGACCGGGATCCCCGCGTCGTACGCGTCGCGCACCGTGTCGTAACGGCGCTCGTGCAGGCGTCGCATATGGGCCGACCAGCGCGGGTACTTGGTCTCGCCACCGGCGGCGAGGGCCGGGAAGGTGGCGATGTTGACCAGCGTGGGGACGATCGCGACGCCGCGCTCCGCGAAGAGCGGGATCAGTTCGTCGGTGAGGCCCGTCGCGTGCTCGACGCAGTCGATCCCGGCCTCGACGAGATCGCGCAGCGCGACGTCCGCGAAGCAGTGCGCCGTGACGCGGGCGCCGAGCCGGTGCGCCTCGGCGATCGCCGCCTCGACCTCGCCGCGCGGCCAGCACGCGGTCAGGTCCCCCGCCTCGCGGTCGATCCAGTCGCCGACGAGTTTGACCCAGCCGTCGCCGCGCCGGGCCTCCTGGGCGACGAAGGCGACGAGGTCTCCGGGCTCGATCTCGTGGGCGAAGTTACGGATGTAGCGGCGGGTCCTGGCGATGTGCCGGCCGGCCCTGATGATCTTCGGCAGATCGGCGCGGCCGTCGATCCAGCGGGTGTCGGACGGCGAACCCGCGTCACGCAGCAGCAGCGTGCCCGCGTCCCGGTCCGTGAGCGCCTGCTTCTCGCTCGTCGCCTCGTCCACCGGCCCGTGGGTGTCCAGACCGACGTGGCAGTGCGCGTCGACCAGACCGGGCACGGCCCAGCCGACGACCGTACGGACGTCACGCGCGCCGGAGGGACGTTCATAGCTTGTCCGTCCGTCCACGACCCACAGCTCGTCCCTGACGTCGTCAGGGCCGACGAGCACCCGCCCCTTCACATGCAGCACCGCGTGATCACTCATGGGCGGAACCTTACGAGGCGCTGAGTACCCTCGACGAGGGCGTGTCCGAACACCGTTCGAGCGGCGCGCACCCCCCGTACGACAGCACCACCGGCACACCCGAACCGGCACACCCGAACCGGCCGACCCGAAGAGAGCACATCCCCGTGACCCACCCGCTGCTGGACCTCGCCCCCCTCACCCCCGCCCACTTCGCCGCCGTCGAGCGACGCGTCGCCGCCCTGCTCGACACCGAGCAGGACGTGGTGATCACACAGGGCGAGGCGCTGCTTCCTCTGGAGGGCTGCGTCCGGGGCGGCGCCCGCGCCGGTTCGACCGCGCTGAACGTCGTCACCGGACCGTACGGCCAGACCTTCGGCGACTGGCTGCGCGACTGCGGCGCCACGGTCGTGGACCTGGAGGTGCCGTTCCACGCCGCCGCCACCGCCGAGCAGGTCGAGCGGGCGCTGGCGGAGCACCCGGAGATCGACTTCGTGTCGCTGGTCCACGCGGAGGCGGCCACGGGCAACACCAACCCGGTGGCCGAGATCGGCGAGGCGGTCCGCGCCCACGGGGCGCTGTTCATGCTGGACGCCGTCGCGTCCGTGGCGGCCGAGCCGCTGCTGCCCGACGCCTGGGGCGTCGACCTGTGCGTGATCGGCGCGCAGAAGGCGATGGGCGGGCCGGCCGGTGTCTCGGCCGTGTCGGTGAGCGCCCGCGCGTGGGAGCGGCTGGCCGCGAACCCGGCGGCGCCGCGGCGCTCGTACCTCTCGCTCCTCGACTGGAAGGAGCGCTGGATCGACACGGGCCGCAAGGCGCTGCCGCACGCACCCGCCCAGCTGGAGATGCTGGCGCTCGACGCGTGCCTGGAGCGCATCGAGTCGGAGGGGCTCGCCACCCGAATGGCGGCACACGCGTCGGCCGCCGCGGCCACCCGCGCGGGCGCCCTCGCGCTCGGCGGCGGAATTGAGCCGTACGTGTACTCCGCGCGGGACGCCGCGCCGGTGGCGACCACGCTGCGCACCCCCGCCGGGGTGGACGCCGCCGCACTGGTCGCGCAGGCCCTGGCGGCCCGTCCCACGCTGCCCCTGATCGCCGGGGGCGGGGCGCTGGCCAAGGAGATGATCCGGGTCAACCACTACGGCTCCGACGCCACCGCCGACGCGGTCCGGTCCTCGATCGCCGCGCTGGGCGCCGTGCTCGCCGGGTCGGGCGTGGACGTGAATCCCGCGGCGGCCGACGCGGCAGTATCCGACAGCTTTCCCGACAACGCATCTTGAATACAAAGTAAGCGTTAATTCGAGAACACGGGAATGTATTGCATCGCGCGCAGCTTCCCGTATTCGTCTGCCCGCTTTTTTTGATCCTAAACGCCAAGGTTTCAACAACGCCCACCGCACGGTCCCGGCGTAATTCTGGCGCAGGTCGAGAGCGTTACGCATATGTGACCGAGTACACAAGTGTGCCCGTCTTGCGCCAAATCTGGCGGTCAAACCATCACAGAACACCTCTCACCCACTCGGCGCCCGCGCCCGCGTGATAACACAGATCAGGTCGCTGCCCAACCCCTGCCGACGATGCGATTTCTGAATTAGCTCGGTAAATTCAATAGACATGACTGCCGCCCAAGCAGACCTTGCAGGTGTCCGAAGCGAATTCACGCGATCCATCAGGATCGACGCCCCACGAGTGGCGGACGGAGCCGCGATCTGGCGCATCGCCCGTGATTCCGGGGTGCTGGACCTGAACTCCTCCTACAGCTATCTGCTGTGGTGTCGTGACTTCGCCGCGACCTCCGTCGTGGCCCGCGACACCTCCTCCGGCGCCGACGGGACCCCCGAGGCCGAGGGAACCCCCATCGGCTTCGTCACGGGGTACATCAGGCCCGAGCGGCCCGAGGCACTGGTCGTCTGGCAGGTGGCCGTCGACCAGGCCCATCGGGGCAAGGGTCTCGCCGGGACCCTGCTCGACGCACTCACCCGGCGGGTCACCGAGGAGCAGGGGGTCACCTCTGTCGAGACGACCGTCACTCCCGACAACACGGCGTCGGACCGGATGTTCCACGCCTACACCGAGCGTCATGGCGCGACCCTGGAGCGCGAAGTGCTCTTCGACGGGGACCTCTTCCCCGACGAAGGCCACCAGCCCGAGGTGCTGTACCGGATCGGCCCGCTCACGACCTGAGCTGCGCCGCCCCCACCCCGATCCTCACTCCTCTCTCCCACACCCTTCAGGAGACCCCCATGACCATCACCCCGCCTGTCCTGAGCATCTTCGAGACCCTCGAATCCGAGGTCCGCAGCTACTGCCGCGGCTGGCCGGCCGTGTTCGACCGCGCGCAGGGGAGCCGGCTCACCGACGAGGACGGCCACAGCTACCTCGACTTCTTCGCCGGCGCCGGTTCACTCAACTACGGGCACAACAACCCCGTACTCAAACGCGCCCTGATCGACTACATCGAGCGCGACGGCATCACCCACGGCCTGGACATGGCCACCACCGCCAAACGCGCGTTCCTGGAGTCGTTCCAGAACGTGGTGCTGCGCCCCCGTGACCTGCCGTACAAGGTGATGTTCCCCGGCCCCACGGGCACCAACGCCGTCGAGTCGGCGCTCAAGCTGGCGCGCAAGGTGAAGAACCGCGAGGCGATCGTGTCCTTCACGAACGCCTTCCACGGCATGTCGCTGGGCTCGCTCGCCGTCACGGGCAACGCCTTCAAGCGGGCCGGAGCCGGCATCCCGCTGGTGCACGGCACTCCGATGCCGTTCGACAACTACTTCGACGGGCAGGTCCCGGACTTCCTGTGGTTCGAGCGGCTGCTCGGCGACCAGGGCTCCGGGCTCAACAAGCCCGCGGCCGTCATCGTCGAGACGGTGCAGGGCGAGGGCGGCATCAACGTCGCCCGCGCCGAGTGGCTGCGCGCCCTGGCCGAGCTGTGCGAGCGCCAGGACATGCTGCTGATCGTCGACGACATCCAGATGGGCTGCGGGCGCACCGGCGGGTTCTTCTCCTTCGAGGAGGCCGGCATCACCCCGGACATCGTCACGCTGTCGAAGTCCATCAGCGGTTACGGCCTGCCGATGGCGCTGACGCTCTTCAAGCCGGAGCTGGACATCTGGGAGCCCGGTGAGCACAACGGCACGTTCCGCGGCAACAACCCGGCCTTCGTGACGGCCGCCGCCGCGCTGAACACGTACTGGGCCGACGGCCAGATGGAGAAGCAGACCCTGGCACGCGGCGAGCAGGTCGAGCGCGCGCTGCTGGCCATCGTCGACGAGTGCGAGCCGGACAGCGTGAGCTTCCGGGGCCGGGGCCTGGTCTGGGGCATGGAGTTCCAGGACAAGCCGCGGGCGACCGCGATCTGCCGTCGCGCCTTCGAGCTGGGGCTCCTGCTGGAGACCTCCGGCCCGGAGAGCGAGGTCGTGAAGCTGCTTCCCGCGCTGACCGTCACGCCCGAGGAGCTGGACGAGGGCCTGCGCACGCTGGCCCGCGCCGTACGCGAGACCGCCTGATCGTTCGGGCCCCCCGGGGGCCGGGCCGGACCCACGTCTGACCCGGCCCCCGGGGGGCACCCGTACAGGCACCACCGCAGCAGGACAGGAACAAACACGCACCGCGACAAGCACCACCGCACAGAAGGGTCCAAGTCACCGTGATCGTCCGATCGTTCCAGGACATCGAGAACACCGACCGCCATGTGAAATCCGCGTCGGGCACCTGGGAGAGCAAGCGCATCGTGCTCGCCAAGGAGAACGTCGGCTTCTCCCTGCACGAGACCGTGCTCTACGCGGGCACCGAGACGTCGATGTGGTACGCGAACCACATCGAGGCCGTGCTGTGCGTGGAGGGCGAGGCCGAACTCACCAACGACGACACCGGCGAGACCCACTGGATCGCCCCCGGCACGATGTATCTGCTCAACGGCCACGAGAAGCACACGCTCCGGCCGAAAACCGACTTCCGATGTGTCTGCGTCTTCAACCCGCCGGTGACAGGGCGGGAGGACCATGACGAGAACGGCGTCTACCCGCTGTTGACCGAGGAGGGCTGAATCTCATGACCACCACCGCCCCTGCACGCACCGACCTGTACCCGACCCGTGGCGTGGGCGAGGTGACCACCCCGCGCCAGGACCCCGTCGTCTGGTCACCTCCCGGCACCCCCGGCCCGGTCGACGCGGCCGACCTCCAGGGGCTGGAGCGGAACGGGTTCCTCACCGTCGACCAGCTGATCAGCCCCGACGAGGTGGTGCTCTACCGCGACGAGCTCGACCGGCTGATCAACGACCCGGCGGTGCGGGCCGACGAGCGCTCGATCATCGAGCCCAAGTCGCAGGACGTCCGCTCGGTCTTCGAGGTCCACAAGCTCAGTGAGATCTTCGCCGGTCTGGTGCGCGACGAGCGTGTGGTGGGGCGGGCGCGGCAGATCCTCGGTTCGGACGTGTACGTCCACCAGTCCCGTATCAATGTGAAGCCGGGCTTCGGTGCCTCGGGCTTCTACTGGCACTCGGACTTCGAGACGTGGCACGCGGAGGACGGCCTGCCGAACATGCGGACCATCTCCGTGTCGATCGCGCTGACCGAGAACTACGACACCAACGGCGGCCTGATGATCATGCCCGGGTCGCACAAGACCTTCCTGGGCTGCGCGGGCGAGACGCCGAAGGACAACTACAAGCAGTCGCTGAAGATGCAGGACGCCGGGACGCCGTCGGACGAGGCGCTGACCGGCTTCGCCCAGGAGCACGGCATCAAGCTCTTCACGGGCAAGGCCGGAGCGGCGACGTGGTTCGACTGCAACTGCATGCACGGCTCGGGTGACAACATCACCCCGTTCCCGCGCAGCAACGTCTTCATCGTGTTCAACAGCGTGGAGAACGCGGCGGTCGAGCCGTTCGCGGCGCCCGCCCCGCGGCCGTCGTTCATCGGCTCCAGGGACTTCACGCCGGTGCGGTGACCGCCCGCGTGCGGTGAGCGCGTACGGAGGAGGCGGGGCCGGTCCGGGCGGGACCGGCCCCGCCTCCCGTACGTCCCGGTCCCGGTCCCGGTCTCAGCCCGCGAGGACGTCCAGCGCGCGGTCCACGTCCGCCGTGGAGTTGTAGAGGTGGAAGGCGGCGCGCAGATTGCCCGCGCGGACCGCCACCTTGACGCCCGCCTCGACGAGCCGGGGCTGGAGGTCGCCGAGGCCGGGGACGGCCACGACGGCGGAGCCATCGGCGGCGACCGGCTCGTGCCCGAGGGAGAGCAGGCCCGCCCGGAAGCGGCCGGCGAGCGCGGTGACGTGGGGGTGGATCCGCTCGACGCCGATCTCCTCCAGCACGGCCAGGGACTGCTCGGCGCCGTGGTAGGCGAGGAAGCCCGTCGGCTCGTCGAACCGCCGCGCCGAGTGCGCGAGTCGTGCCACGGGGCCGTACGTGCTCGCCCAGATGTCCTCGCCCGAGACCCATCCCGCGTGGATCGGCACCAGGTGCTCCTGGGCCTCCTCGGTGACGGTGAGGAACGAGGTGCCGCGCGGGCTCACCAGGAACTTGTAGCCGCCGGCGACGGTGTAGTCGTACGCCCCCGCGTCGACGGGCAGCCAGCCCGCCGCCTGTGTGACGTCGAGGAGCGTACGGGCGCCGTGCGCGGCGGCGGCGGCCCGTACCGCCGGCAGGTCGGCCATCCGGCCGTCGGCGGACTGGACTGCCGAGACCGCCACCAGCGCGGTGCCCGGCCGCACCTCGTCGGCCAGCGACTCCAGCGGTACGTAGCGCGGCTTGAGGTCGCCGCGTACCGCGAAGGGTGTCACGACGGAGCTGAACTCGCCCTCGGCCATGAGGACTTCGGCGCCCGGCGGCAGCGAGGCGGCGATCAGACCGACATGGACCGCCACGGCGTTGCCGACGGCGACCCGCTCCACGGGCGTGTGCACCAGGCGGGCGTACGAGGCGCGGGCCGCGTCGACCGAGTCGAAACTGCCCGCGCCGTCCCGCTGCCCCGTGCCGTTCTCGGCGGCCAGCGTCCGTACCGCTTCGACGGCCCGGCGTGGCAGCAGACCACAGGTCGAGGTGTTCAGATACGTCGTCTCCGGCACGAACTCGGCTCCACCCAAAGTGTCCATGCCTTCACCCTGGGACCGGTGTTCCCCCTAGTCAATTGCGTATTTCGTGGGGGAACACCCAAGGGTTCCTTATGCGTGCGTGTGGGCCTGCGGAATCTCGCAGGCTCCGTCCGCGTCGCAGGCGGCGGCCGGGTCCTCGCCCACGGGCGTGAGCGCGCGCCCCTGCCAGGCCTGCTCCAGTGCCTGGGTGAAGACCTCGGCGGGCTGCCCGCCGGAGACTCCGAAGCGCCGGTCGAGTACGAAGAAGGGCACCCCGGTCGCGCCCAGCTCCGCGGCCTCCCGCTCGTCGGCCCGTACGTCGTCGGCGAACGCGTCCTCGTCGGCCAGGAGCACCCGCGTCTCGGCCTCGTCGAGGCCCGCCTCCACCGCGAGATCGACCAGCGTCTCGGTGTCGTAGACCGAGCGCTCCTCGGCGAAGTTCGCCCGGTAGACGACGTCCAGCAACGCGTCCTGCCGGCCGCGCGCCTTGGCCAGATGCAGCAGCCGGTGGATGTCGAAGGTGCTGCCGTGGTCCCGGTCGCCGACGAGGTAGCCGAGCCCTTCGGCGCGCGCGTGCGAGGCGACCTGCTCCTCCATGGCGAGCGCTTCCTGCCGGGACCGCCCGTACTTGGCGGCGAGCATGTCGGTCACGGAACCGACCTCACCCTTGGCGTGCCCGGGGTCCAGCTCGAACGACCGGTGCACCACCTCGACGTCGCCCCGGTGCGCGAAGGACTCCAGCCCCTTCTCGAACCGGGCCTTCCCGATGTAGCACCAGGGACAGGCGATGTCGCTCCAGATCTCCACGCGCATGTGTCTGCTTCTCTCCAGCCCGAACCGTTACGGAGCCTGCCTCCGCCAACAACGGCAACCCCGTCGACCGGCCCCCCATTCCCCGGAGCCGTGCCGATTCCCTCTCACTGCGCCCCCGCCGACACCCGGCGCACCGCGCTCAGCAGGTACTCCTTGCGGTTGAGCGGGTCGTGGTCCGTGCGGGAGCGGGTCGGTGGGGGGCCGTGGACGGGCTGGTGGTGGGCGAACGATGCCTCCAGGACGCCCTCGCCGCTGGTGAGCGTCGGGAGCTGTTGTTCGAGCGCGTGGACCTGGGCCGCCGGGATCTCGCCCTCCACCACGTACGACGACCCGCGCACCAACGGCGTGTGCGGTACGGCGCGGCGGCGGGCCAGGGCGGGCAGGACGGTGCCGAGGGTGTCGGCAGGGACGTCGAGGCGGAAGTGGTGCATCGGTTCGCACACGATCGTGCCCGCGTCCTTCAGGGCCGCCATCAGCACCAGCGGGGTCAGCAGGCGGAAGTCGGCTGCCGTCGTCTCCGGCGCGTAGCCGCTGCGGGTCAGTACGACGGCGCAGTCGGGGACCGTCCAGCCGTACAGCCCTTCGCGCAGGGTGGCGCGGACGGTGTCCTCCACGGCTTTCATGAACGCGTACGGCATCGAGCCGAGTTCGACCTCCAGCCGGAATTCCACGCCGCTGCCGGGCGGTGCCGGTTCGACGCGCAGTCCGACGGTCGCGAGGAAAGGGTTGGGGTCCTTTCCCATGACTTCCACGGCGCTTCCCGCACCGGCGATCCTTTCGACACAGATCGTCGTCGTCTCGCGGAAGGTGACGTCGACTCCGTATTCGCCGGCGAGTGTCGCCTGGATGACTTCTTTCTGGACCTCTCCGTACAGCGACACCGAGATCTCCTGCCGGATCTCGTCCTGCCGCAGATTGATCAGCGGGTCCTGCTCGGCGAGTTGGGTGAGCGCCGCGTGCACCGCGCCCCTGTCGGTGCCCTCGCCGGGGACGACGACGGTGGCCAGGGTCGGCGGGGAGAAATGGTGCCGGGCGGCGGTGGCCGCGCCGGGGTCGCCGATCACGTCGCCGATCCGGATGCCACCGAGCCCCCAGAGCTTGCCGATCCGGCCCGCGCCGACGGACGTGCTGCGCACCGACGAGCCGTCGTCGAAGACGCTGATCGCGGTGACCTTGCCCTCGGTGTCGTCGCCGGTCGGCAGCCGGTCGCGGACCCGCAGCGCGCCGGAGAACATCCGTACGTAGGCGATCTTCTCGCCCGCCGGGCCCCGTTCGACCTTGAAGACGGAGCCCGAGACGGGGCCCCGCTCGTCGCCCGCCGTGGCGGGCAGCAGTTCCCTGATCGCGCCGGTGAGCGTGTCGACGCCCGCGCCGGACACGGCGGAGCCGAAGTACACCGGGTGGACGAGCGAGCGCGCGGTCTGCGCGGCCAGTTCGCGGCGGAGCGTGTCGTACGTGAGACGGGCCGGGTCGTCGACGTACGCGGCCAGGTAGGCGTCGTCGTTCTCCGCCAGCCGCTCGGCCACGGGTCCGGTGGCGGCGAAGACCGGGTCCGTCCCGTCGTACGGGGTGAAGTCGGCCTCGCGCGTGCCGAGTCGGCGTACCGATCCCATCGGGACGATCGCGGGCGTCAGCTTGTCGGCCAGGTCGCGCAGGAGGCCGTCGTGGCGCGCGCCGACGCGGTCGATCTTGTTCACGAAGACGAGCGTGGGGATGCCCAGCCGGCGCAGCGTCCGCATCAGGACGCGCGTCTGCGCCTGGACGCCTTCGACGGCCGACACGACGAGCACGGCGCCGTCGAGCACGCTCAGCACTCTCTCCACCTCGGCGATGAAATCCGGGTGGCCGGGGGTGTCGATGAGATTGACGGTGACGTCGTCGACGGCGAAGGACACGACGGCGGATTTGATGGTGATGCCGCGCTGGCGTTCCAGGGCGAGTGAATCGGTCTGGGTGTTTCCGTCGTCGACGCGGCCGATCTCGTCGATGACTCCGGCGGCGTGCAGCAGCCGCTCGGTCAGACTGGTCTTACCGGCGTCTACGTGCGCCAGAATTCCGAGGTTGAGCGTACGCGTGGTCACTAAGCGTCATGTCCCTTGAATAGGCAGGAATTCCCTTCCGCTGGATGGACATCGACGCTCGGCGCATGACGGCTCCTCGACTGCTTGACGGGTCGGCAGGACGGCCGACGTCGGGGAGTACAGCAAACCCCGAGCCGCCCGGCAAGCGATTTACCGGGCGGTTCGGGGTTCGGAGTGTGCCGTGTTGACGTGGACGGGGACGGGCTACGGGGCGGTCGTGTGCTCCGCGCGGCCGTCGACGCGGCGCGGCAGCCCCGCCGGGTTGTCGTCGCGCAGCTCCGGCGGGAGCAGCGCGGCGGGCGTGGACTGGTAGGTGACGGGCCGCAGCCAGCGCTCGATCGCGGTGGCGCCGACGGACGTCGAGGTGGAGGTGGACGCCGGGTAGGGGCCGCCGTGCTGCTGCGCGGGGGCGACGGCGACGCCGGTGGGCCAGCCGTTGACGAGGACGCGGCCCGCGAGGGGCGTCAGTTCGGCGAGCAGCCGGGCCGCGCCGGAGTCCGCGTCCTCGGCCTCGCCGTCCGCGAGGTGCAGGGTGGCGGTGAGGTTGCCGGGGAGGCGGGCCAGGACGGCGCCGATCTCGGCGTCGGAGTCGTAGCGGGCGACCACCGTGACGGGGCCGAAGCACTCCTCCAGAAGGAGGTCGTGCGGCCCGTCGGCGGCGAGGCGGCGCGCCGGTACGGTCAGATAGCCCGCGCTGACGGTGTGCTCGCCGCCGGCGCCCGGGGTGATCGGGGCGTCCACGTCGGGCAGTTCGGCCCGTTCGCGTACGCCCGCGACGAAGGCGTCCCGCATCCGGTGGTCGAGCATCACGCCGGGTTCGGTCTCGCTGACGGCCGTGGTAAGCGACTTGAGCAGGCTGTCGCCCGCGTCGCCCGCCGGGACGAGCACGAAGCCGGGCTTGGTGCAGAACTGGCCCTCGCCGAGGGTCATCGAGCCGGCCAGTCCGGCGCCGAGCTGCTCGGCGCGCTCGGCGGCGGCGGCCCCGGTGATCACGACGGGGTTGAGCGAGCCGAGTTCGCCGTGGAACGGGATCGGGGTGGGCCGGGCCGCCGCCGCGTCGAAGAGGGCGCGTCCGCCGCGTACGGAACCGGTGAACCCGGCCCCGGCGACCAGCGGATGCCTCACCAGCTCCACACCGGCCTCGAAGCCGTGCACCAGGACCACCACGTCCTCGGGCAGTCCGACCTGCGCCGCGGCCCTGCGCAGGGTGGCGGCGCAGATCTCGGAGGTGGCGGGGTGGTCGGGGTGCGCCTTGACGACCACGGGGCAGCCGGCGGCGAGCGCGCTCGCCGTGTCGCCGCCGGGGACGGAGAAGGCGAAGGGGAAGTTGCTCGCCGAGTAGACGGCGACGACCCCCAGCGGCACCTTCCAGCGCCGCAGGTCGGGCCAGGGCGGCGTACGGTCGCCGTCGGCGTGGTCGATGCGTACGTCGAGGAACGAGCCCTCGTCCACGACTTCGGCGAAGGCCCTCAACTGGGCCGTGGTGCGCGCGAGTTCGCCGGTGAGCCGGACCGGCCCGAGTGCGGTCTCGGCGTCCGCCGCCTCGATGGCGAACGCGCCCGATTCATCGAGGAGGTCCGCCGCCGTACGCAGAAGCGCCGCACGCGCGGTACGGTCGGCGAGCGCGGGCCGGGTGGCGTGCGCGCGCCGTACTTCGCGGTCGACCTCCTCGGCCGTGGCCTCGACCGCGACCTGCTCACGCGGCTTCCCGGTTCGGGGGTCGACACTCCAGACTGGTGCTGCTGCCACCGCGGCTTCCTTCCCAATTCCTGTGCCGTCCGCTGTCATCACCAAGGGGCTGTTCGGTATTCTGAACAGAGTTCCTGATGATGAATCCATGGGAACTCTATTTCCGTGCGTTCTGTGTGGTCAAGAGTGGTCAAGATAGGGGCGAGGAACGATGTCGGCTGCGGAAACCGGTGGTGCACAGGTCAAGTCCGCTGTGCGGACGGTGGAATTGCTGGAGTACTTCGCCGGACGCCCCGGCATGCACTCGCTCGCCGCCGTGCAGGAAGCGGTCGGCTACCCCAAGTCCAGTCTGTACATGCTCCTGCGCACCCTGGTCGAGCTGGGCTGGGTGGAGACGGACGCGACGGGCACGCGGTACGGCATCGGCGTACGGGCGCTGCTGGTCGGCACGTCGTACATCGACGGTGACGAGGTGGTGGCCGCCGCCCGGCCGACCCTGGACCGGCTCTCCGACGACACCACGGAGACCATCCACCTGGCGCGCCTCGACGGCACGAACGTCGTCTACCTCGCCACCCGCCAGTCGCAGCACTATCTGCGCCCCTTCACCCGCGTCGGGCGGCGGCTGCCCGCCCACTCCACCTCGCTCGGCAAGGCGCTGCTCGCGACGCACAGCGACGAGCAGGTGCGCAAGATGCTGCCCGAGACGCTGTCGCCGCTGACCGAGCACACCATCACCGACCGCGAGAAGCTGATCGGGGAACTGAACACGATCCGCGAGCAGGGGTACGCCGTGGACCGCGAGGAGAACACCCTCGGGCTGCGCTGCTTCGGAATCGCGATCCCCTACCGCACCCCGGCGCGTGACGCGATCAGCTGCTCGGTGCCGGTGGCGCGGCTGACGCCGGCCCACGAACAGATGATCAAGGACGCGCTGTTCGACGCGCGCGACCGGCTGACGCTGGCGACGCGCCGGCTCTGACCTCCGCGCACGAAGACCTCCGCGCGCGAATCGCCTCTCCCCCGTGCGGGGGAGACGGATCGTCGGGGCGCAGGACGTGCTCCGGGCCGCCGGCCCGGAGCATGGGTGGCATGACAGCCACAGCGGCCGGCACGGCGCCGTCCCTCGGGCGAGGGGTACGGGCGCTGCGCGCCGTCGCGATCGCCTCCTGCCTCCCGTACATCACGCTCAAGATCCTGTGGATCGCCGGTGACCGCACCGGTGTTCCCGACGGCAGCACGCTCCTCGACCACCGGGCCAGGATGGCCGTCGCCAACGGTGTGTCGGTCGTCCTCGACGCCACCGTCGTGGTCCTCGCGCTGCTGCTGACGCAGCCCTGGGGGAGGCGTGTCCCGGCGTGGCTGCTCGTCCTGCCGATGTGGGTGGCGGCGGGGCTGCTCGCGCCGATCATGACCGGCTATCCGCTCCAGTTGGCCGCCTCCGTAGGAGAGGGCTCGCGCCCGGCGCCGTCGAACTCGGAGCCGTTCCTTGACGCGTGGGTCTTCGGCGTCGTCTACGGCGGCTTCATCCTTCAGGGGCTCAGCCTCGGCGCGCTCTTCGTGCGGTACGCGCGGCGCCGCTGGGGCCATCTCTGGCGGGGCCGCGTCGGGGATCCGCCGGCCACGATCGCGACACGGACGGCCGTCACGGCCGGTTCGCTGCTGGCGCTGCTGCCCGCCGTCATGCATCTGCTCTGGGCGGCGGGGGCCACGACGGGGCTGAGCGCCGACCGGGTGGAGAGCCGGTCGACCGACTTCTACCTGGTGGAGGGCGTCAACGGCCTGTTCGCGGTCGTCGCGGTGGTGGGCACGCTGCTGCTCGCCTTCCGGTTCCGCCGGGGTGCCGGGCTGTCGCCGCGGTGGCCGCTCGCGGCGGCGTGGGTGGGGTCGGGGACGCTCGGCTGCTGGGGCGGCTTCCTCTTCCTCGTCACGGCGCTGCCCGGCGAACAGGACCAGCGGGCGGCCGGGTTGATGGTGCTGACCTACGCTGTGTCGATGGTCGCCGGGCTCCTGCTGTTCAGCGGCGTCGTCTCCGTACTGAGGCGCCGCGCCGCATGAGGACCCTGCTCCGCCGGTCGGCCACCACCCTCCTGCGCCCGCTCTTCGGCGGCCGGGCATGGCTGCGCTGGACGCATCTGGTGCTCGGCGGCGCGCTGTTGATGCCGTACTGGCTGCTCGGCACCGTGGTCGTCGGCCCGCTCATCGACGCCGACAGCATGTTCTCCGACTCCCTCGCGCTTCAGTTCGGCGCGTACGCGGTGGCGTTGCCGCTGGCCGCCGTGAGCGCGCTGTTCCCGCTCGTACGGCCGCTGTCGGTGGCGGCGGCGCGGGCGCTGTGCGGGGTCCCGGAGGGCGCCCTGGCGGACGGTCCCGCGCGCTCGTGGGAGGCCAGGGTGCGTACGACCGGCTGGTTCACCCTGCATGTCGGGCTCGGCGGGATCATCAGCGGCATGTCGCTGGCGCTGCCGCCGTTCGCGCTGGCGCTGATGGTGCTGCCGCTGTCGCCCGCGATGCGGGAGTCCTGGCGCACGATGCCCGGCGCCCTCGACGACGGCTGGGGCCTGGCTCTCGCGCCGCTGGGCGGGATCGTGTCGCTCATCGCGCTGGCCGGGTGCGCGGCGGCGGCGGGCGCGCTGCTGGCCCGGCTGGCGCCGGTGCTGCTCGGGCCCACGCCGTCCGACCGGCTGGCAGCCGCCGAACGGCGCGCGGCGGATCTCGCCGTACGCAACAGGCTGGCCCGCGAGTTGCACGATTCGGTCGGCCACGCGCTGAGCGCGGTGACGCTCCAGGCGGGCGCGGCGCGCCGGGTCCTGGACAGCGACGCGCCGAAGGACATCGAGTTCGTACGGGAGGCGCTGACCGCGATCGAGGAGACCACCCGGCGCACGGTGGGTGAACTGGACTCCGTGCTGGGCCTGTTGCGCCGGGACGACGAGGAACAGCCCGTCACGGACGGGGCTTCGGGGCCGACGCTCGACGCGCTGGACGTGCTGCTGGCCCACTGCGGTGTCCGCGTCACGCTGAGCGTCGACGGGGACATCGGGCGGGTGCCGGAACAGGTGTCGCGCGAGGCGTACCGCATCGTCCAGGAGGGGCTGAGCAACGCCCTGCGGCACGGCGGGGCGGCGCCCGTCACGCTCCATGCCGCCCTGGGCACCGAGACGTTGGAGATGACGATGGAGAATCCCCTGCCGGGCACCGCGCCCGCGCCGGTCGTACGGCCCGGGGGCGGGCGCGGGCTGCGCGGCGTCGCCGAGCGGGCCACGCTGCTCGGCGGGCACGCCGAGGCGGGGCGGGACGGGCCGCTGTGGCGGCTGTCGGTCGCGCTCCCGCTGACCTCCGAAGGAGGAGGCGCGCGGTGACGGCGACGGGGACGGAGATCCGGGTGGTGCTGGCCGACGACGAGCGGATGGTCCGTACGGCGCTGCGCGTCATCCTGGAGGCGGAGGCGGACCTGACGGTCGTCGGTGAGGCGGCGACCGGCGCGGAGGCGGTGTCCGTGGTGCGCGCGGTGCGACCGGACGTCGTGCTGATGGATGTGCGGATGCCGGAGATCGACGGCATCCGCGCGACGGAGCAGATCCTCGGCTCACCGGGTCCGGGCCCCCGCGTCGTCGTCGTGACGACCTTCGAGAACGACAGCTACGTGTACGAGGCGCTGCGCGTCGGCGCCTCCGGCTTCCTGCTGAAGCGGGCCGGGGCGGAGGACCTGGTGCAGGCGGTGCGGCTGGTGGCGCGGAGCGATTCGCTGCTCTTCCCGGCCGCGCTGCGGGGTCTGGCGGCGGAGTACGCCCGCAGCCGCCCTCCGGCGCCCCGCTGGGCGAGCCGGCTCACCGAGCGCGAGGCGGCGGTGCTGCGGCTGATGGCGACCGGTCTGACGAACGCGGAGATCGCGGAGCGGCTCGGCGTCGGTCCGGCGACGGTGAAGTCGCACGTCGCGTCGGTGCTGGCGAAGACCGGGGTCAGGGACCGTACGCAGGCGGTGATCGCGGCGTACGAGTCGGGGTTCATCAGCCCGAGGTGACGCCGTCTCTCAAGGAGGCGTGCCCGGAATGAAGAGTTTCTGAGAAGAGGCGCCCGGCGGAACACGGGGTCCGGTCCCGTTCGTCCTTGATGAGGGACGGACGGGATGGGATGAACAAGACAATCAGACGCACCGCGGTCGTCTGTCTGCTCATGGTGCTGGCCCTGCTGGTGCGGGTCACCTGGGTGCAGGCGTACCAGGGCAAGGCCCTCGCGGACAACGAACGCAACCGGCGCACGCTCATCGACCAGTACGCCCAGCCGCTGGGCGACATCGTCGTGGGCGGCTCGGCCGTCACGGGCTCGGCCAGGACGACGGGCAGTGACGACCTGAAGTACAAGCGGACCTACACGGACGGTGAGCTGTACGCGGCGGTGACCGGCTACAGCTCGCAGGCGTACCGCTCCACACAGCTCGAAGGCATCTACTCGCACGTCCTCGACGGCACGGACTCCCGGCTGAAGAACCCGCTGGACGCGCTCACCGGCAAGCAGGCCGCGCCGGGCAGTGTCGTGACGACGATCGACCCGGCGGTGCAGAAGGCCGCCTTCGACGCGCTCGGTGACAAGAAGGGCGCGGCCGTCGCGATCGACCCGGCGACGGGACGGATCCTCGGGATGGTCAGCACCCCGTCGTACGACCCGTCGCAGATCAGCGGCACGGACGACGGGGACGCCTGGCAGCGGCTGAACGACGACCCGGACAAGCCGATGGTCAACCGGGCGCTGCGGCAGCCGCTGCCGCCCGGCTCGACCTTCAAGCTGGTGGTCGCCGCGGCGGCCCTGGAGGACGGGCTGTACGGGTCGGTGGACACCCGGACGCGGAGCCAGGACCCGTACACGCTGCCCGGCACGAGCACGGTCCTTCCCAACGAGAACGCGTCGGCGCCCTGCGAGAACGCGACGATCCGCACGGCGCTCCGGTACTCGTGCAACAACGTCTTCGCCAAGATGGCCGCCGATCTCGGCAAGGACAAGGTGGGCGCGATGGCGGCGAAGATGGGCTTCAACGACGCCGAGCAGGACGTGCCGGTACGGGCCGCCGAGAGCGTCTATCCGTCCGACATGGACGACGCGCAGACGGCACTGACGGGCATCGGCCAGTTCGAGGTCACCGCGACCCCGCTCCAGATGGCGATGGTCTCGTCGGCGCTGGCCGACGACGGGGTCCTCCAGACGCCGCACATGGTGTCCGAGGTGGTGGACGCGGGCGGCGACACGCTCACCTCTTACGAGGACGAGCCGTCGCGCCGGATCGTCTCGTCCTCGACGGCCGAGCAGTTGCGCAGCGCCATGGTGACGGTGGTCGACCAGGGCACGGCGACGAACGCCCGGATCGCCGGCGCCGAGGTCGGCGGCAAGACGGGTACGGCCCAGCACGGGGTGGACAACAGCCAGACGCCGTACGCCTGGTTCACCTCGTACGCGAAGGACGCGTCGACGGGCAAGGAGGTGGCGGTGGCCGTGGTGGTCGAGGACTCGGGCGCGGCGCGCTCGGAGGTCAGCGGCAACGGCCTGGCGGCGCCGATCGCCAAGAAGATGATGGAGGCGGCGGTGCGCTGACCCCTGGGACTCCTGGGGCGCCCCGTGCCACGATGTGCCGATGGGAACGGGGGAGCGGGCGGGGAAGCCCGCGAAGAGGCAGTCGGGGAAGCCGGCGGGGAAGTCGGCGGGGAAGAGCTGGGCGATAGGCACGGTCCTCCGGGACCGTAATGCCGGGCTCTATCTGTCCGGCGTCGTCGTCTCCGGTTTCGGGACGTCGGCGATGTGGCTGGTCGGCGGTATCTGGGTCAAGTCGCTGACCGGGTCGGACAGTCTGGCGGCGCTGACCGTCTTCATGATGTGGGCGCCGACGCTGGCCGGTCCGCTGCTGGGCGCGGTCGCCGACCGCTGGCGGCGCAGACCGCTGCTGGTGTTCTGCAATCTCGCCATGGCCGCGCTGCTGCCCCTGCTCCTGGTGGTCGACTCGGAGAGCCGGATCTGGATCCTCTTCGCCGTGCTGTTCGTGTACGGCGTCAGCGGCGTCGTGCAGGACGCCGCAGAGGCGGCCCTGGTCGCGACGGCGATCGACAAACGGCTGCTCGGTGACTTCAACGGGCTGCGGATGACGGCCAACGAGGGCATGAAGCTCCTCGCGCCGCTCGCGGGCGCCGGGCTGTACGCGGCGTACGGCGGCGGGACGGTCGCCCTGCTCGACACCGCCACGTTCGCGCTGGCCGCCGCTCTCTTCGCGCTGATGCGGGTGCGGGAGGAGAAGCCGGCGCCCG
>NZ_MDCR01000104.1 GCF_001723055.1 Streptomyces niveus
GAGGAGCCGGTGGATCACATCAGGAAAGCGGCACCGGCCGGGCGCCGGCGACTCGCGGGTGCGGACCTCGGAGAGCAGCGCGTCGCAGATCTGCCGCATCGTCCCCGCGGCGTCCGCGATGGCCTCGTGGGAGGCCCGCCGTTCGGCGGCGTCGCGGGGCCGGCTGTTCAGCCAGTCGATCTCGGCGGTGACGCGGGCCAGCGGGGTGCGCAGTTCGTGCGACAACTCGGCCGCCTGGTGCTGTTCGTGGCGCAGGACGGCGGCCAGCCGGTCCAGCAGGACGTCCAGGTTGGCGGCGAGCGCGGCGAGTTCGGCGGGCCGCCCGGCGGAGCCGAATCGTTCCGGGGCGGCGGACTCGCTCCATCGCGCGGCCTGGTCGCTCATCGCGGCGACGGGCCGCAGAGCGCGCCGGACGACCAGCCGGGTGAGGAGGTAGATGCCGCCCAGCAGTGCCACGGCCAGGGCGGTGGACGCAACGAGCGCCGTGTCGGCCGTGCTGCGGTACGGGTCCAGGCTCACCGACGCCACGACCGTGCCCGCCTGGCCCGAGCCGTCCGCCTTCGCGACGGGGAGCGCGTACAGCCGCCACGAACCGGGGCCCGGACTGTCGGCGAAGACATGGCTCTTCCCCGCCAGCAGATCCGCCTGCCGCCGCAGCGGATCGGACGCGCCGGTGGGCTTTTCGACGGCCTTTCGGCCTTGATAGATCCATACGCCGCTGTCCAGCGCCTCGTCCTGTGCGGGCTCCCGGACGACAAGCCGGCCGTCCGGGCGGGCCTCGACAGTGGCGCCGACCGCTTCGGCGCGGGTGCGCACCGCGTCGTCGGCCTGTTGGCGGAGCCGGTTGTCGAGGGCGAAGTTGAACACGGTCGTGAGGACCGCGATCCACAGGGCGCCGGCGACCAGGGCCATCAGCGCGAGACGGCCTCGCAGAGTACGGGCGCTACGGAGGCGTCTCATGCGAAGCGGTATCCGATCCCCCGGACCGTATGGATACGGTGCGGGCAGTTCGCGTCGCGCAGCTTCCGCCGCAGTCTGGCCAGGTACTGGTCGAGCGTGTTGTCGCTGACCCGCGCGCCCTCCGGCCAGCCCGCCCGCAGGAGCGCACGCCGGCGGACGGCGGTGCCGGGCTCCGCCATCAGGCGGGCGAGGAGACGGAATTCGGTGGGCGTGAGGGCGACGGGGCGTTCGTGGACGCTCAGTTCGTGCCGTACCGGGTCGAGACGGAGGGCGCCCGTGCTGTCGGTGACGACCTGCGACGGGCCCGTCCGGCTCAGTACGGCGCGCAGCCGCGCGGCCAGTTCGCTGAGATGGAAGGGTTTGACCAGATAGTCGTCACCGCCGGACGCGAAGCCGGAGAGCCGGTCCGTGAGGTTCCCGCGGGCGGTCAGGAAGATCACCGGGGCGGTGATGCCCGCACCGCGCATGGCCTGGCACACGTCCCGGCCGTCCGAGTCGGGAAGCCCGATGTCCAGCACCACCGCGTCCACCGACCGGTCGACCGTCCGCAGGGCGACGGCGCCGTCGGAGGCGGTCACGACGTCGAAGTCCTCGTCGCGCAGGCCGCGGGCGAGCACGTCGCGCAGGCCGTGGTCGTCCTCCACGATCAGAATGCGGGCGAGCGTCACCATGTCAGCCTCTCTCCTGGCTCTCCTGGCTCTCCGGGAGCAGCAGGGTGAAGCGCGTCGGCGCCCGTCGGGTCAGACTGAGCCGTGCCCCCGTACTGTCGGCGAGTTCGGCGGCCAGGGAGAGCCCGATCCCCTGTCCCGGCCCGGTGGTGGTGCCGCGCTCGAACAGCGCCGACGGGTCGGTGGTGAGACGTCCCTCGTCGCCGACGTCGACGGCCAGGGCGTCGCCGATCTCCCGCAGGGTCACCGTGACCGTTCCGCTGCCGTGCCGCCGTGCGTTGTCCAGGAGGATGTCGAGGATCTGGGCACTGGTCCGGCCGGGGACGGTCAGCGCGGAGACCGCCCGGTCGATCACGAGGTCGAGGCGGCGGCCGTCCTGGGCGAGCGGGCCGTGCCAGCGTGTCTCGGCCTGCTCCAGCAGCGCCCCGACCGGGCGGCCGGCGGGGCGGGAGGCGGTCGCGGCCCGTTCCCCGGCCAGCCGGAGTACCTCGTCGATCGTGTCCTGGAGGTACTGGGACCGCTCCAGCGCGTCCTCAGCGCGGTGCGCGGGTCCGCGCCGGGGTCGCTGATGGCTGTTTCCAGCCCGAGCCGCAGACCGGTGAGCGGAGTGCGCAGCTGATGGGAGGCGTTGGCGGTGAAGTGCCTTTCATGGCGGAGCAGTTCGGACAGGCGCTGCACCATCTCGTTGTGCGTACGGGTGACTTGGTCGATCTCGGCGACTCGGCTGCCGGCCGCCCGCGCGGTCAGGTCGCCGTCGGCGATCGCCCGCGACGTACGGGAGAGGGCTTCCAACGGCTCGCTCAGGGACCGAGCCTGGCGCCGGGCGACGAGGACGGCCACGCCCAGCGCCCTGGTTCGGCCCGACGAAGACGCTCGACGTCACCCTGGCCTCCCTGCGCCGTCGCCTGCACCAAGCGGCGGCCGACGCACCCGGCTCCTCACTCCTGCCGACGATCACCACCCTGCGCGGGCACGGCTACCGGCTCGACCCCGTACAGCCGGGAGCAGGGGCAGAGCACGACACAAGCGGTTGATCAGGCTCCTGAGGCCGGCGGGCAATCACGACAGCTCTAACACCAGCAGACGAAGAACGTGCCGGTGTCGTAATGATCGCCGGGCGGGGGGAGCGCGGTGCACCGGTCGCCGTCGTCCGGCATCATGGAGACTCGGCAGTCGGGTTCCCTTCCGGGGGACGGGACTTGGGGGAAGCGTGGACGCTCTGACCGTCGCGAACGAGATCACTCCGTACGTCACGGCGGCCGTCGGCGCGTACGGGACCGCCGTGCTGACCCGGGCCACCGACGCCGGCGCGGACGCCACCGTCGGCCTCGGGCAGCGCATCCTGCAGCGGATCCGGAGCGGTCGGGAAGGCTCCGCCGAGCTGGAGCGGCTGGACCGGGCCGTCGAGGAGGTCGCCGAGGCTCCCGGGGACGAGGACTTCCGGGCCGCGCTTCGCGCGCAGTTCAAGCGCGTCCTGCTGGCTGATCCCGAACTGGCCGCCGAGATCGCGCAGTTGCTGCCGTCCCGGTCGGAGGTCCACCTCACCGCGTCCGGCGAGGGTTCGATCGCCGTGCAGAACAACTCCGGTGTCGTCAGCTCTGGGGGCGATGCCAGGATTCAGTGGCGTACGACATGAGCGGCGCGTCCCTGGAGGCGTCCGGCGAGCGGTCCGCCGCCGTCCACAGCAACGCGGGGATCATCAGTACGGGGCCGGGCACCACGTTCTACACCGCTCCCGCCGTGCGCCTGCCTCCCGCCCAGACCGTCGCCGGTCCGCGCGGGCCGTCCAACCACAATCTGCCGCGTCCGCCCAACGCGCTGTTCGTCGGCAGGGACGACGACCTGAAGCGACTCGGTACGGCGCTGGCCGCCGAGAGACCGCTCAGTACGCAGATCGTCGTCGGGCTCGGGGGCGTCGGCAAGACCAGTCTGACGCTCCAGTACGCGCACCGTCACCGTGCCCGGTACACCACCGTGTGGTGGATCACCGCCGACAGCCCGGACGCCATCACGGCGGGGCTCGCCGCGCTGACGAGTCGTCTGCTGCCCGATCTCGCGGCCCCGGCGACCACCAACGCGCTGGCGGAGTGGGCGATCACCTGGTTCCAGACGCATCCCGGGTGGCTCGTCGTCTTCGACAACGCCGACGACCCGAGCCATCTCGCGCCCGTCATCGGCCAGCTCGACACGGGTCATCACCTGATCACCAGCCGCCGCACGGCCGGCTGGCACCACCTCGCACAACCGGTGCGGCTCGACACGCTCCACCCCGACGACGCGACCGAGTTGCTGACCCGTACCGCCGGGCCGTACGCCACGGTCGAGTCGCGCGACGCCGCCGCCCTGGCGGCCGAGCTGGGCCATCTGCCGCTCGCCCTCGAACAGGCCGGCGCCTACATCAACAACCACGGCATCAGCTGCGGCGCGTACCTGGAGCGGCTGCGCCGCTACCCGGCCCGGATGTTCGCCACCGCGTACGCCGGCAGCACCGACCGGCGCACCATCGCCCGGGTCTGGCGCGTCACCCTCAGCACCATCGCCGACCGGGACCCGCTCGCGGCGGAGATCCTGTCCACGCTGGCCTGGCTCGCTCCCGACCGGCTGCCACAGGACCTGCTCGCCGGTTTCGGCGATCCGCTCGCCGTCGACGACGCCCTGGCGCTCCTCGCCGGATACAGCATGATCACGAAAATGCCGCCGCACCTGCGGGTGCACCGGCTCGTCCAGGCCGTGGCACGCACCGCCGACCCGGCCGACCCGCTCCGTACGGAGGAGGCGATCCTCGCCGCCCGTGAGCGGGCGGCGCGCGTCCTGCTCGACGGGCTGCCCGAGGGCGCGTCGATCGAGGTCCCGCAGTGGGCGCGCTGGCGGAGCCTGCGTCCGCACATCGAGGCGTTCATGGAGCTGACGCCGCCCGCCGACGACACGGCCGACGTGGTGAGGCTGCTGCACGCGCTCTCGCGTTTCCTGCTGGACCAGGGGCACGTCGCACAGGCCGCCGCGTTCAGCGAACGTGCCCTGGCCGGCGGTGAGCGCCTGCTGGGTCCCGACAACCCCGGCACCCTCACCTCGCGCAACCACCTGGGAAACATCTACCGGGCCGCCGGGGACCTCGGCCGGGCGATCCCTCTGTACGAGAGCACCGTCGCCGACCGCGAACGTGTCCTCGGCCCCGACCACCCCGACACTCTCTCGACGCGCAACTACCTCGCGAACGCCTACCGCGACTCGGGGCGCGTCACGTGGTCGATCCCGCTGTACGAACGCACCCTGGCCGACCGCGAACGCGTCCTCGGCCCCGACCACATGGACACCTTCCTGTCCCGGAACAACCTGGCGAGCGGCTACCGGGACGCGGGCGACCTCGGGCGCGCCGTCCCCCTCTTCGAGGCCACGAGCGCCGACGCCGAGCGCGTACTGGGCGACAACCACCCCCGTACGCTCCTCTTCCGCAACAACCTCGCCACCGCGTACGAGGCGGCGGGTGACCTGGAGCGTGCCCTGCCGCTGTACGAGCGGACGGTGGCCGACCGCGAGCGGCAGCTCGGCCACGCGCACCCCGACACCCTCACCTCGCGCAACAACCTGGCAGGCGCCTTGCAGGAGACCGGCGCTACGGGCCTGGAGCGGGCCGTCGGACTGTACGAGCGGACACTGGCCGAGTCCGAGCTGGTCCTCGGCCTTGAGCACCCGCGCACACTTCTCGTACGCAACAACCTGGCCGACGCCCTGTCGCAGAGCGGGGAGTGCGAACGGGCCGTCGCGACCTGGGAGTCGGTCCTCGCCGACTCGGAACGCGTCCTCGGCTCGGACCACCCGGACACCCTCCTGGTGCGCGGCAATCTGGCGGCCGGGCTGCTGGAGAGGAGCGAGACGGGGGCGGCCGGCGGCAGGGAGGCCGGGGGTGTCGCCGACCGCGAACGGGCCGTCGCGCTCTGGGAGTCCGTGATCGGCGGCGCCCGACGGGTCCTCGGGGACGACCACCCGGACACCCTGCTGGCCCGGAGCAACCTGGCCCGCGCGCACCGCTCGGCCGAAGCGACCGCGAGCGTTCTCGCCGACTGCGTACGGGTCCTCGGCCCCGGCCACCCCCGCACCCTCACTACCCGCCGCGACCTGGCAAGGGCCCACCGGGCCGCGGGCGAACTGCCCGAGGCGATCGCCGTGTGCGAGCGAGCGGTGCGCGACAGCACGCGGGAGCTGGGCGACGACCACCGGCTCACCCGGACCATGCGGGGAGAACTGGCCTCTCTGCGTAGGAAGTTGGTGACCATGGTGACCCCGTACGGCCCGGGGGCGTCACACCGGGTCGTGAGAACAGCGGACTGATCGGCCGGAGCGGGTGCCCGCGTCCGTGGGGCGGAGCGCCTCATCGAGGAGGCCCGCGCCAGGGCCAGCCAGCCAGCGGTCGAAGCGCAGCAGGAAGGGAAACTCGGCGCGCAACGCGTCGAGGTCCGCGTTTCCCGCGAGCCTGCCGTCGTCGACGAGAGCTGCCAGCTTGCCGAGGACGTCATCCTGCGAAAGCAGGGTCGTCGGCAGGCGGCTGTAGCTGATCGGCCGGCCGGCCGCCCGGGTCAGCTGCTCGGCCAGCGCCTTGCCGGTGAGAGAGTCACCGGCGATCTCCATGGTGCGGCCGGCGTAGCGATCGGATGAACCGAAGACCGCGGCGACGATGCGGCCGATGTCGCGTACCGCGATGAACTGCATGGCCTGGTCCGGGCGTACCAGGAAGGACAAGTGCCCCCGGGCGAGACCCGTTTCCGGGGTCACCAGGAGCTCCATGAACGCGGCCGGCCGAACGACGGTGCTGGAGATGTCCAGATTCCGGACATGGGCCTCGATACGGTTCTTGGTGTCGAGATGGTCGACGCCCGTCGCCGAACCCGCGGTGACGGCCGAGCTGTAGACGAGATGGGCGATGCCGCAGCGCTCGGCGATGTCGGCCACCGCCGTGCCGAAGCGGACCTCGTCCTCGTTGGTCACGTCGGCGCCGGCCTGGCCGGAGTTGGGCTGAACGCTGAAGACGCCGTACGCGTCGGAGAAGGCCGCGCGCAGCGACTCCGGATCGCCGAGGTCACCGCGGAAGGTTTCGACGCCGATGGCGGAGAGGGATCGGGCCCGGTGGCCGGACGGGTCCCGCACAACCGCGCGCACCGCCCAGCCGTCGGCCCGCAGCGCAGCGGCGACCGATCCTCCCTGCTGCCCCGTGGCGCCGAGGACGACCACGGTTTTGTTGATGTTGGTCATGCCGACCACCCGGCGCGCCCGGTGCTCACGGACGTGTTCTTGATGAAAGTTCCTGAGTGGTGAGTCGGAGATGTGCTGGTCACGGCGTACTCCAGGGTTCGTAAGGGATGCTTCGCCCCGCGTCCGTTACGCTAAAACCTGACGCCGACGTCAGGTGCAAGCGAGACGTGGAGTCGACTCAGGAGGTCGGGGTGCGGATCGGGGAGGTCGCCGCGAAGGCGGGCGTCAGCGTCAGGGCGCTGCGCTACTACGAGCAGCAGGAGTTGCTGCACTCCACCCGGAACCCGGGCGGCCAGCGCCAGTATCCTGCCGGTGCCGTCGAACGGGTCAGGCTGATCCAGCGGCTCTACTCCGTGGGCTTGCCCAGCAGAACCATCCGCGAGGTGCTGCCGTTCGCCGACTCCGGTGAGGTGTCACCGGAACTGCTGGAACTGCTCGCGGCCGAACACGACGGCCTCGACCGGCAGATGACGGACCTTCGGGACGTGCGCGACCGGCTGCACGACTGCATCACCGAGGCGCGCGGCCATCACCGAACAGCAAGTCCGTCCTGAAGCAGAGGAAGCGGCCCCGAGCGGCCAGTTGACACGCCGGCCGCGCCGGGGGGCGTGTCCGGGAAGCGACCGCTTCCTCCCTCCCCTGTCGGGCCCTGTGGAAGAGCGCCGAACGACGGCCACGGCGAGGTGCCGTGACCGTCGTCCGCGCGCCTGACGGGATCACCGGGCGCGGGCCTCCCGGACGGCGTTACTTGCCGGAAGACCCCTCGGCGGGAAGCACGGAAAGCGCCACCACACGTGCGTCGTTGCCGGCCCGGCCCCGAATCCGCAGGGCGACATAGCGGGCCGTGCCCTTCGCGGTGAGCGTCGCGACACGCCCCCTGGTGCGGAACGTCCCGGCCGGGTCGTACGACAGGCCGTCCGCGCTGAACTCGGCCTCCGCCGACGGCGCGCGGCCGCCCGTCCAGGTGACCCGGATCTCGCCGATCGCCGTCGGCGCCCCGAGGTCGACCACCATGCGGCCGCCGGTCCCCGGGCTCCAGGAGGTGTGCGGGTCGCCGTCGACCGCCGCCGCCGGGTCGGACATCCCGGCGGGGAGCGGCGCCGTCGGGAAGGTCGTCCGGCCGAGCGCCACGTCGGCGAGCGGGTAGGCGCTGGCCCCGCGTACGGTCACCTGTTCCGTACGCCCACGGCGCACGCTGACATGTGTCGCACGGCCGCCCGGCGGGGTGACCACCAGGCGGCAGGAGGGCCCTGTCAGTCGGACCGTGGCCGCGTCCACCACCTCGGCGCGCAGTCCGGACGGCACCGGCCCGCCTCCGTCCGGTCGCAGGACGAACCGGGCCGGGGCCAACACCGCCTGTGCCGCGTGGAGTTGGGCGTGGTAGTCGGTGCCGCCGGCCGTGACCGTCTGCGTACCGGCGTACAGCCGCACCGAGCGGGTGTCCTGCGGCAGGGACACCGTCGTGGTGACCGCGGCTGCCGACAGGTTGAACAGGCTGAGGTGGCCTCCCGCGGTGCTCGCGCGAACATCGGGATGTCCCGAACGGGGTGCCTCGCGCCCCGCCGCCGCCTTCACGTCGGACGGGGTGCCGTTGGCGTAACCCTCGACGACGACGGCCTCGGCGGGCCCGTCGGAGAGGACGAGGGTGTCGCCGTAGACGGCCAGCCCGTTCTTGGCCCCGCGTACGACGAGGCCCGCGCGCCCGTCGACCGACACCCAGCCGCCGGTGCTGGTGAGGTCGGCGTCCGGGTAGCGCGCCAGGTCCGTCCAGGTCTCGCCGTCGGCCGAGCCCTGGAGCGCGTACCCGCGGCCGGCGGCGGACTCCCAGCGCAGGGTGACGCGGTCGAACTCCCGCTCCTGTCCGAAGTCGACCGTGATCCTGCTGTCCGCGCGTCCGCGCTCGGCGACGGAGACCGCCCAGCGCGTCGCGAGGTCGCCGTCGACGGCCAGGGCCGCGCCCTTGCCCGTGTCGGAGGACGAGGCGGTCGCCGTCGCACCCCGGGCGAGATCCGCTCCCCCGGCGCCGTCGCGGGCCTCGATCGCGTACAGGGAGTAGCCGTAACGCGGGTCCGGGAGGACCCCCTGCATCCGGAGGTAGCGGTAGGAGACCTTGGCGAAGGTGGTGTCGTCGGTGCGCCCGCCGGGCGCCGGGGGCGTGGTGCCGCTGTCCTTGGCGGCGACGGTGACCGCTCCCTCGGCGGCGGTGTACGTACGGCCGCCGTCGAGGCCCGGCACGCCCGGCATGGTGAAGTTACGCACTTCGAGGTGGCCCTCGCCGGCGGCGACGCCGCTTGTCGCGTAGACGACGTCGCCGGAAGGCAGGGTGGTGAATCCGGCGAAGCCCGTGGGCAGCGCGAAGAGCGTGGCGCTGCCGTCGAAGCCGTCGCGGAGTTCGGTGTACGTGGCGACGGAGCGGGAGACCGGCTTGGCCGAGGTGGTGGGAAGGAACATCGGCGTGGCCCCGCTGACGGCGAACAGCCAGTCGTCGTGGGCGGGCTGCCAGGCGAACTTGACGAAGCCGGGTTTGCTGACGGCCGCGGCCCAGGCCGCCGGGGACTGGTGCGCGACGAGGCCGGGTGCGGCGCCGAAGTCCTTGACGCCGCTGGCCCGTTCGAACAGCTCCCGCTCCGTGAGGGGGCGAACGGCCTTGCCCCGCGCGGCCCGCCACTCGTGCAGCAGATAGCTGATGGCGATCTCGGCACGGGCCTCCGGCTCGTACTTCGGTTCCCCGGAGAACTTGGTCAGACGGTTGACCGGCGGGTACGCCTGGTAGGCCGCCAGGCGTTCGGCCAGCGCGGCCTCCGCGCGGGCGGCTGCCCTGTCCCCCAGTACCTGGGCGAGAAACGCGAGGGGGATGACGTCGCGTCCGTAGAGGTGCTCGCGGTCGTTGACCATCGGCATGAGCGGCTCACCCGAGTCACTCATCATCAGGAGGAGGGTCTCCCAGAGGGGACCGGCATTCGGCTGGGAGGTCAGGACCTCGGGCATCGGCCGGCCGGCGGTGATGAAGTGCGCGGCGTTGCGCCCGGACGTACGCCACAGCTCGGACTGGTAGTGCGGGCCGAACGAGCCGTGGTTCTCGACGATGAAGGTGTCGTACAGGTTCTGCGCGGTGTTGTCGCTGACGGGAACGCCGTCGACCAGGGCCGGGTTGGCGCGGTCGGCGGCAGGCAGTCCGGCCTCGTTACGGCTCCAGCGGCCGAAGGAGTCCTTCCACTGCGGGTACTTGGCGTTGTCGGGCGCCCAGGCGAGACCGGGGGCCAGCGACTGCGCGTAGACGCCCATCTCCTCCAGCTTCGTGTCTCCCACGAAGCCGCCGGAGAGACCGCGCGGCGTCCAGCTGCCCGACGCGGGGTCGTTGCCCGTACCGAGGCCGGTGGTGTAGTCGGCCTGCGCCCGCACGATCGTGTCCACGTTGTCGCGCGTCGCACTGTCCAACCGGTCCCAGAGCAGGCGCGCCGCGAGGACGAAATAGAGCTGGAAGGTGGTGTCGAAGAAGAGCGTGCGGCCCCATTCGGTGCCACCGGTAAGGCGGTTCGAGGCGGCGAAATGCTTGATGGTGTCAAGGGTGCGGGAGAGCAGGGTCTTCTCGTCGACGCCGGCCAGCTCGGCGTCGTAGGTCCCACGGGTGAGCAACAGCGCGTTGCCGAGGACGACGGCGAAGCCGAAGTCCTTGGCGGTGTAGTGACCCTTGGCAGCGTCCCACTGGGTCTCGGACCAGCGGGTGTGGGTGAGCAGCGCCTGGTGGTAGACATCGGCGATGCCGTCGGGTGCGGCCGGACGGTGCTCGACCGGCCGGCCGTCGGCCGCGGCCGACGAGACGCCGAGGGACGAGGCCGTCGTCAACGCCACGGTCAGGCCCGCCAGTTGGGCGAATCGGCGTCTGCTCAGCTCTGCCGGGTGGTGATTCACGCGGATGCGCCTCCTGGGATCAATCTAAGACAACGTTGTCAAAGCGCGTTCATTCTTTGTTCGCGAAGTCGGAACCGTCAAGCCCCTGAGCGCGCATCCATGGGCGAAGGGGGGCGGACGCCGGGCGATGCCCGAGGGAGGCACCCGGCACCTCTGGCGGACCGGCCGAGCCGAATCTCGGAAGATGAGCCGCTTTCGGCACGGGCAACGAATCCCGTCCCCGCCCCTTCAGGCACCCAGTTGTCGCTATGGATCGGTGCGCCTCCATGGCGGACGCCTGCGATATGGGACTCTCCGTGAGCAAGCCGGTACAGCAGGTCAGCCTTCACTTCCCGCCGACGCCGCGAATGCCGCGTCAGACGGGCAGCAGGTTCGGGGCGCGAGGGTCATCTCCGGGCGCGTTCCCGTTCATTGCCGTGATCGGCCCGGTGGTCGCGAACCATGACCGTGCCGTACGGGCGAAGCAGCGCCTCTCGCCGAGGTGGCGGAGGCTCACTACATCGAAAGGCAAGTATCACCATGAGGTTCAACCTCGTCCGTACCGCGGCTGTCGCGGGCTTGGCCGCAGGCGTTCTTCTCACCGGCGTGCCCACGACCACCGCTGCGCCCGTGTCCGCTGTCGCCGCGCCCACGGCGTCGCCGGCCGTCGCCAGCGCCGCACCGGCCTGCGTGCACCTGCGCCAAGAGGACTACTTGCGTGACGGCCAGTGGCGTTCACTGGCAAACGCCAAGAACAACTGTTCCCACGCCGTCCGGATCCGCATGATCTGGACGGGAACCACCGACGGGAGGTGCTTCAGCCTCAACCCGGGACAGGATCACGGCGAGTCGAAGCCCGGCAGGGGACCGTACGTCTCCGAACTGCGCGACTGCTGAGGACGGCAAAGACGCACACCAGGGGGCCGGTTTCCACCTCGTGTCGAGATCGGCCCCGCTGACACCTCGTTCGTGTACGGTGCGGCGCCGCCAACTGAATCCCGTGCCCGGGCGGGTTCGACCGCAACGACGGCCGACCGACGTTGCGGAAGCGTCCGCAGATACTGCGGCCGTGCCGCGAACCCCGGCGCCCACCCGGCCGGCCACGCTCGTCCAGCCTTCTCCTGAGAGGGCGTTACTGATGCGGGATGTGAACGCCGGCCGCACGCAGGTTCTCTTCGACCAGGGCGTTCAACCGGGCGATGGAGGGGCCCTGGTCTTCCCGGTGGTGGTTGACCACTCCGTACCGGGCGGCGGCGTCGGACTGGTTCCGGAACCCGGTCGGCATCGTCTGCAGCGCACGGTTGGCCAGCAGATTGGCGGCCACCGCGGACGCGAGCTCCACGATCCGCGGGTCGTCGGGGTCCCAGGATCTGGCGTCCCAGCTGCGCTTGGTCAGCTCGATGAACTCGGGGTCGGCGAGCGAGTGTTCGAGGTGGTTCAGGAAGCTCTCGAAGATCTCCGGAATCAGCGCCCGAGCCAGCACCAGACCCTCTCGCTGAACGGCCACGTAGTCGGGGCAGAAGCCGAGATCGGTGAGTCGTTCCAAGATCGCGCAGGCCCGGTCGGGCAGCAGAGCCCGGTCGCCGTGGTCGAGCCGGTGCAGCGTGTCGCGGCGTGCGGTCAGATCCTCGATCTGTTCGGTGAGGCGGCGATGGACGTCGTCCAGAGCTGCGGCGAACCGCTCGGGATCGGCGTCCAGCAGATCGCCGACCTCGGCCAGCGGTACGCCGGCCCCGGCCAGGGTCCTGGCCTGGATCAGCCGGAGCAGGTCGGCCGACCCGTAGCGCCGGTAGCCGGAACCGTCACGTTCCGGTTCGGCGACCAGGCCCAGCCGGTGATAGTGCCGCACCGTCTTGATCGTGACGCCGACGAACGCAGCCGCCTGACCGATCGTGAGCCCGTTCGCCATCGACTCAGCACACCTCCAGATCGCGGGCGATCACAGGGGCGAGGGTAGCGCGCGACAGTCGGTGCCGGAGAACCCATGGCCGCGATGGAGATTGACCTTGACCTTAGGTCAGGGTGCACGCTCATCGCGAGGCTGCCTCGAAGGGGCCGGCAGCCACCAGGACCACTGTCGCGAGATTGAGGAACGACCATGAGCGAGTCCGTCCACACCACAGAGAACTCCGCTGCCGGACAGGATCGCCCGGAACTCCGGAAGGCCATTCAGGAGATCGTCGATTCCGGTCTCACCGGGGTGTCGCTGCGCGTGAACGATGAGCGGGGCGAGTGGGTCGGCAGTGCCGGGGTGGCGGAGCTGGGCGGGACTGCCGAGCCGCCGGTCAACGGGCACGTCCGGATCGGCAGCAACACCAAGACCTTCACCGCGACCCTGGTGCTGCAACTGGTGGCGGAAGGCAGGGTCGGGTTGGACACCCCGGCCGTCGACTACTTGCCCGAGTTCGACCTTGACCGGCGGACAACGGTGCGGATGCTGTTGCAGCACACCAGCGGGGTGTTCAACTTCACCGGCGAGTTCCACGAGGACGGGACGGTCCTCGCGGGGATCCCCTCCACCATCTCGGGCCAGGAGTGGGTGGACAACCGGTTCAAGACCTACCCGCCGGAGGAGCTGGTACGGCTGGCGCTGTCCAAGCCCGCGCGCTTCGAACCGGGGACGGGCTGGAGCTACTCCAACACCAACTACGTGCTGGCCAGGCTGCTGGCCGAGAAGGTCACCGGCCGCTCGTGCGCCGAGGTGACGCGGGAGCGGATCCTGGATCCGCTCGGCCTGTCGGACACCGTGGTGCCGTACACCTCGCCTGAGATCCCCGAGCCGCACGCGCACGCCTACTACCGGTACGAGGAAGCCGGCGTGCGGAAGACGGTCGACATCACCCGCCACAACCCCTCCTGGATCAGCGCCGGCGGGGACATGATCTCCACCACCCGGGACCTCCACACGTTCATCTCCGCACTGGCGGGCGGCAGGCTCCTGCCGGCCGCGCTGCTGGCCGAGATGCGCACCCCGCACCCCGAGAGCGGCTTCGGCCTGGGGCTGCGCGTGCAGGACGCGGGCCCCGACGGCGGCACCCTCCTCTTCCACAACGGTGGTGCCGCCGGCCACGCGGCGCTGATGTACAGCACGCCCGACGGCAGCAGGACCCTCACCGCCGCGCTCAACTATGTGGACGACGCCGCGATGTCCCTGGCCGTGGCGTTCCAGAAGGCGATGGAGGGGCTCGTCGACGAGGTGTTCGGCAGCGGGCGGGCCGGATCGGCTGACGAGGTGACGGAGCCGGCGCAGCCGACGGACTGAGCACGGGCCTGTCGCGGAAGTCCGCGAACAACCTCGGGTGACGACCGACCAGGTACGGCACGGGGACAATCGACTGCTTGAGCGACGAGCACCCGGCACATGATTCCCCCTGTAAAAACCCACAGGCAGCCGTCCCGCATGGCGGGGCGGCTGCCGCCGTTCTGGGGCGGGAGCGCCACGAAACAGCGCCGTAGGCCGGCGGAACGGTGCCGTGTCCCGCGAAGCCGTCATGGCCCAGGCCTGAAACAAACACTGGTTCGGCCCGACGAGGACCGCGACGGAACATACGCGCGGGCATATGCGATTCGTCGGCGCGGATTGGCCGTCTCCTTCAATTCGACTTGATTCAATCGCCCACTGACCGGAAGTCTCTTTTCCTTTCCCTCTGCCGGGTTGATGTGGCAGCTTTTCCGAGGGGGATCGGAGACCGGATAAAACGTGGGGGGCGTACTGGGGAGCACAGGCGCATACCGGGGGCACACGGCAGTGCGAAAAGTGCTTCAGCCGCCGGTCGGCCAGGAGTTCCTGTCGGCGTATGACGGGCACTGGATGTGTTGCCGACCGACGGAGCACCATCTACTAGGGGGCGTGCATGATCCATGTTCAAGTCGTACACAGGGTCGGACTGTTCCGTGCGGCTCTTGTGGCGCTGCTGCGCTGCGAGGAGACGCTCCACGTGTCGGCGTCCCACAAGCGCCCGGCCCGTCAGGAGACGCTCTGTCCATCGCCGCATGTGTGGGTGGCCGATATCGACTGTCTCGATGACCCGGCGCGCACGGGAAAAACCGGACCCGGCAACGGGCAGGGTGGTATAGGGGCGTTATTGGTGCTGACGTCGGAAAGAAAACCCGGAGCACTGATGAAGGCATTCGAAGCGGGAGCGCTGGGGTACGTCAACAGGGACGGGGATCCCAGCAGGCTGGTCGAAGGAATTCACCGGGTGGCGAGCGGTGAGCGGTATGTCGACGACTCCCTGGCCTGTGATTTCCTCCAGGCGACCAAACTCCCCCTGACACCACGGGAGTTGAGCGTTCTGGCGCTCGCGGCGGAGGGCTCGCCGATCGGCGACATCGCGGCCTCGCTGCATCTGTCAAGCGGGACGATACGTAACTACCTGGCCTCCGCGATACGCAAGGTCGGCGCGCGCAATCGCATGGACGCCATCCGCATCTCCCAGGACGCGGGGTGGCTGTAGCCGCCGGGCTCCCGCCCTCGGCGGTTCAGCTGCCGACGGGCGGCGGCGTGTGCTGCCAGTGGCCGAACAGGTCGCGGTAGAGCGCCGAACTCGTCAGCAGTTCCTCGTGCGTACCGAACCGCGGTGTCGTGCCGTCCAGTACGAGCACGCGGTCCGCCCGGCGCGCGGACGACAGCCGGTGGGCCACGACGATCAGGGCGCCGCCACGGGCACGGGCCCCGTCGGTGAAGGCCCGCTCGGCGAAGGCGCGTTCGGCGCGGGCCTCCGCGGCCGGGTCCAGATGACAGGTGGCCTCGTCGAGGAGGACGAGTGGCGCGGAGGAGAGGTAGGCGCGGCACAGCGCGAGGAGTTGGCGCTCACCGTGCGACAGGCCGCGCGGGTCGAGTACGGCGTCGGGCCCGCCGAGCCGGTTGACGAGCGGCTCGGCGCCCAACACCCCTATCGCATAGGTCAGTTCACCGCTCGTGGCATCCGGCCGCAGATGCAGGAGGTTGTCGCGGACGCTGCCGGTGAAGACGTACGCCTGCTGCGGGATCAGGACGCGGCGGTCCGCGAGGTCCTGAGCGGTGGTGCCGGTCACCGGCTCTCCGCCGAGCAGCACCGTTCCGTGGTCGGGGGCGACAAGCCCGGAGACGACACCCGCGAGCGTCGACTTGCCGATGCCGCTCGGGCCGACGACGGCGATGTGCTCACCGCGCCGGACGGTGAGATGGAGGTGGTCCAGTACGGGGGGTGAGTCGGGGCCGTAGGCGTGGGTGACGGCGCGGATCTCGACCGCAGGCGCGGTGCGCGAGGGGCGTCGGCCGCGTGGGGTGGCGGCCTCGACGACCATGTCCGGGTCCGGGTCGGGAGCCTTCGGGGGAACGGGTGGGGCGGTGGCGTCCTGGAAACGGTCGACCACGACCAGCAGTCTCGTCCCCGCCGCTCCGAGCGCGGTCATCATGCTGTGCAGCGCGGGGAGCAGGGCCTGGAGCAGATACGTGAGCGCCCCCGCCAGCGCGCCGGTCGTCACCCCCTGCCGCAGCAGCCACGGAGTGGTGACGAGCAGGAGGAGTACGGGCAGTTGGCCCGCGACGCCGAGTGCCACCGTACGCAGCGCGGCCCAGCGCGCCAGCACGCGCGACGTCCGCTCCGCGGTGTCGATGAGCCGCCCCGTACGCTGCGCCGCGTCCGCCTGGGCTCCGCAGGCCACGAGGTCACGATGGCCGGCCGACACCGCGCCCACGCCTTCGGCCACGGCCTCGTCCGCGTCCAGGAAGGCGCGCTGGGCCGAGGCCATCGGGAGCAGTGTGGCGAGGAAGAGCCCGATGCCCAGGACGAGCGGGGGCAGGACGACGAGGAGCAGTTCGGGGGCGAGGGCCAGCAGGCCGATCAGTGCGCCGACCGCGTTGAAGACGAACGCCCTTACGGTGAGGACGAGTCCGGCGAAGCTGTCGCGGACGATCTCGGTCTGATGGGTGAGCCGTGAGACGGCACCGGTGTCCGCGCGGTCGTCGGTGCGGGCCGGGTCGGTGACCGCGTGGCGCAGCGCCTGCCGGACCGCGCGCCGTACGAGCGCGTCCCGCAACGGCTCGGTCAGCTCGGCGAGTTGGGTGAACACGCCGCGCATCGGAGGTCCGGCGCCGAGGATCGACGCGGCGGCGACGGCGAGCCAGAGCAGTCCTGTCCCGGTCTGCCCGGCGAGGAAACCGCGGTCGAGCGCCTGGGCGAGACAGTACCCGCCGAGGAACGTCTGCGCGGACTCCAGCAGCGACCACCCGCCGAGCCGTACGAGGACCCGCTTCCGGCCCGCCAGAAACCGCCGTGCGGGCGGCAGGTTCCGGCGCAGCGCTCCCCGGCCGGGGCGCGCGCCGGGTGCGGGCGACTTCGCGGCGGCGCTCACCGGTCGGCCCGTTCAGCGGTGTCGGCGGCGGGTGCGGGCTCGGTTGCGTGCTTGTGCGGGAGCGGTACGGCGCGTGCCGCGACGGGGGCGCGGTGCGTGTACGGTTCCGTCTTCGAGGCCGCCGCGGGGACCGCCGCCGGCCCGGGTTCCGGGGGCGCGAACAGGGCGCGGTACTCCCCCGAACGCCACAACTCCTCGTGCGGACCCGTCGCCCGCACCCGGCCTTCCTCCAGCCAGACCACCAGGTCGCAGCGGGCCGCCGAGGAGAGGCGGTGGGCGACGATCAGCCGGGTGCCGTGCCGGACGTCCCGTGCCAGGGCCGCCTCCACCTGACGCTCCGTCACGGTGTCCAGGCTGGACGTCGCGTCGTCGAGCACCAGCAGTCGTCCGGCTCGCGCGAACGACCGTGCCAGGCCCAGGCGTTGCAGCTCTCCCCCGGACAGGGGCGCGGCCTGCGGCGGTGTCGCGTACCCATGCGGGAGGAGCCGTACGAACGCGTCCGCGCTCGCCGCACGCGCCGCAGCTCGGACACGTTCCTCGGGCATCGGAGAGCCGCCCGCCAGTGCCTCGCCGAGCGTGGCTCCGAAGAGGACGGGGCGTTCGAAGGCATGGCCGACCTCGCGGCGCAGCACGTCCCGCCGGAGCGCGCCGAGCGGAATGCCGTCCAGCAGGACGGTCCCCGCGTCCGGCTCCGTGAGCCGCCCGGCCACCGCCGCAAGCGTGGACTTTCCCGCCCCCGAACGGCCGACCACCGCCACGGACGTGCCGCCGGGGATCGTCAGATCCACTCCGGCGAGGACGGTGCGGTCCTCGCGCCTCACGCTCACCCCGCGCAGTTCCAGCGTTCCGCGCCCCTCGGGCGGCAGGGTCCGGGCTCCGTACGTCATCGCGGGCAGCGCCATCAGTTCGGCCGCCCGGCGGGCCGCCGAGCGGCTGCGGATCAGGGAGCCGATCAGGCCGGCAGCCGTACCGACGCCGGCGGCGAGTGCCGCGTACCGGCTGGCCGCCAGCAGGTCGCCGACGCTCATGTCCCCGGACGCGAGCCTGATGCCGCCGACCGCCAGGACGGCGGTCGTCAGCAGCGGCATGAGCACACCGCTGCGCGCGACGGCCGCGCCGTGGATCCGCCACATCCGGCGTCCCTGCGTGGCCAGTTGGGGCAGCGGGGCGAGGATACGGTCGCGGTCACGTGCCTCCGTACCGGCGGCGGCGATCGTACGGGCCCCGGCCAGCGCCTCCACCAGACGTGTGGCGATGTCGGCCTGGGCGCGCTGGTAGCTGGCGACGCTGTCGGACGAGCCGCGGGCGAAGGCCCGCAGGACCAGCAACAGCACCGGGAGCCCGGCGAGGAACGTGACCGCGGTCCACGGGTCGATCAGGAACAGCGCGACAACCGCTCCCACCGGCGCGAGCAGCGACGCCCCGAGCGTCGCGGCGGATACGGGCGCGGTGGACGCCTCGGTGGCGTTCGCCGTGAGCCGGACGGCCACGTCGCCGGGCGGGAAGCGGGCGGCGTGGCCGGGCCACGCGGCGAGCAGTCGGCCCACGCCCCGGGTGCGGAGCCACGCGGCGGAGCGGGCGCTGGTCGTACCGCCCAGCAGGGCCACCAACGCGTCCAGCAGCACCTCGGCGACGATCACGGCGGCGCAGGCGAGCAGCCAGGGGTCCGCGTCCGGGCTCCGCCGGAGCAGGAGGTCGAGTGTGCGGCCGAGGACGGCCGGCAGCGCGAGGGACGCGACGGCGGACGCGGCGGAGCAGAGGAAGACCGCCGTGGTCCGGCCCGCGCTGTGGCGCGCGGCGCCCAGCAGGAGACCGGCGGCGGTCCCTTCTCGGTCCTGCGGGACGGGCGGTGTCTTCAAGAAGGGGTCTCCCCTCGGTTCGGGCGGCGGCCGGTGGGTCCGTACGGGCTCGCGGGACGTACGCGTACAGACCGCGTACGCGTACACGTCGGCGTGCGCGTACAGACCGCCGTGCGCGGACAGACGGACGCCCGCGAGCGCCGGACGGGCCTTTCAGGCTGTCCGGCGCTCGCGGCACCTGGTCATCGGCCGGCCGACGACCAGTGGTGTCAGTTACAGGTGGTGATGCTCAGGCTGCTGTCACCGCAGAGCAGCAGGCTCGCCCGGCTGCCGGTGGCGACGTCGCCCGTGGCCTCTTCCTTCGGGGTCTCCATCGACTGCAGGTCAAGAAGGTTCATGGCAGGTGCCTTTCTTCTATGGGGACGGTGTGCTGGTTACGACTCCGGGAGGAGCCGGTTCATGGGCCGCTTCTTCAGCGGCGGGAGGAACGGCAGTCGCGCGGGTTCGTCCGCGTGGGCGGCGGCGACCGCCAGCAGACAGCCGGCGGTGCCGGTGGCGAGGTCCATGGAGAGCCGCATCATCTGCTCCCCGGGGAAGGCGAGATGCCCCTGGTAGGGCATCGCGTGCCAGGCGAGGGCGCCCATCTGCCGCGCGATGTCGGCCGGTTCGGTGCCAGGGCCCGTCACCGACGTACGGCTGAGGTGGAGCACCATGCCGGCCGCGCCGCGGAAGAGTCCGGGCTGCGCGTAGAAGGTCGCCTGGGCCGCCCTGACGATGTCGCCGCGCGCTCGCGCGAATCGCTCGTCGGCGCGGTGGACGAGATAGTCGTCGAGGACCATCCCGATACCGACGCTGCCCGCGCCCAGGTAGGGCATGGTGCGCCAGCCCTCGTCCACCTGGAGCGTGCCGCCGGCGCTCTGTACGCAGCGGTCCAGGTCGTTGTGGAGCGCCGTGGCCGCGAGATCGAGCAGCGCGGTGTCGCCGGTGCGTTCGTACAGGCGGATGAGGAGGAGCGCCGTGCCCGCGCCGCCGTACAGCAGCCCGGCCCGCCGTGTGCCGTCGGCCGCCGTTCCTGCGGGGGTCAAGTCCATTGCACGGGCGACGAGTTGTGCGCAGCGCATGGCCGCGTCGGCGAGTCCGCTCTCACCGGTCGCCTCGCCGAGAGCGTCGAGCGCGAGTCCCAGTCCGGCGGCGCCGCCGTGCAGATCGGCGGGCAGCTCGTCCCAGGGCTGATTGATCGCCAACTCGGCCAGTTCCAGGGCGCGGTGGGGATGACCGAGCCGGTGCAGGGTCCAACTGAGGCCCGCGAGACCGTCGTAGAAGCCCAGCGGGGTGCCGGACTCGGGCTGCTTGGTCCGCTCCAGCAGCCATTCCTCGGCGCGCGGGCAGGGGTCGGCGCCGCTTTCGGCGAGGGCGTAGAGGACACCGGCCGCGCCGTATCCGAAGGAGAGACCGCCGCCGGTGGTGGCGAACTGGGCGATGTCACCGGGGAAGTAGCGGTCGTCACGTTCGGGGGTCGCGGAGGCGAGGATCGCGCGGACCATGGAGTCGCGGTTGTAGGGCCAGTCGGCGGGGTCGGCCGGAAGATAGGGGCCGGGGGCGGCGGGCGCCGTACCAGTTCTGGAACCGTTATCCGGCTCGCGGCCCGGCTCCCTCATGATCTCCGCCACCGCGTCGTCCAGGAAGCCACGATCGACGGGGAACTCCCGAGCGACCACCTCCGCCAGATGCGCGGCCTTGACCCGATCGATGGCGAAGAGACTGGTCAGCGGTATGAAGAGGGCCAGGCGCAGACAGGCGAGCGCGTAGCGGTCGACGTCGAGACCGCGTCGGCCCCCGGGGGCGACGAACGCCGGATTGGCAACGGTCTGCCGCCCGTTGTCGGCGGCGGGCGCCGCGGCCTCGAAGTCCAGCAGCACGACGGAGGACTCGTCCTCGGAGACCATGATGTTGAACAGGTGCAAGTCGTTGAAGACGATCCCGCGGGCGTGCACCGCCTCGACGGCGCTCTCCACCAGCCCGTACACGCGCAACGCCCACTCGGTGTATTCGGCGAGCCGCTCCGCACCGGGGTCCGCGTCGATCAGGGGATGTCTGCGGGCGAAGAAGGTGTTGAGGGGTCTGCCTTCGACGAACTCCAGCACCAGGAAGTGGTGGCCGCCGAGCTCGAACGTGTCGAGGACCTCCGGCGTACAGGCGAGCCCGGACAGCTGTTCCAGCGCGTACCGCTCCCGGGCCAGCCGGGTCACCGCGTCGGCCCCGTCCACCGCCAGACCGGCGTGCGGCCTGGCCTCCTTGAGCACCACCTTCGCGCCGGTCCTGCTGTCGCGGCCGACGTACACACCACCGCCGTTGGAGAAGTGCAGGGCCTGTTCGACGACGTACGGCGACGCCTCGACGGTCGTCGCGGCGCGCGCCTCTAGATGGGGACGCAGGACCTCGGGCGGCGTGATCCAGTCGGGTATCCGGAAGACGGGGCCGCGCGGATCGGGTACGAGCTTCCCCTCGGCGTTCTCGATCGCGGGGCGCAGCATGCCGTCGGCGTAACAGTCGCGCCGCGTGAAGCTGCCGTAGCGTACGTGGACGGGGCCGGCGTTCCACCGCAGATCGCTCAGGATGTACGGGCCGGGCTCGCCGGCGAGAATCGCGTCGAGTTCCGCGGCTATGCGCCCGAACTGCTCATCGTCCGCCGGGTAGATGGTGATGAATTTCCCGCTGGCGCCTCGGTCGGCGTATTTGGCGTTTCGGGTGTGCAGGAGATATCTGCTCGGCACGAATTTGAACGCGATGCGACGGTCTACGCAGTAGGCCATCGTCCGGTCGAGAATCGACTCGGCGTTGTCCAGGCAGGCGGAGACGTGAATCTTCCAGCCCTGGGGCGGGAGTTCGTGCTCGACCGGCCGGAACGCCAGCCAGTCACCACTGCGATGCCGCCGCCATCCATCGGGCACGGGGCGCCGGGCGGCTTCGTACCACTGCCCCGCGGGTTCGCCAACTGCCGGTCCAGCGGCTGTCGGTCCGCCGACCGGGGAAAGGTGGTGCGGCGAGTCGTAGAATTGCCGGTCTGCGTCGCAGAAAACGGCGTAACCCTTGTTCACACACCCTCCTTCGTCGGCGAGAACGCAAACGTTGCCACGCTGCCGAGGGCGGCTGATAGTCGCGGATGTCACCGACACGATGTGCATTACGCACGAGTAACGAGCGTGTTTCACCGGTTGGGGGTTCCAGGGGCGCGGCGTGGCGGGGAAGATCGCCAGGCTGCGCAGAAGATGGCCTTGCGGGCCGCTTCGCAATGAAACCGTCCGCTGATCTCGATCGATCTCACGAAAGCCCGCAGGGAATTCGAGACCGAGACCGAGACCGAGTTCGTGCGCAGTTCGGGGGACGCCGGCGTAGTGGGTCATGACTACCCCCTGCTGGCGCCCGCTTCGAAGCGCAGGAAGTTCTGCTGCGCGAGCACACTCACGGGTGCTGGGCCCTAGCGCCTCGTAGCGCACGCCGTTCCGGGTCTGGACGGTGATGGTGTCCTCGCGCGGGGAGGACCACCGCGGCGAGGGGCTGGTTGAGTTCCGGCACGAGCAGGATGTCGTTCGTGGTCGAAACGGCGTCGAGAAGCGGACTTTCGTTTTCACCGACGGCACCGAATAGCCTGTGAGGGAACCGGTCGAGGAGAGGTGCTGTAGTTGTCACACACAACCGATTGCTGGTCTTCTCGTCACCGGGTCGCAGCGTGACCCGCGACGAACTCATCGCCATGCTCCGCGAACAGACCCCGGCATGCGGACCCGCACGTGACGCCTTGATCGCCGGGGGTGATTTCGTCGTCTGGGACAGCCTGGTCCCCGCCAACCGGCACGCGGGCGTCTTCCGGGCTCGAATGCGTCACTCCCTGAAGCGTGGCCACACGATCGACGGCCTTGCCGGAAGCGTCGACATCCTCAAGCGGGCCGGGGAAGAGCCGCTTCGTACCGGAAGCATCGACGCGGTGGACAAGTCGTCGGTGTTCACGATCTTCCTGAACTCCACGGCGACAGTCGTGGTGGCCTGCTGCGGCGGACGTCGACCCACCACCATGGAGGCGGCCGACACCCCCGAGTGACAACGGACGAGGCCGAGGCGCTGGTCCATCAGGCCGCGAGGTTGGACGTCACGGTCAACACGCTGGTGCGGGGCAGGTGACCTTGACCGGCCCGGGGTCTGTCAGCCGGTCGACGTTGCCCGGAGACCGAGGGTGTCCTCGTGGAAAGGCGCCTCGTACACCACCGATACGACACAGCCGTACTCGGGCGCCGTATCGACGTAGCGCACGATGTACTCGACCGAACCGTCACGCACGCGAGAACACCGCCCCCGAGCCACCCCTTCGCGGTACGCGGCGAGCCGGGCCGGCTTTCGGCCCCGCAGCCATGCTTCGCGGCCGGGTCCTTCGGTCATGGCGAGCCCGAGCCCGACAGGGAAGCGACAGACCGCGTACACGATGAGATCCCCTTGCCAGACAGTGGCGAAGTGCAGTCGACGGCCGGCCGGAGAGGACGCGGTGCGGTCGTGGAGCCGACCGCAGTGCGGACACGGGCCGTCATCCATGACGACGGCCCCTGGGTCGGCTTCCAACATCTGCCCGAGCAACAGCCGCAGCCCCGCGCGGACCGTGACGAGGCGCTCTCCTTCCGGGCCCGCCATCTCCCCGGTGAGGCGGGCCCGTTCGTCGGGAGCAAGCCATTCGCGCAGGGCTCGACGCTCGTCGGACAGCAGCGTGGACACCAGGAACGTGCGCAGGGCGAGGGAGTCGAGCTCCCCGTCGCACTGCGCGGGGTCGAGACGGAGCGGTGGCGCGGGCAGCGGAGTCCGCTGCGCACCCCAGCCGCCGTCGGGATTTGTCGCAGGCACGATGGGAAATGTCGAAGGCACGGGAGGGAGATTCGGCTCCAAGGGTTCCATCGGATCCGTCGCTCCCTCCACTGCCTCTGCGCATGCTAGTGCTGAGACCGCTATCGCCGGGGCGTTCACGGTGCGGTGGTGAGCGGGCGTCCACCCCAGCGGATGCCTTTCTCCCAGCGGACCGAAGCAGACGAGTCCGTGCTCGCGAGGCGGCGTAGAGGCGTAGCACTACTAGATCGGGCCCGATGCCTCCTCGACACTGCGACCGATGTCGTCCGAATGGCCCGCGACGAGAGCGACTAGCCGCCCTCGGTGGGGAGTTGACGGTTGCGGTAGCGGCCGGGGGTCTCGCCGACGAGGGCGGCGAAAGCCTCGATGAAGCTCGTCGGATTGGCCCAGCCGCAGGCGAGAGCGGTGTCGGTGACGGACTTCCCCGCGGCGAGGCGGGTGAGCGCGTGCTGGACGCGTAGTTGAGTGCGCCACTGGTGAAAGCTCATCCGGAGTTCCTGCCCGAAGAGCCGGCTGAGCGTACGCTCGCTCGCCCCGACGCGCGCGCCCAGCTCGGCGAGAGTCTGCTGATTGGCAGGGTCGGCGTAGAGGATGCCGGTCAGCGCCCGGAGCCTGTCGTCGGCCGGTTCGGGCAGGTGCAGCGGCTGCTCGGGGGCCGCGGTGAGCTCGTCGACGACGACCGCGTGCAGCCGGTCGACCGCTTCCGGCGCCCGCCCGTCGGTGTCCGCCGCCTCGGCCGTGAGGGCGAGCAGAGCTTCGCGGGAGAGTCCGGAGACGGTGAGCACGGCGGGATGCGCGGGCAGCCGGGCGGCGAGGGCGTCGAACAGGAACAGAATCCGCATGTCCGCGTTGCCGTGCGCGGTGTGGTGGTGCTCGAAGGCCGCAGGAGTCCACGCCACCCGGGTCGGCGGAGCGATCCACGTACCCCTGGCGGTGGTCACGGACAGCACGCCGGTGGCCGAATAGACCAGGTGACCGCGGTCGTGGGCATGGGTGGGCAGCCGCTGCCCGTGCGCCAGGACGATACGGCCGCGTTCCGCGAGATCAAGATGGCGGGTTTCCCTCATAGATTGGCATCCTATCGGTGGCCCGCCGTCCCGGCTCCGCCCGAGAGTGGACGGCATGAACAGCCCAGTCACCCACCAGGCCCCAGCGGCCCGCCCGTCAGCGTCCCGGCAGCCGTCCCTTCCCGGGCCGGCCGGGGTGCGCACCGTACAAGCCGCTTTCGCGTTCGGCCTGGCCGCGCTGAACCTGCGCATCGCCGTGGCGTCCCTGTCTCCCGTACTCAAGGAGGTCCAGCGCGACGAACACCTCTCATCGTTCGGCGCCGGAGCCCTCTCGACGGTGCCGGTCGTCTGCTTCGGGGCGTTCGCGTTCCTCGCGCCCCGGCTCACGCGGCGCTTCGGACCCCACCACCTGCTGTGGTACGCGCTGCTCGCACTGACCGGCGGCATTGTGCTGCGCTCGGTACCGGGGGTACTCGCCCTGTTCGGCGGCACCCTGATCGCCGGCGCGGCGATCGCCGTCGGCAATGTCCTCATGCCGCAGCTCATCAAGCATGACTTCGCCGGCCGCGCCGGGCTGATGCTCGGCTGCTACTCCCTGGCCCTGTCCGGCGGAGCCGCGCTCGCCGCGGGCGTGGTCGTCCCGCTGGAGTCGGCCACCGGCTGGGGCTGGCGGCAGGTGCTCGCGCTGTGGGCGATCCCGTCCCTCATCGCCGCCCTCGCCTGGCTTCCCGAACTGCTCGCGCCGGACCGGCGTTCCCCGAACCGCCGGCGACAGGAGCGGGTGAAGCAAGGAGGAGCCGATACCGCCGCACCCGCGCTCAGGGCGCTGTGGCGCGACCGAACCGCCTGGGCGGTGACCCTGTACATGGGGCTGCAGTCCCTCGGCTACTACGCGATCCTCTCCTGGCTGCCGACGCTTCTGCAGGACCACGGCATGAGCGACAGCCAGGCCGGATGGATGCTCTCCTTCTCCAGCTTCCCCGGCATGGCCGCATCCTTCGCGGCGCCCTGGTTGCAGCAGCGTCTGCGCCCGGCCTTCGTCGCGCCCCTGGCGGCTGCCCTGCTGTGCGCCACCGGCTTCGTCGGCCTGCTCATGTCCCCCGTATCGGGGGCCTACCTCTGGATGACCGCCCTAGGACTGGGCCAGGGCCTTGCCATCGGTCTCGCCCTCGGCTACATCGTCGCCCGCTCGCCCGACGCGCACCACACCGGCCGGCTCTCGACGATGGCGCAGGGGGTCGGCTACCTCATCGCCTGCCTGGGCCCGCTAGGTCTCGGCCTGCTGCACTCCGCGAGCGGGGGATGGTCGCTGCCGGTCGCCGTGCTGCTCGCCGTGCTCGTCGCGCAGACTGTCGCGGCCTTCGGCGCGAGCCGGGACCGTCATGTCCTGGCGTCCTCCTGAAGGGCGTAGGCCCGCGAGCTCGACAAGATCCCCAAGGCACGCCCAGCCGGGCCGTCCCTGCGGCGAGCTGGAACCCGAACGCTGCACCGGTTCCGCGCGCGACGGGAGTGCCCAGGCTTCCGATGTCTTCACCCTTCCGCCGTGCACCCAGATCGGCATCACGATGGAACGGATCGGCAATCGGATCCGCTACGACGATGGGCTGCTCGGCTCCGATGGCGATGTCGGCAGCGGGCGTCAAGTTTCTGCTTGAGGCGACTAAGCAAGCCGCCCTGGTTCTGCACCGCGACTACCTTGCCGTCGAAGTGGCTCGCGGCCACGCCAGGGAGCCGGTCCGCGACCTGGTCGCCCCGGACCAGGCGCTGCGGAAGGAAGCGAGTGCCATGCTCGTCGCGGATGGACACGCCGTGGCCGGCCCGGTCACGGTCCTGGTAGCCATGGTGGCGTGCGAAGAGGGCGAGCCTCAGGCTGAACAACGCCGTCTGGCCTTGGAGCTCGCCGTCGATGGCGGCTTCCCTCGCGCGCGGATTGGCCCTGACGCGTCCGGCTCACGCGCTTCTGCTGACGATCTGGACGAGGTACGTTCCCAGGTCGTCGAGCGCGACGCCGCAGAGCTTGCCGAGGTGCTGCGCGAAAAGCTGGTCGCTGAACTCGGCCTGGGACAAGCCGCCTTGTGCTGGATGGGCGTAGGCGGGCCACACCCACGCCTCACGGAGGCCCTCTTCGTACGAGGAAGCAGACGGGCCCTCTGGGGCACTCATCCCCGACAAGCTTGCCAAGGGTATCCACCCCGGACCGCGCCCCCTGCTTTCAAACCCCCAAGTACCGTGGGCTGCTTGACACCCTGCGGATGTGTCTCGATCACGCTGGCGACGCGCGGCGTGCCGCCTTCACCCTGCATGTCCACCGCTCCACTTGAGCAGCTCACTGGGCGTCGGCGACGGCCAACTGACCGCGCGTCTCGGCCTGGAAGGGACGGGGCGGACGTTTAATCAGATGTGCGTGCGGCGCGGGGTTGTTAGGTTCGCCGTGTGCCGAAGCTGAATCAGATCATCGCAGTCGAAAAGGGCGTCAAGTCCAAGGCCCTCCAGGAGCTCACCCAGGCTCACCAGGACGTGCAGAAGCCCGCCCTGCTGGCCGGCATCTCCCGGACCTACCAGCCCAAGGACGAGGAGGGCGAGCAGCTGCCGCCCGAGTCCACGCGGGTGCAGATCAAGGCCGAGGACGCTCTGCGGGCGACCGCCGGGACGCTGACGCGGCTCTTCGACGTGACCGCGACGAAGGACTGGGCGAACCGGTCCGCGGTCGCGGACGTGGTGGTCGACGGTACGGTGCTGTTGTCCCAGGTTCCCGTCCCGTACCTGTTGTTCCTGGAGAAGCAACTCACCGACCTGCACACCTTCGTGCGCAAGCTGCCGGTGCTCGACGCCTCCGAGTCGTGGAACCTGGACCCCTCGACGGACTCGTGGAAGACGGACCCGGTGCGGACAATCCGTACGAAGAAGGTTCCGCGCAACCACGTGAAGGCCGAGGCCACGGAGAAGCACCCGGCGCAGGTCGAGGTGTACTACGAGGACGTCCCGGTCGGTTACTGGACCACGGTGAAGTTCTCCGGCGCGCTGCCCGCCCGGCGGGTCAACGAGCTCCTCGACCGCGTCGAGAAACTCCAGCAGTCCGTCAAGTTCGCCCGCGAGGAGGCGAACAACACCGAGGTCACCGACCAGCGTGTCGGCGACGCGGTATTCGGCTACCTCTTCCGGTAGCCCCCACATTCGCCCTCCGTCGCGAGCGGAGGGTGCGCGATGAGCGCAAGCTGAAACTGATGTTGAAGCTGATCAAGGGGTGTCAGTTGGGGGTTCGAATCCCTCTCCCCGCACCACGTGCGGGGGTGGCCCAAGCCTGGCAGAGGCGGCCCCATGAAACTCAGATTCTCGCTCCAGTCTCAGTATTCGCCGCCGAACACCGGATCGACCGAGCGTGGGCGAACATCGACGAGCTGGGGGTTCAAGTCCCCTCGGCGCCTCTCTCGTGGCGCTGTAGTTCAAAGGCAGAACACGTCGATCTCAACATGACCCGCGGCTCTTAAACGCCGCCGGTGTGCGCAAATGGGTGGCAAGTTGGAGCCCGGGAGCTGGACATGCTCCCGGGCTCCGTCACGTTCCGGCCTGCGGCTTGGGCTGTTGACCGGGAAGGCTCACCGGGTTGAGTGGTCAGGGCGTCCCTGCGAGTCTGCGCCGGAAGCGTCGCCGTGGTGCGAGGCAGTCGACACGAGGTGCGCCTAGAGGACTTCGCCGGCCTGGCCGGATGGTGTCGCTGTCCCGCCCGTCGCCCTGCCCCGCCGCACGAAGAGCTGCCGACCAGCGACCGACGTCAGAGGACTGTGCCCGTGGATGAGGCCGGTCGGCGGCGGCGTGAGAACGTACCGAGGTCAATGGTCTGGCCCGTGTGTTCGTAGGTGTGCGTGAGCCCGCTCCGGTCGTGGTCGTGCCCGCCTTCGACACCGTGGATCAGGGTGGTCGTGAGGCGGCCCACCAGAGGGGCGTGCTGAACTTACTACCGCTGGTGCCTATGGCCACGTAGAGGCCGTCAAGATCGGTTCGGGCGTATACGGGGGTCCGGTCGTCGGTCACGTCGTACACGCCCGCCACACCATGAGGCTTGTTGGGAACGCGCAGGCCGGGCAGGCGGCGAGCCGCCAGCGTCACCTGCGTCCCCGCTACGTGGTGCACCTCCTGGCGCAGCGACCGCAGACCGACGGTGAAGTCTCCTCCCCCACTTCGGCGAGCCGGTTCAGTTGTCCCGACCACGGGCCGGCCGCGTTGACGACCACCCCGGCGGACAGTTCCGTTCCGTCCCCTGAGGCGCGCCCCACGCACCCGTCCCCCGCATACGCACGATCAAGGCGACCGCGTCCTCCGAACAGGTACCGGGGGTCAGGACTTCCTGCAATAGGAGGCCGCGAATCGCGGCAACGGTGACGGTGGCCACATCGCGTGCTTCCTTGGTGTCGAGCCCTTCGCGTTCCGCGATTGAGGACAGCATCACGGTCAGGTCGCCGATCGACTCCACGAACTCACGGAAGTCCTCGGGGCCGTACGCGGCCAGTCCGGCGACGTAGAAGAAGCCGCGGATACGCGACAACCGCTCCGGCCGGGTGTAGGTACGCCAGATCACCTCGACGAAGTCGTCGAAGGTGCCCTGCTGGGCGGCCTCCAGAAGTGCCTCGTTGTCGCGGGATCGCTGCGCGTTGAGCATGGCGGCCAGGACGCCCGAGAGTGATCCGAAGTGGTATCGCAGCAGGGCGTGGCTGGTCTCGATCCGGGCGGCGATCTCGCGGAGCGACATCTCAGGCGGGGGAAGGGCCTCGCCGAACGCGTCGAGAAGCCGTGCCAGGAGTCGCTCGCGCGCGCTGCCCTTGCGTTCCGAGGTTGACAGGATCACTCCCACAGTTTATCCATTGGAAAAGAAAGTTCGGCGGTTCCGTGTTGCTTCGCACATGGTCGCAGTCAGCCCGCAACGCGGAGGATCGACGATCGAACCTGCTCATGCAGTCGGCGCGACGGTCATCGACGGATCGGGGCGCGATCCCGGCGACGTCGACGTCACCATCGAGAACGGCCGAATCACCCGACTCGGTACCTCCAGCGCGCACCGCGAGCGTCTCGATGCCAAGGGATTGACGATGACGCCCGGCCTGATCGGCGCTCATGTCCACCTGGGCCTGTCGAGCCCGATCCAGCCGCACTTCTCGCTTCAGATAAGCGCCGCCGAGATCGCTGCCGGCATCTTCGCCACGACCGGCACGACACTCGACGCCGGCTTCACGACCGTTCGCGACACCGGCGGGGTCGAAGGCGGTACCGTCACCGCGACCGCGAAGGGCAAGGTCAGAGGGCCGCGTGTCCTGTCGTGCGGACCTGTTCAGTGCCAGATCGGCGGGCACGGTCAATACGAGGCCGGCTCCGTGATGGCGGGCAACGCGGACAAGCTGCGGCACAACGTAGCGACTGAACTCAGCCTGCGCGCAGCCCTCGAGACGCCGATGGAAGCTCTCGTAGCGGCGCCGCCTTCCGGCCAGGTGGGTGTCATCACTCCTGGCGCGCAGGCAGACCTCGTTCTTTGGAACGGCAACTCGCTCAAACACCCAGAACTGTTCCCCGACCCCACCAAGGCCGTACTCGTACTCCGGGCCGGCCAGATCGTAAAGGACCTCAGATGAGCACCATGTGGCAGGGCTGCCTCGCCAACACCGACTACTTCGAGATGCGCTCCAGTGGTGGGTACGACTACGGCATCTGGGTCACCACGCCACCGGGCTACGACCCTGCCGCCGCGCAAGCGCCTGTGGTGTACGTGCTCGACGGCAACTGGGCTGTGGGCATGACCGCCCCGCTCATCGTCACCCAACTGGACCCCATGCAGCCGATTCAGCCCTACATCCAGGTCAGCGTGGGTTACGCGGGCGAGGAGGCGGAGCACTGGGAGCGGCTGCGCAACCGAGACCTCGTGCCTCCCGGTGAACCCATCGCCAAGGAGTTCATCGACGCGGTGGAGATGGCGGTCCGACTGGGCGCGAAGACTCGCGAGCAAGCCGACGCCTATCTCGCCGAATTGAACGACAGCCGCGGGGATGTGTTCCTGAACTTCCTTACCGCCGACCTGCATCCGCGGATCGAACGCGACTACGGCACAGCCCCGAGCGGTCACGGCCTCTTCGGCTATTCCTACGGCGGACTCTTCAGTCTCTACGCCTGGCTCACCGGCGACACGTTCTTCGAGAGCATCGGTGCGGGCAGCCCCGGCGTTGTCAGTGCGGACAGTCAGGTCTTCGCTCGACTTGAAGCAATGGGTGACAGCCGGTCCGCCACCAAGCTTCACGTGACCCTCAACGACCGAGAGATCCTCGGAGACGTGGCGATCTACCAGAATCTCGCGAAGAACGCGGCGACGTTCCTCCACCGCCTTCCCTCACGCAGCGAATCCGTCACCAGCGAGGTCATGCACGAAACGCACGTGACCGGGCTGCAGGCATCGTTCCTCAGCTACCTCAGGACCTGCCGTGCCCGGTGAGCCTGAAGGCCGCGGCTCTGCCTGACCGCATCGCTGGGGGGGCAGCGCTCCTGAGCAACGCCGCCGAGCCGTCATGAGACTGCGAGCAAGTTGATTCGCTCGGACTCATGACTGGCGTCGGCGGCTGTGGCCATCCGTCTGACTGAGGTGCGACGGGTGGCCTATGGCTCACGAGTCTTCTTGGCGATCAGTCGTGGGAAATTGCCATATCTGGCGCCTACTTGGGGTCCACCACACCCGCCAGCAGCCTCGCTGTGCCTTCGGGCGCCTCCACCTGGAAGTGGTGGCTGCCGAGGTCGACGAGGACGATGTCGACACGGTTCCCGTAGCGCTCGATCGCTTCCTGATCCGTAAGTTCCCGTATCGCGAAAACCGTGATCGGCTGCTTCGTCTCGATCAGCGCCGCGTCCATGTCCCAGTGAACCAGGCCCACGATGGAATGCAGGCCGGCAGGCTGCCGTACCGCGACCATCTTCTCGAAGTAGGCATCCTTGAGGGCTTCGTCAGTTCCAGCCGGCGAACCTCCCTCGACCAGCCCCCGCACCCCTCCCTCGAAGTCTTGGCGGAAGAGGTTCTCCATCGCCTCGACCTGCTCCGCACTCTGCGCGGGAAACAGGCCCAGGTAGTGCAGCGCGTCGAGGGCGACGATGTGCGACACCTTGTCGGGCAACTGTCGGCCGACTTCGACGGCAACTGCCCCACCAAGAGAGTGCCCGGCAACAATGGCCGTGTCTATCGATTCCGCTTCCAGGACGGCGGCTACGTCGCGACCGAATTCTTCGATCGTCCAGACGTTCCGCGTCGACCGCGACTCGCCGTGCTCGGCGAGGTCAACGGCGATGACTCGAATGTCGTCAGGCAGGTGATCGGCGATCACGTCGAAATCAGTCCGATTGAGGCCCCATCCATGAATGAGCGCCAGCGTCGTTCCCGAGGCGGGGCCACTGACCGTGTACCTGATGGTCGTGTGCTCGTCCCGCTGAACCTCAAGATGCTTCTTCGGCCTGGTCGTCATGATCTTTCCTTGTCATAGGTGGTGAAAAGCCGTATTGGTTGGCGCGTGGATATTGCTGGGCAGCTCAACTGCATGGGGCGATCTCTGTGGTTGCGGCTGAGTGGCGTGCTACGCGTATCTGGTTCAGGCGCAGCGCCAGGGCGGAGAAAGTGATCACCGCGATTGCGAGCGCATAGATTTCCGCTGCCGCCCTCAGTCCGATGCTGGTGACGGCGATTCCTCCGAGTACGGCGGGAACGCTGTTTCCCAGGTAGTTGATGACGTTCGCCAAGGCGAACACCTCGCCGCGCTCATGCGGCTTGGCAACGCGTGCCAAGGTCCCGAAGGTGGCCAGCACCGAGGCGCCGAAGCCGATGCCGGAGATGACGGTGCCGACGGCGGCAAGCCAGGCGAGGCCCTGCACCACCCCGGAGAGCGATATCAGCGTGCCGATCCCGAGCAGTGCGGCCGACGGGGCCAACAGTGTCGAAGCCGGCCTGGAGCGGAGCAGGGTTATGGAGACCGCTCCGGTGCCCGCCAGGAGCGTTACGACGACGCCGCCGATCAAGTGGCTGTGCAGCCCCAGCAACTGGGCGGCGACGGATGGGCCGAGGGAGAGGTACATGCCGCCGAGAGCCCAAGCGGCGATTCCCGCAGGTACGAGCGGCACAAGGTCTGCGCGCAGATAGGCGGGCATCGCGACCCGCGGGCGCAAGGAGGCTACGGCACCCGGGCGGCGCGGTGAGGTCTCGGGGGTCCGCGCGACTACCACCGCCGCCGCGGCCATTCCGGCGAGCAGCAATGCGTAGACCAACCGGGTCGGTGACGGGGCGAGTTCCACGAGCATGCCACTGCCCAGAGCACCGGCCGCGAGTCCGCTCAGCGGCGCGATGGAGGTGACGACCCCCGCCCGTCCGCGCACGGGCTCGAGGTCGACGAGCATGGCGCTCAGAGTCGTTGTCGCGGCCCCGGTCGCTATGCCCTGCAATACGCGGGCGGCGGACAGGACATACACGTTCCCCGCGACCAGAAAGAGGACCAGCGCGACCACTTCCAGTGCGATCGCGGCAGCGAGAACTGGCCGACGGCCGAGATGATCCGACAGCCCTCCTACGGTCAGCAGCGAGGCCAGCATGCCGAGGACATAGAGGGCGAAGACGACGGTCAGTGCCCACGCCTCGAAATGCCACTGCTCCTGATAGATCACATACAGCGGGGACGGCGCGCTGGAAGCGGCCAGAAAGAGGATGAATATTGCGGCTACGGCTGCAAAGACGCCCTTGCCCGGCCTGCGGTGCGAAGCGCCGACGGACGTGTGCTTCGTCTTCGTACCGTCCGGTCCCCCGGCCCTAAGGCCCCCGGCAGTGCGATTCATGGATGTCATGGGATTTTCCCTTCACCTTCCGTCTTCTGCTCTGCTCTCACAGGGCCCGGTGGTACTGATTCGGCCAGGACGAGTGGTCGTCACGGCGGTGGTGGAGGACGAGGTACGGATCGCGCAGCAGCGCCCTCCCCATCAGCACCGCGTCCGCTCGGCCACTCGCTACGACTTCGCCCGCCAGCGACATGTCGGCGATCTGCCCAACAGGGGCGACGGGGAGACCCGACGCCTTCTTGAGCGCGTCGGCGAACTCGATGTGAACTCCGTCGCGAGCCGGCGGGCGGGCCTGCACGTCCCGCAGCAGCACGCCGGAGGTGACATCAAGGAGGTCGATACCGACGGCGGCCAACTCCTTGGCGAAAATTGCCGCTTCGTCGATGGAGATGCCACCTTCGACCCAGTCCGTGGCTGTGATACGGACGAAAACAGGTTTCTCCGCCGGGAACGCCTTTCGAACGGCCTGGGCTACGCGCAGAGGGAAACGCATTCGGTTCTGCAGCGCTCCGCCGTACTCGTCCGTCCGGTGATTGGACAGCGGAGAAAGGAACGCGTGGAGGATGTATCCGTGAGACGCCTGAATCTCGACCACCTGGTATCCCGCGTGCCGCGCCATCGTGGCCGAGTGGGCGAAGTCCGCGACCGTCCGGTCGATGTCGGCGTGGCTCGCTTCCTGCGGAAGGCTCAGATCACCGAAGGGGACTGTCGACGGCGCGATGGTGTCCCAACCGCCGTCACCCACGCGCACGGGGTCGTTCTGACCCAGCCCGTCCCAGGGAAGCTTGTGCGACCCCTTCCGGCCCGCGGCCTGGAGCTGAATGGCAGGCACCGCACCCTGCTCGGAGATGAATGAGGTCAGGCGCCGGTGAGCGGCGGCCTGCTCCTCATTCCAGAGCCCGAGGTCAGCAGCGGTGCATCGGTGGGACGGCCCGACGGCCGTGGCCTCGATCATGATCAGCCCTGCTCCGCCGACTGCTCGCGCCCCGTAGTGCACGAGGTGCCAGTCGGTCGGCTTGCCGTCCGGGGCGGCGGAGTACTGGGCCATCGGAGACATCCACACACGGTTGGCGACCGTGACGTCCCGCAGTTGCAGGGGGCTCATCTCGGGGCCCACGAATGCCGGACTGGACACAGGAGGACTCACTTCCTGAGGCGCAAACCTCGCAGTGATCATTGCGTTAGCGGCTTGAGCCTAACACAAACGCAGCGAACGCTGCGCTACAAAGGCAGTGATCAGTGCAATACTGGTCACATGCCTGCTACGACATCCCCCCAGCGCACCGAAAGTCGGCCCGGCGGCCGCTCTGCCCGGGTCCGGGCGGCCGTCCACCAGGCCGTAAAGGACCTACTCACCGACGAAGCCAGTGAACTGACCATCCCGGTCGTGGCCTCTCGCGCCGGCGTGCACGCCACCACGGTCTACCGCCGCTGGGGCTCCATCGCCGAACTGCTCGCCGACGTCGCCACGAGCCGCTTCTCCGGCGACATCGTCGTACCGGACACCGGGACGCTCCGCGGCGACCTGGAGCGATACGCGTCCGACCTGGCAAAAGACCTCTGCGACCCGGACACCCTCGCTCTGGTGCGAGCCACGATCGGCACAGGTGGGGAACAGGGCGCTGCCGCCTGCCGCGGCGAACGCCAGCAGCAGCTCGAAGCCATCCTTGAACGCGAGCAGGCCAGAGGCCGTGAGCGCCCGACTCTGGAGCGGACCACGGACGCGATACTCGCCCCCCTTTACTACCGGGCCGTCTTCACCAACGAGCCCCTCACCTCCGGGTGGGCGTACGACCTTGTGTCCCACCTGCTGTCGGATGAGAACGGCGCCGACACGGCACCCGACTCCGCGTCGGACAGTCTTCTCGCGGACTGACGGGGCCGGCCGCGACGTCCCCGTGGGTCGCCCCGGTCGACGGGCTGTGCGGTGCCGGTGCCGGCCCCCTCTGTCTACGCCCCGGCCGCCGGCCTGCCTATCGGATCCTCGCGTAGGCACGCAACTGTTCGGCCAGCCGGTCGAGTTCGGCCACCGTCGCGGGCGAGGCGTCGCTGAGTCCGCTGTGTACGGCCGTCGGGCTTCGCAGGAAGCGCCGCAGCGTGGCGACGAGCAGTCCTTCCGGCAGGGTGCGCAACGCGGCAAACCCGCCAGGGACCGGCGGCGTCGGCAGGGCGGCCAGGTTCTGCCGCATGATGCGGAGCATGCCGCGGACCGCGTCCAGATCGTCGGCCAGCGCCACCGGGCCGCCCGCCGCGTGCACCGCCTGCCCGAGCGGGACCTCGAACGCGGCGTGCGTCTTGAGCCAGGCATCCATCTTCGGCTCGGCCTTGGCGTTGATCCCGGCGGTGCGGAACTCCCGGACGATTCGTTCCAGTCGCGGGGTGGTCCCGCCGTCGGGTTCGCCGATCGGCGTCGCAACCCGGCGGGTTATGAAGTTGGGCGCGCGGTAGCGGACCACATCGCCCTCCATGGTGCCGCCGGCTGTGCCGAAGCCGAGCAGCACCCGCTCGTGGCCGATCACCGCGCCCAGCGGTTCCGCGCCGGCCGCCCAGTTGAGCAGGAACAGCACGTCGCCTTCGAGACCGGCGAGTGACTCCAGCACCGCGTCCACCTGATGGGTGCGGACGAAGACCGCGGTCAGGTCGTATCCGCCTGCCGGGTGCTCGACCACCGGCACCGGCACCCGCCTGACGTCCGGGCTGCCTGCCTCGGCGAGCTGCACGCCGTGCCGACGCAAGGAGGCCAGGCGCTCGCCCCGGGCGAGGAGCGAGACGTCGTGCCCGGTCTCATGCAGGCGGGCGGAGAACAGGCTGCCGAGAACCCCGGCGCCGTATACGAGCAGTTTCATGACAACCCTTTTCGCCCATTCGGTTCATTCATACGTTCGTTTCAATCGAACGTCTGTAGTGTACGCAGGCATGGCGCAACCTGACACCCGCACCCAGATCCTCGACGCGGCCGAGCACCTCTTCGCCGAGCGCGGTTACCGTGGCACCTCGGTTCGCGCGGTCACCGACCTCGCCGGAGCGAACCTGGCCGCCGTCGGATACCACTTCGGCTCGAAGGCGGAACTCCTGGCCGCGGTCGCCCGCCGCGTGATCGAGCCCATCAACGCCGCGCAGTGCGCCGGGCTCGACCGACTGCTCGCCCGGACCCCCGACCCGTCGGTCACCGAACTGGTGGAGGCATTCGCGGGGCCGCTGTTCGACGGGACGCGGGCCGGCGACGAGGGCGGCGCCCGGACGTCCCGGCTGATCGTGACGATCCTCAGCGACCCGGCCGAGGAGGCGCGCAGCTGGACCGGCCCGGACGAGGACACGGTCCGTGAGCGCTACCTGGCGGCCTTCGCGCGCGCACTGCCCGGCCTTTCCCCGGAGGAGCTGCGGTTCCGGATGCGGGGAATCCTCGCCGTGACAGCCATCGACCGCGTCGAGGTCTACCAGCAGCCCTCCCCCGCCTGCCTGACTCCGGTGGCGGGCGAGTCGACCCGGCACTGGGCGATCACGTTCCTGACGGCAGCGATGAGCGCACCACCGACCCGGACCTGACGACGCGGGAGCGCCGCGGGCGCCCGGCGATATCAGCGGGCAGCCGCGCGGAGTTCGTCGCGGACCAGCCGGGAAGTTGGTCGCGCGGGCCTGCCCTGTCAAGGTCAGCGCCTGCCATCGTCGGGTGCGAGCAACCTGGCAACTTCAGAAGAGCAACTGACCTGGCCGGATGTCGGTCAGGGCGGCGAAAGCAGCGTGCCGCCTTCGGTGACCGAAGGCGGCACGCTGCTTGATGAGTGGGGTCAGGGTCGGCGGCGCCGACCGGGGGTCAGTGGCGTCCGACGGAGGGGATCGTGAACGACGCCGGACCGGGCGGCAGTTGCACCGTGTACTGGCGGAGGTAGGTGTCCAGGAACGGTGAGCGGGCGCCGGCCGTGGGGCGGTCGTCGGCCGGGGAGTCCAGGGCCAGTTCGATCCGCGCGTTCTTGACCTTGATCGTCTCGCCGGAGGGGGTGTCGCGCCATGAACCGGTCTGGATGGAGCCGATCTCCACCGCCAGGACGTGCCCGGAGATCAGGGTCCAGTCGGTCGACTTGAGATCGACGGTCAGCTTGCCGGAGTCCAGCAGGGAGACCTGCTCGTCGAACATGACGGCGGTGCCGTCCGGCGCGACGTCGTACAGCTTGACCATGACGTTGCCCGTGCCCTTGGCGGTCAGGGAGACCTGCGGGGTGCCGGTGACACGTACGGCCCGGTTGACCGGCTTGGACCACACGAAGAAGCTGGACGTGATCTCACCGGCCGTCCGGCGCTTCGCCTGCCCCTTCGCCAGGCCCTTCGGGGCGGCCGGGTCGAGCGCGGGGGCGTTCTCCATGTCCCAGTCGCCGGAAGGCTGTTCGCGGGGCTGAGGCGTCGCCTCGCCCGACGGGACCAGGCCTACACGTGCGGAGGCGCCGCCGTCGTCCACGTACGAGCCGTCGCCCAGCGGGAGGGTGGCGGACCGTTCCACGACGGGCCACGTCTTCTGGGCACGCCAGGTGCCGGTGGAGTCCTGGACCGAGTAGGCCGGGTAGTCGACCTTTGGTTTGACGCCCTTGAGGTAGTGGTCGTAGAAGGAGAGTGTCTCCTCGTACCAACCCTCGCGTCCCATGGCCAGGCGTCCGTCGCTGGTGTGGTCACCGCCGCGCACGTGGTCCCACTGGCCGAGCCATCCGCGCTCGGGGCCCTTGTGATTGGCGAGGTACTCCTGCATCTCCTCGGGCTTGGTGTTGTTCTCGATGAAGCCCTGCGTGACGAAGAGCGGGGTGTCGGTGCCCTTGGCCATCCTGGCCAGGTCGCGGGAGGTCCAGTGCTTGTCCCGCTGGTCGGCTATTCGGTATCCGGCCGAGTTCTCGGTGAGGCACTCCGGGTGGGTCTCCTCCCACCGGGAGTTGGCCAGATAGCGCGGGTCGTCGTCCGCCATCTGGTCAACGGTGGCTATGGAGTTGTAGGCGTTGGCGGTGCCGGTGACGTTCGGGCGGGGCACTCCGTTGGAGTAGATGTACTGGTACATGTCCCACACCGGCTCCTGGGCGACGACGGCCTTGAGCGCCCGCTGGTCCAGGTTGTTGCCGATGAGGCCGGTGACGGCGTCGTACGACTTGCCGTACATGCCGACCGCACCGGTCGACCATGGCTGCTTGGCCGCCCAGTCGATGGCGGCCTTGACGTCGGCCTGCTCGCCCGGCCCGCCCCAGTCGAGGCAGCCGGTGGAGCCGCCGAAGCCGCGCAGGTCCACCATGACGAAGGCGTACCCCTCGTCGAACAGGTCCGTGCCCTCGATGAAGTCCTGGAAGCGGTTCGAGGGACCGGTGTGGGTCCAGTCCTCGGGGCCGGTCTGCCCCGAGTGGCCGAAGTACGGGCCGATCGACAGGATGACGGGCACGCGCTTCTTTTTCTTCGCCAGCGCCTCGGGGAACAGGACGTCTGCGTGCAGTTCGGTGCCGGAGTTGTCGGAGGACGGGAAGTAGCTCTGCGTCCAGACGGAGCCCTCGGGGACGCGGTCGTTCTCCGCGTGCGTGACGGGGTCGGTCGCGGTGGCGACCGTACCCGCCCGATCCTGCGCCGCGGCCACGGGGCCGGTGAGCGTACCGGTCAACGCGAGAGCTGCGACGAGTGATGAGGCGGCCCAGGCGGTCGCGCGACGTCTTTTCACATGCGTCTCCCAGAGTTGTGGGTGCGGAGCGGTGCGGGTGTCACAGTCGGGCGATGGCTCTGACCTGCGGTGGAGTGGGCGACGGCAACTCCCCTGCGGTCGCGGGGGGTTACGTCATGGACATGGCCGGGACTGACGGCGAGGCAGCTTACGATCATCGGTAAATCACGTCAACGGGGCGGCGCATTCGCGCGGAGGGCGGCAGGACTCGCAGACGTGGCTGTCGATCTCGGCCACCAGATTCGCAGCCGCCGCGCGCACGGCGGCGTCCTCGTCACAGGCCAGCAAGTCCGCCGTACTCCTGCCGTTGAGCACGGCTCGGTGAGCCGCGCGCTGCACCGCGATCTGTGGAGGATTGCCGTGTTCGAGGATCGCCTGTAGCAACAGGACCACGCCGGACCGGCTGTTGACGGAATCGGTCACCGCGAGACCCCAGAGAAACGGCACCGCCTCGACAGTCGCGTCGAAGACAGCCAGCTCACCGAGCCACAGACCGAGATCGCTCAACGCCGAAGCACTCGTCCGCGCGTCACCGAAAGCCACCCGTGAGAGCCGGCCCGGAACGTCGCCCGCCGATCCGTACGCATGCGTCAGATCGTGCCAACGCACGCGGCTCATGCCCTTGAGTACCGTCCCCACCACGCCCCCCAGCGCACTTCGCGGACCACGTCGACCCGGTACGCCGCCACTCGGCGCGCCCGACGACATGTCGGCAGTTTGCCCTTTGAGTCGGGCGATCCGCATCGAGGAAATTGTGGAGTACATCGACAGGTTGGGGCCGCTCGCATCCGACCCGCCGCAAGACGGGAGCCGCCGGGTCGGCGTAGCGAAACATGCCTTATGGCGATTCAAGAGGTAATTTCGGGTGCCGCCGTGACCGTCGTGAGTGAGTCTGGAGAGACCGGGACCGATGCCAGCACTGCTCCAACGCCTCCGACAGCGGCTCACCGCCCGGGACCACGGTCTGCTCGTACTGCGTCGCGCGGGGCGGACCGCGATCGTGATGCCCGGTACGTTCGCCCTCTGCGACCAGGTGATCGGCAATCCGGAGATGGCGCTCTTCGCCGCGTTCGGGTCCTTCGCCATGCTGATGCTCGTGGGCTTCGGCGGTCCGATGCGTCAGCGGATGCAAGCTCAGGCCTCCCTGGCCGTCGTCAGCTCGCTGTTCGTATGCCTGGGGACCCTGGCCTCGCGGGCCGCTTGGCTGGCGTGCCTCGCCATGGCCGTGCTCGGTTTCGGCGTGCTGCTCGCCGGCGCGGTCAGTTCGGTGCTGGCGGGGGCGAGCACCTCGCTGCTGCTCTCGTTCATCCTGCCGGTCTCGCTGCCGGGGACGGCCTCGGATGTGCCGGATCGGCTGGCGGGGTGGGGGCTGGCAGCGGTTGTCGGGCTGTTCGCGATCCGGTTGCTGTGGCCCGAGCCCGCCGCCGATCCGTTGCGGGGAAAGGCAGTTGGCGCCTGTCGTGCGCTGGCCGCCCGGCTGCGCTCCGAGGACGAGGCATCGTCGCCCGACCACCAGCAGATCGTACGTAACGCCCACCGGGCGTTGGACGAGTTGCAGCGGCAGTTCCTGACCACGCCCTATCGGCCGACCGGGCTGAGCGCGTCGGATCGCGCCGTGGTCCGGCTGGTCGACGAGCTGAACTGGGCGAGAAGGGTCATCGTGCATTCCCTGCCGATCCCCGACGACTCCCCCAACCTGGCCGCCCGCCGCGCGAGGATCGCGGCGGCGAACGTACTCGGACACGGTGCGGATCTCCTCGCGGCGCCGCGTACGAGCCCGGACGCGCTGTACACCGCGTCGGCCGAGCTGCGCGCCGCCCTGTTCGCGCTGGAGTGCGACGCCGCCGACGTACTGGCGCCGCTGTCCGGCCGGGGGCCCGGGAACGGCACCGGAGCGAGCACCGTATCGACGGACGAGACGGACGAGCCGGCCGACCGGCAGGTGACCGAGGTCATCGACGCCCTGGAGCCGAGCTTCCGCGCCCATGAACTGGCCTTCGTCGTCGGCGCGATCGGCGACAACATCGACGCCGCCGCCCGCGCCGAGCGCCGCACCTGGCTGCAGCGACTCCTCGGCAGACAGGCCACCGGGCTGCCGGGGACGTTGTCCGCGGCGCAGGAGCGGGTGTCCGCGCACGTGGATCCGCACTCGGTGTGGCTGCACAACAGCGTGCGCGGCGCCGTAGGGCTGGCACTGGCCGTACTGGTGGCGAATCTGACCGATGTCCAGCATGCCTTCTGGGTCGTGGTCGGCGCGTTGTCGGTACTGCGCTCGAACGCGCTCAGCACCGGGCAGAACGCACTGCGCGCGGTGCTCGGCACCTTGGCCGGCTTCGCGATCGGGGCGCTCCTGCTGCTGCCGATCGGCAGTGACACCACGCCGCTGTGGTTCCTGCTCCCCGTGACGATCCTGGTGGCCGGGGTCGCGCCGGCCGTGATCTCCTTCGCCGCAGGGCAGGCCGCCTTCACCTTGGAGCTTGTCATCCTGTTCAACATCCTCCAGCCGACAGGCTGGCGGGTCGGGCTCGTACGGATCGAGGACGTCGCCATCGGCTGTGGGGTCAGCCTGGTGGTGGGCCTGCTGTTCTGGCCGCGCGGGGCCGGCGCCGCGCTGAACACGGCCCTGTCCCAGGCGTACACCGCCAGCTCCCGCTATCTGGCAGCCGCCGTGGAGTTCGGCATGCGGCGCCCCGGCTCCCGCCCGGCCTCGACGGCGGTCGAGGCGAAGCGGCAAGCGGTGCGTGCGGCGTCGGCCGCGCGCCGGATGGACGACGCGTTCCGCCAGTATCTGACCGAGCGCGGCGCCAAGACGACACCGCTGGCCGAATTCGCGATGCTCATCGGCGGAGTGATCGGGCTACGGCTCGCGGCCGACACGGTGCTGGACCTCTGGGAACGCGACGGCGACCAGGCCTTCGGCGAGGGGAGCGCGGCTCGCCCCACACAGCTCCCGCACGCACAGCTCCGGCACACGCTGCTTCGTCGTACGTGGCAAGTCACGGACTGGTACGACGACTTCGCCAGGAGCCTCGACGGCGAACGACCGGTGCCGCGTTCGCTGGACCTGGACGCGGACGCCGACCGCGCACTGGTCCGCGCGCTGCGCGAGGACCTGCGGGACAAGCACGGGATCGCCTCGGCGACGGCGGTGCGCGTCATCTGGACCGGCGACCATCTCAGCGCGCTGCGCCGGAATCAGCCGACGCTCGTCCATCCTGTTCTCGCGACTGGGCTCGCACACGGTGAACGGGCCCCGGACTGACGGACATTGATGCGGATGGCGGGCGCGTTCACACGTCGCGGTGCCGCACGACGACCGTGGCGAGTACGACCGCGATCAGCGGCCAGATCGCGTACACGGCCCACGAGCCCGGGACGGTGGCGCTGTACGCGAGGAATGAGGATCCGGTGCTCAGTTCTGGACCAGGCGCTTCCATGCCGTGACCGGCGGCATCGCGTGGTTTACGGCGGCGGGCCAGCGGGCGCACTGCGAGAAGATCGGCGGCAGCGTCAACAAGGTGAAAGCACTGGTGACCTGGCCTGCGTCGATGAGGGCACCGACGTGCCGCAGGCCGCGTGGGTGGGTGGGTGCGGAAGGGGACGCCGCTGACGGTGGCGGTGCCCGCCGGTGGGCGCGTCCAGGCCGAGGTTCAGACGCAGGGTGGTGGTCTTGCCCGCTCCGTTGGGGCGGAGGAAACCGGTGACCTGACCCGGTCACACGCTGAAGGGCAGCCGGTCGACGGCGGTCCTGCCGCCGCAGCGCTTGGTGAGTTCGTCGACCTCGATCACAGGGTCAACCCTGCGGGGATGGCCCCGTCCGGTCATGTGACCGTGGGTGGCAATCGTGCGGGCGCCTTCGCCGTGGGCGTACGTCCGCGGCCCGATTCCGCGGGGGCGGCGGCTGGAAAGTCTCGCGGGATGGATGCCATCTCGACCACCTCGTTCCTCGTACGCGTCGGGCGTCGTGATCGCCCTCCTGGCGACGGCGGCGGCGTGCATGGGTGGGCTGTTGAGCCGCCAGCGCCGCGAGCACGCGGTGGCGCTGCGGTCACAGGAGGTGGCCGAGGCCGTGATCGCCGAACGGCTGCGGATCACACGGGAGTTGCACGACATGGTCGCGCACAGCATCGGCATCATCGCCATCCAGGCCGGGGCGGCGAGCCAGGTCATCCGGACCCGGCCCACGGCGGACGCGGGGATGCGGGTGGATGTGCGCCGCAGTGGAGGAGCGGGCGCTGCCGGCCGACGTCGACCTGTCCGCCGCCTTCCGTATCGTTCAGGACGCGCTGACCAACGTGGTATGCCGCGACTTCAGCGCCGGGCCGCGTCCCGAGGGCGGTTTCCGGGTGACGGCCCGGCTGCCTCTGCCCGAACCCGCCGGAGTTCCGGTGGAAGCACGATGACCGACGGTCCCGTACGTGTCGTACTCGCCGACGACCAGCCACTGGTGCGGTCCGGCCTGCGCCTGGTGATGGCCGGTCCGATCACCCCGACCTGGAGGTGGTCGGCGAAGCCGCAATCAGCCCCGACGTCGTGGTGATGGACATCCGGATGCCCGGCATACGGCGCGCTGCGGGCCGGAGCTAGCGGCTTCGTGGTCAAGGACATGGCGCTGAACGACATCCTCGCGGCGATGCGTTGCTCGCGCCGGGGATCACGCGCCGGCTGATCGCCGACTTTGCCGGGCGGCCTCCGCAGCACTCCCTGCGGCCGGTCGCGGGCATCACCGAGCGGGACCGGGGCCAACTCGTGATCACCCCGTACGAGACGGGGCTTGTCCCGCTGCCCGGCTCACCTCCTGCGACCAGGCTCGGTTTCGTACCCGCCCGGCCAGGAACGCGAGCCCGTACAGCAGGCTCAGCCAGCCGTCCGGGTCGGTGGCGCGACCGCCTCACGCAGTTCGGCGGCGGTCTGGGCGACGAGATCGGAGAGCGTCGCGTCCGGGTCGGCCAGCCAGCGGGACGTGGCGCGCCGGGAGACCGCAATCGCCACGTCGATGATGAAGCGCGCTTTTCCGGGCTCGACGCCGCGGTGATCGAGCGCCCCTACCAGCGCTTCGGCGATGTCGGCGAGCTTGATCAGGTCGCGCTCGGCCAGCGCCGGGCTGGCGGCGATCACCTTGACGCGGCGCAGCAGGAACTCGCGCGATTGAAAGACCTCGTCGGCCGTTCCCAGCGCGTTGAGCAGCGCCTCGATCGGTGTGAGGCCGGGGTCGGCCGCCTCGACGCCGGCGGCAAGGTGGGCTTCGAGTTCGTTGCCGGCGAAGAGGACTTCCCGCTTGTCGGGGAAGTAGCGGTAGAAGGAGCGCTCGGTCAGGCCCGCAGTGCGCGCGATCTGCGCGACCGTGGTGCGCTCGAACCCCTGCGTCTCGAAGAGTTCGAGCGCCGCGCGCTCGAGCCGCCCCTGTGCGTCTGACTCCCATCTCGGCATGCCCACCAGCATATGACAGCAGAGGCTGTCGTCATGGCGTTAGGATCGATGACAACAGATGCTGTCATCACTTGGAGATCGTCATGAAGGCTCTTCAGTTCGACCGGTTCGGATCCCCGGACGTGATCGTGCTCCGCGAGGTCCCGAAGCCGGAGCCGGGACCCGGCCAGATCCGGATAGCCGTGCGGGCGTGCGGACTGACGCCGGGCGACTGGGCGGTGGTCGACGGCCTGCTCGCCGACCAGTTGCCGCCGCTGCCGCGCGGGCTCGGCACCGAGGTCGCGGGCACCGTCGACGCGCTCGGCGATGGCGTCATCGGCGTCGAGATCGGCGACCGCGTGTTCGGCCCGGCGGCCTTCGACGGCCCGACGGCCGGGGCGGCCGAGTATGCGCTGATGGCGGTCTGGGCCCACGTTCCCGCGGGCGTCACCGCCGAACAGGCCGCCGCGCTGCCGATGGCGGCCGAGACGGCATGGCACGCGCTCGACGACCTCGGCGTCCAGCCGGGCGAGCTGCTGCTCGTCCACGGCGCGGGCTCCACCGTGGGTGAGGCGGCGGTGCGCCTGGCGCTGCACCGGGGTGTCCAGGTGATCGCCACCGCCGGGCCGACGCGGGCCGCAGCCCTGGAAGAGCTCGGCGCCCTGGTGACCGGCTACGGCGACGGCATGGCCGAACGCGTCGCCGCACTGGCCGGGGCCCGCGTCGACCGCGCCCTGGACACGGCCCCGACCGGCGGCCGGATCGACCGCGCCGACCAGGCCAGCCCGGGCGGCGGCTCGCTGCCGACCCTGATAGAGCTGACCGGGGACCCCGACCGCGTCCTCACCGTCTCGGACTTCGCCGCCGCGGCCGAGCTGGGCACCCGGATCACCCAGATCGAGATGCGCTACGACCGGATGGGCGAGTTCGCCCGGCTGGCGGGCGAAGGCGTTCTCGCCGTATCGGTGGCCCGCACGTACACGCTCGACCAGATCCAGGAGGCGGCCGAACTCAGCCAGTCCCGTCGGCCCGGCGGCAAGCTCATGCTCGTCCTGTGATCAGGCGGTCAGCGGAAGGAAAAGCGGCGGGCGCCCAGGTCATCTTGTCCTGGTGCGGCTGTCGTTGACGTGGTGGACGGCCCAAGCGGCTGCCGGCGACGGCCCCGGCACACAGACCGTCGCGATCCACGGCGCGTCTTCCTCCGGACCGGCCGCCCACCCGGCGGCCGGCTCCACTCGTCGGTGAAGCCGCCACCGCAGGACTGTCAGGGGTGTCCGCCGCAGCCGCAGCCCGTCATCGTGGCGCCCTCCTGCGGTGGCGAGGTCTGGGCGGCGGCCTCTTCCACCGCCGCGAGAAGCCGGCGGCGTTCCTCCGGCGGGATCCACCTGCCGTCGACGACCACGCCGTGGATGCGGCGGGTGTTGCGGATGTCACGCAGCGGGTCCGCGTCCAGGACGAGCAGGTCGGCGGCCTGTCCGCGGGCCACGGTACCGACGGCGGGCAGACCGAGAGTGCGGGCCGCGTCCCGCGTGGCCGTACGCAGGGCCTCGGCCGGGGTGAGGCCGGCCGCCACGAGCAGTGCCAGCTCGTCGTGGAGGGCGAAGCCCGGGACGAGGTATCCCGTGCCGGTGTCGGTGCCCGCCGCCAGCCGCACACCCGCGCCGTGCAACTCGCCCACCAGCCGGAGCCGGTGCGCGAAGATCTGCCGGATCTGCCGGTCCTGCTCGGGGGTGCGCCCACCGGTCAGGGCCGCCAGTTGGTCCGGCCAGCTCTCCACCTGCCAGGCGGGCAGGTACTTCCACTCCTCGGCCCGGGACGGAACATCGTCGGGCAGCTCCAGTGTGCGGTGCACGCTGAGCGTGGGGACGACCGCCGTCCCGTTGGCCGCCAGGTTCCGGAAGAGGGCGTCCGCCCGGTCCCTGTCGTAGCCGCGCACGGCCCGCCATTCGAGGGGATGCACCTGCTGGAACCAACTGTGGTAGCGGGACAGGCTGCTGGGGTCGCGCGGGTCGATCCTTACGGCGGCCAGGCGGCGCCGTATCTCCTTCTCGTGCCGTGACGTCGCCAGGAGCAGCGCGTGCAGGTGCTCGATGGTGCGGTGGCCGGTGGCGCTCGCCTCCCCGATCCGTACGGTGTCGGGGCAGTGCCCGAGGTGCGGAATGCCCTGGCGCCGCGCCTCGTCCGCGATGGCGAAGTAGGCCTCGCGGGACAGGCGGGAGTACACCTTGACGAAGTCCGCGCCCTCGCGCTTGACCCGCCGTACGGCGCGCCGGGCCTCGGCCGCGTCGCGCACCTCGATGGTCGGGCCCACGTCGGCCGCCCACAGTGAGGGCGTGCCGTCGACGATGGGGCTGCCGACCACCCAACGGGGGCCGAGCAGCGCACCGTTGCGGATCTTCTCGCGCCACTCGTGGTGGATCGCCTGGCCCCGCATCTCCCGGACCGTGGTGACGCCGGCGAGGGCGTACAGCGGCGGGACCACTGACTCCGGGCCGTCGCTGTGGGTGTGCGCCTCGATCAGTCCCGGGGTCAGGTACTTGCCGGTCAGGTCGACCGTACGGGTGCCCGGGCGGAGCCGCGTGCGTGCGCTCGGGGCGAGTCCGGTGATGCGGCCGTCCTCCACGACGACCGTCATGTCGGGGGCCGGGGGTGCTCCCGATCCGTCGATCACCGTGACGTGGGTGAGCGCCAACGGGCCTGTGTCGGCACCGTTTCGGGCCGCCGGACCGGCCGCGCGTGCCGTACCGGCGGACGCCGCCGTGCTCGTCAGTGCCGTACCCGTCACGGCCGCAGCCCCGGCCAGGAACCCTCGTCGAGCCATGCCGCGCTGTGCCCCAACTGCTGCTTCGGACATGCTGTTTCCCCCTCCAGCTTGTGAATCCGTCGGCCGCCTCCGCCGACACCCACGACTCTGGCGGACGCGGGGCGACAGGACAGTGCGGCCAGCCAGTGCGTATAGGGGTGTTGCTGGGACCACCGGGGGCCGTCCCCGGCGCATGATCACGTCGCGTCGCGCCCCCGAGAGGCCCCTTCTCCGAGACCTCCGCGCCGTCCCGCGCTTCCGCCAGGAACGTGGCGCCCAGCCGAAGAGGACCTGCGGTGCTCCGCGCGGCCCGGCGCCCGCGCTCCTGGCCACAGCACTCGGAACAACCACCCGGACGGAGCGCCCGACGAACCGGTCGAGGGGTCCCGGGACGCATACCGTGACTTCCTGATCTTCACCGCCCGTCCGTGAGGCTGACGGCGAATCGACCAACACGAGAGCCAGGGAGACGTGAAGTGTCCAGTTCGTCCAGCGAAGAGGCAGGCCAGCAGCCCGACGTGCTCATCGTGGGTGGCGGATCCGCCGGAGCGGTGCTCGCCGCGCGGTTGAGCGAGGACCCGCAGCGGCGGGTGCTGCTGCTTGAGGCCGGACCGGCCTATCCGCCCGACGGGTACCCGGACAAGGTCGCCGACAGCGACGCCGTCGGGGGCCTCACCGGGCATGACTGGGGCTACATGACCGAGCCCGGCGTCATCGGCCGCCCCGTCGCCGCCTTCCGCGGCAAGGTGCTCGGCGGGAGTTCCGCGGTCAACGGCGGGGCCGCGGTGCGGGCCCTGCCCGCGGACTTCGCCCGGTGGGCCGAGCGGGGGCTCAGGGGCTGGGCGTTCGATGAGGTGCTCCCCGACTACCGCACCCTGGAGAACACCCCCAGCGGCGAGGACCACTGGCACGGGCGAAGCGGGCCGCAACCGGTGCGCCAGCTCAGTTTCGAGGACCTGACCCCCGTTCAGCAGGCCTTCATCGACGCGGCTGCGGCCAACGGGATCGTGAAGACAAGCGACCTGAACGGCCCGTCACCGGCGGGCGCCGCCGCGTTCACGAAGAACGTCGTGGACGGTATCCGCGTCAACACCGGCATGGCGTACCTCGACGGTGCCGTACGCCGGCGGCCCAACCTGGAGATCCGCGGTGACGTTCTGGTCGACCGCGTCGTCTTCTCCGGATCGCGGGCGACGGGCGTGGCACTCGCGGACGGCACCATCGGGCAGGCGGCCGAGGTGGTGCTCTCGGCCGGCACCTACGGCAGCGCCGCCATCCTGCTGCGTTCCGGCGTCGGGCCTTCGGGGGACCTGCAAGCCCTGGAGATCCCGGTCGTGGCGGATCTGCCCGTCGGCCGGCACCTGGTCGACCAACTCTTCTACTACATCGCGTACGCAGCCCGCCCGGACCTGATCGGAGCGGTCACCCCGGCGGTCGGTTCAATCGTGTGGACCGCCAGCTCGCACGCCGAACCGGGCGAGCTGGACCTCCACCTCATCGCGCAGCACACGTTCGATCCGTCTCAGAGCCCGACCGGCGCCGGATTCGTGATCGCGGTCGGCATGATGCACCCGAGTTCGATCGGATCGCTGACGCTGGCCGGGCGTGATCCGGACCTGGCCCCGCGCATCGATCTCAACATGCTCGCCACCGCCGAAGATCGAGCGCGGCTGATCGAGGGCATCCGACTGGCCCGGCGTATCGCCACCACCTCGCCGCTGGTCGAGATCATCGACAGTGAGCTGAGCCCCGGCGCGACGGCGACGAGCGACGCCGATCTCGAAGCCGCGGTGAGCGCCACGATCGAGTCGTACGGACACCCGATCGCCAGCGCCCCGATGGGAGCCGACGACGACTCGCGTGCGGTCGTGGACCGGCTCGGCAATGTCCGCGGACTCACCGGACTTCGCGTCGTGGACGCCTCGATCCTTCCGGACCCGATCAGCGCGGCGCCCAACCTCACGGTGATCATGGCTGCCGAGCACATCGCCCGGCTGGCGTACCGGTAAGGGCGGACGGCCGACGCCGAGGGCATCCACCGGGTGACGACGGCGCGCCCGTTACGACGTGACCGCAGCGTCCTCCCCGTCGGTCACCGCAGCGGAGGATGGCGCTCCCGCGCGTCCGGCGCGCAGCCCCGCAGGATGAACGCGATCACATCATCCAGTCCGCCTTCCGCCGCCTCCGGGGCTCGGTGGCGGCCAGGGCGGCGTAATCGTGAAGTGTCCACTTCGACGAACCCGAACCTCACCGGCGAGTACGCCCCGAGGAAGGCGTACGACCAGTCCGACGGCGGCGCTCTGAGTCGCCTCGTCGTGCGGATCGTTGCACCCGACCCCGGTCGGGGGCACCGGCGGTGCCTGAGTGCTACTTCGTGGCGGGTGGCGTCCCCTTGTCCGCCGTGCGGAAGTGGACAGGGGCCTGGAAGCGGGCCTTGCGGGCCGCGCGGCGGAAGACTGTCAGTACCGCCGGGCCCGCGAGGGTGACGCAGACGATGTTCGTGACGGCTCTGCCCGTGTCCCAGCCCAGCGAGGTGGCCAGGTCGAAGGCGACGTAGCGCTGCCACTGTTCGGTGAAGGGCAGGCCCGGCAGATAGGCGATCGAGCTGTTCGGGGCGAGGGGGAACGGCCAGAAGAAAAGATTGAGCAGGAAGCCGAAGAGAAAGCCGGAGAGACCTCCGTAGACGGCGAGCAGCAGTACCTCGCGGCGGCCGGTGGCGCGGGGCAGCAGGCCCGCGAGCATGCCGAAACGAAGGCGCAGCCGAACATCTGGTAGGGCATCCATGGTCCGACGCCGCCCGTGATGAGCGCGGAGGCGAACAGGGAGGTGCAGCCCAGGGTGAAGCCGAAGCCGGGGCCGTACACCCGCCCGGCCAGGACGAGGCTGAAGAAGACGGTCTCGATCCCGGCGGTGCCGGCGCCGAGTGGGCGGATCGCGGCGTTGACCGCGGAGAGCACCCCGAGCATGGCCAGGGCCTTGGAGTTGATGCCGCCTTCGGCGATCTCCGAGATGACCACGCACAGGATGAGGACGAGGAGCACCCCGAAGATCGCGAGCGGCGCGTAGGGGAGCCGAAGGTGCCCGGTGCGACGAAGAACGGCCAGAAGAAGGCCACGACGCCGGGGAAGGCCGCCATCGCGATGACGATCGCGGCGCGTACGGGGACGCGGATCGCGGTGGTGCGTGGCTGTTCGAGGGTGCCGGTTCTCTTCATTCGTCATCGCCTGCCGTGGCCCGGGCCAGTGCCGTCGTCGCCTGATCCACCGTCAGGTACGGCAGTGGGGCGAGTACTTTGGCGATCTGGGGTGCGAAGACCGGTGAGGAGACGACGACTTCGGCGGCGGGGCCGTCGGCGACGATCTCTCCTTCGGCCATCACGACCACCCGGTCCGCGGTGCGGGCGACGAACTCCACGTCGTGGGTGGAGACGACGACGGCCCGCCCCTCGGCCGCCAGATCGTCGAGGATCCGGGTGAGTTGGGCCTTCGCCCGGTAGTCGAGGCCGCGGGTCGGTTCGTCGAGGAGGACGACGCTCGGGGCCGTGGACAGCTGGATGGCGAGGACGAGGGAGAGCTTCTGGCCCTCGGACAGGTCGCGGGGGTGGGTGGCGTTGTCGATGCCGGGAGCGAGTCGGTCGAGGATCGCGTGTGCGGACAGGCCGCCCTGGACGGCCGACTCGGCGTCCGCCTGGTCGAGTTCCTGTTTGACGCTTTCCAGATAGAGCAGGTCGGTGGGGGGGCTGGGGGACGAGTCCCACCAGGCGGCGTGCCGCTGTGGGCGATACGGTGCCCGGGTCGCGTGAGCCGGTGCCCGCCTTCTCCTCGGCACACGGTGTGACGCGTACGGTTCCGGCCGTCCGGGTTCCGGACCCCTGGAGGGCCCACAGTAGCGACGACTTGCCTGATCCGTTGCGGCCCATCAGCGCAGGTCTCGCCCCCGCGCAGGTTCAGGGCGACTTCCCGGACGGCGGGGAGCACTTGGCCCCGGTACCGGACGCTCACGTCCCGGGCCTCCAGGAGACGGTCCGCGCCGGCCGGTACGGGACGGGCCGGCGGAACAGGTACGTCGGCGAGCCGGGCGCGCAGGGGTGCGGCGGCGCGGCGGGCGTCGCGTACGGACAGGGGCAGCGGTGACCAGTGGGCGTAGCGGCCCAGTTCGACCACGGGCGGGGCGATCGTGGTCGTACGGAAGACGTCTGCGGGTGGGCCGGACACGACCCGGCCGTCGCCGGGCAGGTACAGCACCCGGTCCGCGTACTGCACGACGCGCTCCATGCGGTGCTCGGCGAGCAGCACGGTGACGCCGAGGTCGTGCACGAGCCGGGTGATCGTGGCGAGGACTTCCTCGGCGGCGGTGGGGTCGAGCGCGGAGGTGGGCTCGTCCAGGACGAGGATCCGGGGGTGGGCGGTGAGGACCGAGCCGATGGCGACGCGCTGTTGCTGGCCGCCGGAGAGTTCGTGCGGGGCCCGGTGGCGCAGGTCGGCGAGGCCCAGGAGGTCGAGGGTCTCCTCGACGCGTTTGCGCATGGTCTCGGGCGGGACCGCCAACTGTTCCATGGCGTAGGCGAGTTCTTCCTCGACGCTGTCGGTGACGAATCCGTCGAGGGGGTCCTGGCCCACCACGCCTACGACGTCTGCCAGTTCGCGGGGCGGGTGTACGGCGGTGTCACGGCCGTCGACGGTCACCGTGCCGTACAGGGTGCCGCCGGTGAAGTGCGGGACGAGCCCGTTGACCGTGCCGAGGAGGGGTGGACTTGCCTACCCCGGTGTGGCCGACGACCAGGCAGAGTTCGCCTTCGTCGACGGTGAGGTCGACATCGGTGAGGACGGGTGCGTCGGTGTCGTCGTAGTGGACGCTGATGTGGTCGAACGTGATCACTTGGCGCCGGCTTTCTGCGTGGGCTCGGGGCGTGGTGCGGGCGCCCGTACGGGTTTGGCCGCCGGCGACGTCGTACGCGCTCCGCCGCCGGGCGGCACCGGTGGCGGCGCGAGGAATCCCGCGCAGCCCGCGAGCAGGATCGCGGCGGCCGGGACCGGCGGCAGCGTGGGCCAGCTCAACGGGTAGATGGACGGGTTGAGTTCGGCGGCGTCGAAGCCGACGTTGGTGAAGAGGAGCACCGCCGACAGGACGCCGCAGCCGGCCACCGCCCACTCCGCGAGGCGCCACGGGTCGGGCCGGTAGGAGGTGCGGGTGACCCGTCGCCCGCCCAGCCGCAGTCCGGCCAGGCACAGGGCGGCTCCGAGTACGAGGGCGGGCAGGCCCAGGAACGCGGGTGCGGACGCGTCGAGCAGGCCGTAGGCCCCGGCCTCGCCCCGCCCTCGCGCATCCGCAGAGGGACCTGCCGAACACTCATCGCCGTACCGGCCGCCTTCACGGCCCTGGCCCTGACGGCGCTGCCCGCGCTCGCCACGTCAACGCCCGCGCAGATCGCCACCTCCAAGACGAACGGCGTGAGTTACCTCCGCTCGTTGCAGGCCGCGAACGGTTCGTACGCGGGCAGCGGCCTCTCCAACGAGTGGGCGTTCTCCGCCTTCGCCGCGGCTGGGACCGCGGCTGTCGACGTCACACCGGGCGGTGACACGACCAAGAACGCCCGCACCGTCTACCGCGCCCACCTCGCCAACGCCGCCTGGCCCGGCACCTCCCCGGTCGTCACCGACTACGAGCGCGGCATCATCAACGCCTACTCCGCCGGAGTCGACCCCGCCCGCGTCTCCGCGAGTCGCAACCTCGTCGCGGACACCTACGCGTACTGGCAGAACTCCGAGCCGGGCTACTGGGGCGCCTCGGCCAACTTCAACGGCACCGTCTTCGCACTCATCTCCCTCGCCGGCGCCAAGACCCAGACCGGCGCCCAGCGTGTACCGCAGGCGCTGCTCGACACGTCCGTCGCCACGGTCCGCGCCAACCAGCACGACGACGGCGGCTGGACCTTCGCCAAGGCCGAGGGCGACCCGGTCAAGCTCGCCGGCGCCAGTGACATCGACATGACCGGCGCCGCCATGGCCTCGCTCTGCGTCTCCGGTGTCCCGGCCACCGACCCGGCCGTCCTGGAGGCGAAGGCGTTCCTGAAGTCCAAGCTGATCCGGGCCACCGGCGGCTTCGACTCCCTGTACGCCGTCAACAGCAGCTCCAACGGCTGGGCGGTCTCCGGTCTCCAGGCGTGCGGCATCAATCCGCAGACCGGCGACTTCCTCACCACGGCCGGCAAGACGCCCGTGGACTTCCTCATCGCCCAGCAGTTCAACCCGGCCGGCGGCTTCAAGTACCAGCCCACCGACACCGGCCCGTCCGCGTACTCCTCCATCGACGCGCTGCGCGCCGTGGCCGGCGGCGGCTTCATGGCCGCACCGCCCACCCCAACCACCGCCGGAGCCCCGCGCTGGGTCGCCACCTCCGGCTTCACCTCGGGCACCGCCACGAAGCTCGCTCTCACCGTCCACAACGGGGCCTCGCTCAAGGTCTGTTCGGTGGCCTTCACCCCGACCGCGTCCACCACCACCCTCAGGGCGGTTCTCGACGCGGCGACAACCTCGGCCACTCCGGCCGGCTGTGTCACCTCCGTCACCCCGGGCAGCGGTGTGATCACCGACATCAACGGCACGGCCAACAGCGGCGGTTCGACCTGCAAGACCAGCGTCGACGGCGCCACGGCCACGGCCGCCAACCGGAGTTCGGTGATCAACCTGGGCGACACGATCTCCCTGCGCTACGGATCCTGACCGACGACGCGGTGATCCCGGAGACCGAGGTGGCTGTCACGCCACCCACTCCGGGATCACCGCGTTCGGCGTTCTTGTCAGGGCGGGTCTTCCTCGGTAGGACTGTGCTCGTAGGTGATCAACCGAACTCCAGTACGGGGCCTCCGGGTGCCTGATCACGGTGGCCGGACGATGCCCTGGTTCTCGAAGGAATCCCGAAGAAACTCGAAGGAACAAGGAGCCGCTCATGAGCCGTCCGCAGAACTTCGGGCCGAGCCGACGCCGTGTCCTGGGCGGCGCCGCCGGGCTGGCCATGGCCGCGGGGCTGTCGTCCGGCACGGCGTTCGCGGGAGCGGCGGCGTCTCCGGCCGACGAGGCCCGTCGGCGCGGGCATGCCGCCCGGGTGACGATCACACGGGACGACTGGGGTGTTCCGCACGTCGTGGGCGAGAGCGACGCCGACGCGGTCTTCGGGATGATGTACGCCCAGGCCGAGGACGACTTCAACCGCATCGAGCAGAACTACCTCGTCGCCCTGGGCCGGCTCGCCGAGGCCGAGGGCGAGCGTGCGATCTGGCAGGACCTGCGTCAGCGGCTGTTCCTCGATCCCGAGGAGCTGAAGAGGGAATACGCGAGGTGCCCGGCGTGGCTGCGTGCGCTGATGCGGGCATGGGCGGACGGGCTCAACCACTACCTCGCGACACACCCCGAGGTGCGTCCGCGCGTACTCGACCGGTTCGAGCCGTGGATGCCGTTGAGCTTCTCGGAGGGCAGTATCGGCGGTGACATCGAGTCGGTGCTGCTCTCCCAGCTCGAAGCCTTCTACGGCGGGCGGGACGTGCCGGTCACCGACGAGGAGCGGGGGCTGGTGCCGCGTGAACCCACGGGGTCGAACGGCATCGCCATCGCGCCGAGCCACACCCGTAACGGCCACGCCCTGCTGCTGATCAACCCGCACACCAGCTTCTTCTTCCGTGCCGAGCAGCATGTGACGAGCCGCGAGGGGCTCGATGTCTACGGCGCCGCCACCTGGGGGCAGTTCTTCATCTACCAAGGCTTCAACGCGCACACGGGCTGGATGCATACGACCAGCGGGGTCGACAACATAGACGAGTTCGCCGAGACGATCGTGACGGGCTCCGACGGCGCCCGTTCCTACCGTTACGGCGACGAACTGCGCCCCGTCACCTCGAAGACGGTCACCCTGTCCTTCCGTACGGCGCAGGGCGGCCAGGAGAAGCGCAGCTTCACCACGTTGGCCACCCACCACGGCCCGGTCGTTCGTGAGGCGGACGGCAAGTGGATCGCGTGCGCGCTGATGAACAAGCCCGTCGAGGCCCTGACGCAGAGCTTCCTGCGCACCACGACGCGCGACTACCGGCAGTATGTGAAGGTCGCGGGACTCAAGGCGAACAGCTCGAACAACACGCTCTTCGCGGACTCGAAGGGCGAAATAGCCTTCCTGATGCCGCAGTTCATGCCGGTGCGGGACGACCGGTTCAACTACCTGAAGCCGGTCGACGGCAGCGATCCGGCGACCGACTGGCGGGGCACGCACAGCCTGGACAGCATGCCCCGGGCGGTGAACCCGAGGAACGGCTGGGCGTTCAACACCAACAACTGGCCCTGGACCGCCGCCGGCGCGGACAGCCCCGACGCGGCCGACTACCCGCGCTACTTCGACCGGGTCGGCGAGAATCCGCGCGGTCCGCAGGCGGTCCGCGTACTGACCGCGCGCGACGACTTCACCCCGCGGACGCTGATCGAGGCCGCGTTCGATCCGTATCTCACCGCATTCGCACGGCTGTTGCCGGGGCTCGTCGCCGCGTGGGACCAACTGCCGCGGCGCGACGGGCAGAAGGCGAAGCTGGCCGGTCCGGTCGCCCTGCTCCGTGACTGGAACCACCGCTGGTCCGCGAAGTCGACGGCGACGTCGGTGGCCGTGTTCTGGGGTGAGGACATGTGGGCGCTCACCTCCCAGGCGGCGGCAGCGGCCGGGATGTCGGTCTGGGACTACATCGCCGACCGCGCCACGGACGCGCAGCGGCTCGGCGCGCTGGAGACGGCGACGGACCGGCTGCGGCGGGACTTCGGCGACTGGCGGGTGCCGTGGGGCGAGATCAACCGCTACCAGCGCAACGACGGGGCGATCGTGCAGGAGTTCAGCGACGCCAAGCCGAGCATCCCCGTGCCCTTCACCTCGGCGCGATGGGGCTCCCTCGCCTCCTTCGGGGCGAAGGCGTATCCGGGAACGAAGCGCTACTACGGCACCAGCGGCAACAGCTTCGTGGCGGTGGTGGAGTTCGGGCCTCGCCTGCGCGCCTGGGCGGTGACCGCGGGAGGGGTGAGCGGGCACCCCGACTCACCGCACTTCGACGACCAGGCGGAGCGCTACGCGAGCGGGAATCTGCGGCCCGTCTACTTCTATCCCGAGGACCTCAGGGGCCATGTCGAGCGGAGGTACCGGCCCGGCGGGTGACCGAGGAACCGGAACCGGCGCGGCGGCTCACGCACGTCGGTTCGCGCCGGTCCTGGCCGGCCCAGGACTCCGCGCGGTCGTGAGCCGCGCCGCCGCCGCGGCCGTGAGCCGCGCCGCCGCGTCGTTCAGCAGGGTGTCCAGCACGACCGGGTAGGCACTGTGCGTCATACGGGCGGCCAGCAGCCGGGCGGTGGCGGCGATGTGGGGGTGGGTGTCGGCGGGGAGCGTGGCGTACGTGGAGTTCCACATCTCCTCGTCCGTCGCGCGGGCCTCGTCCGTGAGGGCCAGCGATCCCGCGTCCAGGGCGGCGAAGGCCAGGCTCGCGTCGATGAAGGCGTGGTAGACGCGTACGGCCGTGGCGTCGGGGAAGCCCGCGTCGCGCAGGACGCCGAGGATCGCTTCGTCCACCGCGATCTCCCGGGGCCGGCCGGTGACCCTGCTGGCGGTCAGTACCGCGGCCTGCGGATGGGCGAGGTACGAGGAGTGGATGGCGAGCCCGAGGGCGCGCAGATCGGCCTGCCAGTCCCCGGTGGCCGTCCAGTCGTCCAGCGCCCGCCCCATGAGTTCCTCGCCGATGGCCCTGGTCAGATCGTCCATGCCCGCGAAGTACCGGTAGAGGGTGCTCGGGTCGGCGCCGAGGGCGGTGCCCAGCCGGCGGGCGGTCAGTCCGGTGCTGCCGTGCTCCCTCAGTACGCGCAGCGCGGTGTGGACGATCAGCGTCTCGGACAGTACGGAGCCCTGCCGGGTCGGACGGCGCCTGCGTCGCGCCCGCTCCGGCACCACCTGTTTCGGCATCGCGTCACTCCTCGGTCTTATGCCAACAGGGTTGACCTTAGCCGGGGCCGTCCCGTTGCATCAAGGCACATCAATGCACCCGGCAGGCGCCCGCCTGCGGGAACGAAAGGTGTGCGACATGCGTGTACTGCTCGTGGGCGCGGGCGGCGTCGGAACCGCCGTGACCCGGATCGCGGCCCGCCGGGACTTCCTGACCCATATGACCGTGGCCGACTACGACCTCTCCCGCGCCGAGTCGGCCGTCGCCGCGCTGGCGGAGCACGGGGGGCGCTTCAGCGCGCTGCGCCTGGACGCGTCCGACGAGGAGGCGGTGCGCCGGGCGCTCCTCGAGGAGCGGTGCGACGTCCTGCTCAACGCCACCGATCCGCGGTTCGTCATGCCGCTGTTCCGGGCCGCCCTCGCGGCGGGCACGCACTACCTGGACATGGCGATGTCCCTGTCGTCGCCGCACAGCACAGACCCGTACGAGCGTTGCGGGGTGAAGCTCGGCGACGAGCAGTTCGAGCTGGCCGGCGAGTGGGAGCGGTCGGGCCGCCTGGCTCTGGCCGGCATGGGCGTGGAGCCGGGTCTGTCGGACGTCTTCGCGCGGTACGCGGCCGACGAACTCTTCGACGAGATCGAGGAGATCGGTGTCCGGGACGGCGCCGATCTGACCGTCGAGGGCTACGACTTCGCCCCGTCCTTCAGCATCTGGACCACCATCGAGGAATGCCTCAATCCGCCGGTGGTGTACGAGAAGGAACGCGGCTGGTTCACCACCGCGCCGTTCAGCGAGCCGGAGGTCTTCGACTTTCCCGAGGGGATCGGCCCCGTGGAGTGTGTCAACGTGGAGCACGAGGAGGTGCTCCTGATCCCGCGCTGGGTCGACGCGCGGCGGGTGACGTTCAAGTACGGCCTCGGCGACGACTTCATCGCCAAGCTCAAGGTCCTCCACGAGCTGGGCCTGGACTCCACCACCGGGGTCACTGTCCCCGGCCCCGACGGCCCGGTCCAGGTCTCACCCCGCGACGTGGTCGCCGCCTGCCTGCCCGACCCGGCCACCCTCGGCGACCGGATGACCGGCAAGACGTGCGCGGGCACCTGGGTCAAGGGCGTCAAGGACGGTGCCGACCGTGAGGTGTACCTGTACCACGTGGTCGACAACCAGTGGTCGATGCGGGAGTACGGCTCCCAGGCAGTGGTCTGGCAGACCGCCATCAATCCGGTCATCGCCCTCGAACTGATCGCCGGCGGCGTCTGGTCCGGCAGTGGCCTCCTGGGCCCCGAGGCCCTGCCGCCCCGACCGTTCCTCGACCTCCTCACCGCGTACGGCTCGCCCTGGGGTCTGCGCGAGGAGATCTGACGGCGCTTCGGGGCGTACGGAGGCGCGCGGCTTCCGTACGTCTCGCGTCGGAGGAGCTGACAGGAGGGCGTCAGGATCCGGCGGCGGACACGTGGCGAACCAGCTCGGCGGCAAGGCGTCGCATGACCTTCTCGTTGGCGCGTCGCATCGTGGCCCGGACGACGGGTGCCAGCAGGCGGTCGGCGAGCGGGGCGCGCTCCCAGGCGTACGTGAACGAGACGCGACTGCCGCCGCCACCCGGCGATTCGATGGTGTAGGTGCCGTGGGCGAGCCGTCGGCCGGCGGCGCTGACGTTCCGTTCGACGATGCGCCGCGGCGGGTCGGCCTCGACGACCTCGATGGTGACGTCGGTCTTCGTGCCGCCCAGCGCGGCCGTGACGGTGGCACTCGATCCGACGCCACGAGGAGGGCCGCCGTAGCGCCATCCGGTCAGGTAGTGGTCGGTGAATCGCTCGTGGTGAGCCATGACATCGAGAAAGTCGTAGACCTGCTCCGGCGTCTGCGGAACGTCGATCGACACGGTGACGGGCTTCATGTACCACACGGTACACACCACATTTACCAATCGGTACACTCGTGAAGTGGTGAAAATGGACGACTCGCAACCTGAAGGCAACGCTCCGCCCGGCCCGGACGGGGACCGGCGTTCTCAACTGGTCGACGCGGCCGTCGACCACGTCGCCGCACACGGCTTCGCAGACCTGAGCCTGCGTGGCCTGGGTGACGCGATCGGCGTCAGCCACCGCATGCTGATCCACTACTTCGGCTCGAAGGAAGCGCTGCTCGTCGAGATCGTCCGGACGTCGGAGCAGCGCCGTCGTGATCAGCTGTCCCAGTTCCGCACGGCGCCCGGCCTCTCCCCCTCCGATGTCGCGAGGCACCTCTGGCGACAGCTGACGGACCCTCAACTGGCGGGTCAGGAGCGGCTCTTCTTCGAAATCTGCGGACACGCGCTGCGGGACCGCCCCGACACCGCCCTCTTCGTCGAAGGGTTCGTGAACGGCTGGCTGGAGCCCCTCACGGCCGCCGAGACCGCCGCCGGCACGGACCCCGCCGTGGCCCGCGACCGCGCCAGACTGGGACTCGCGACCGTCCGAGGCCTGCTGCTCGACCTGCTCGTCACCGGCGACCGCGCCGGCGTCGACGCGGCGATGGAGGAGTTCCTCCGCCTGTACTACGGCCCGGAGTGATCGAGCGGGTACGGGGGTCGGCCGGGAGGGGCCGGCTGGTCGGGGCCGCCGAGGGCGCTGCCGCACCTTACGGGGTGTAGACGGCGTCGCTGCCGTACAACTGCCTGGTGAACGCCGAGACATCGGCGCTGCGGTTGGAGCCGTCGAGGTTGTACGTCAGGAAGACGCCGTACGCCTCGCTGACCGTGCGGCGGGCAAGGTCGGCGGTCGTGGTCTGCGAGGTCCGGCCGATCTCGACGGCCGCGGGTGACAGCTTCGACTTGGGCAGCGCGATCCCGGGGACCTGCCAGCTGCCGTAGTACGGATTCCAGGCGTAGTCGAACTTGGACGAGACGTCCACGCCGCCGTACGAGAGCCGCGACGCGGCCGGGCCGATGTTGTAGAGGCTGATGATCTTGTCCGGCATGTTGGCGCGCAGGGCCGTCATGAGGTGGACGAACGAGCTGGCGTTGGGCTGTCCGGTGCCGTTGGTGCCGTACTGGGCGTACTCGTCGTCGAAGTCGATGCCGTCGAGACCGTACGTGGCCACGGCGTCCGACAGCTGTTTTGCGAACGCCGAAGCCGCCTGCTGGGAAGGGAAGTTGGCGAAGCCCGCGCCCTGGTGGTTGCCGAGCACCGAGAGGAGTACCTTGATGCCCTTCTGCTGCAACGGCCGTATCTGCGTGGCGGCGTTGTCGAGGACGCGCTGCACGTTCTCGTTGAAGTGCAGATACGCGGTCTTCGTACCCGTGTCGTAGTTGATGTTCGCCGCGAAGATCACGGCGACGTCGAAGACGTTGCCGCCACCGCCGGCCAGGGTGTACTTCCCGACGTTGAGCATGCTGTTGTTGTTCACCTCGACGTACGCCACCGAGACCGGCCCCTGTTTCGCCGCAACCGGAGCAGGGGCGGGGGCCGCTGCCGCGCCGGTCGTACCCGTCGTCGCGGTCGCGCCGACGGCAAGGGCCACGACGGCCGAGAGCGCGAGCGCCGCCGTCCGTACTCTGCTCCGCACCAAAGTGAGCATCGCTGATCGATCTCCCCTCGCATGGGTCGGCGCCCGGCCTGTTCGAAAGCGCCGAGTGAGCCCTCCGAGTTTTCCGCCCCCGCGCCCGATTCCCGGAAATCCCGCCCGAACTCTCACGACTCCCACGCACGCGTCACCACAATCCGGCCTGTGGGTACGGGAGTTGGCGCGATCCGCGACCCTGCCAAGGCCGGGCCGAGAGAGACCGATTCCGTCGATCTCGGTGTGTGGAACCTCGCCGTCGAAGAGGTCATCGACGGCATCTGGTAGGAAGCCACCATCACGAACGGCTGGAGGGGACCACGATGATTCTGGCGGTGCTGCCGGAGGTGGGGGTCGGCACGATCAGGCTCGGCATGTCGGTCCGCGAGGCGGTCGGGGTCGTGCGTGAGCTGGGCTTCGCCGCCTCGTACAGTCCTGACCGCGGCGAGGTGCCCGGGCAGGTGCTCTGCGAGCACAGGGAGTCCGGGACGGATTTCACTCTTGGCTTCACCAAGGGCGCGCTGACCGACATCCATCTGTACCGATTCCGCGTCGAGGACGCGGATGTGACGGTGGTCCTCGACGGGCTCGACGTCTTCCGGACTCCCAGCGAGGAACTGCTGGAGCGTCTCGCGGCACTGGGCCACGCGGTCGAACAGAACGACAGCGGCGTGGACACCCTTCCGGAACTCAAGGTGATTCTGTCGAACGAGAGCAGCTTCGAGTACCCGATGGACGAGGAGGGGGACCCGATCCACTTCGACTACGTCCTCGTCACCTCGGTGGACTTCAGGGGGCCGCGCGGGGACTGACTCCGGCGACCATTCGCTCGCCCTCGCGCATGGCTCTCCGCGCGTGGCCGTCCGGGGATCTTCGCACCGGGCACTGACAGCGGCGCGGTGACGGAGTCACCCCAGGGGGCGGGTGAGGGGTTCAACCGGGCGTTGGCAGATGCGGTACTTCTTGATCACCCGGGCACCCGCGAGCCGCATCGTCCTATTGGCACGGCGGTTGTCGGCCAGCATCCAGGACGCCTCCATGACGGGGTAGCCGAGGCGCTGGGCGTTGCGGGACAGTTCCATGCCCAGGCGCAGTTCGATGCCGCGGTTGCGGTACTCCTCCCGTACTCCCAGGACCATCACCCGCAGGCGGTCGACCCTCCGGCGTGCGCGGAGCAGGCGCATCAGGCCGAGTGGGACGCCCCAGGTGTGCAGCCTTCCGTTCGCCGCCGCCAGGGCGGGGGCCAGGTCCGGTACGGCCAGGACGAAACCCGCGGGTTTGCCGTCGACCTCCGCGACGGCGCCCAGCCCGGGGCGGAGGATCGGGCGCAACTGCCGTGCGAGGGTGTCGAATTCGCGGTCGGTCATGGGGCTGAATCCCCAGTTCCCTTCCCAGGCGGAGTTGTAGATCTCCTTGATCAGGTCCGTTTCGGCGGTGAAGTTCCGCATGTCCAGCGGGCGGATCCGAATGCCCCGTTCGCTTCCGGACCGCAGCAGGCGTGTCAGCTTCCGGTCCTCGTGCACGGTGGTGGGCAGTTCCCAGGCCAGCATCTCCGTCGCCGTGGTGAATCCGCAGTCGCGGATCAACCTGTCGTAGTACGGCGGGTTGTACGGCATCTCAACGGCGGGGCGGAGATCGAATCCCTCGGTCAACAGTCCGCATTCGTAGTTGGTGGAAAGAGTCACGGGGCCGATCAGAGTGACGAGTTGCCGTGCCCGTAGCCAGGACGCGGCAGCGGTGAACAGCGCGTCCGCCGCGCTCAGGTCGTCGACGCAGTCGAACAGCCCGAAGAAGCCGTCCTTCGAGCCGTGGAAGCGGTTGTGGTTCGGATTGCGCACCGCCGCGACGCGGCCCACGACGCGCCCCTCTCGCCGGGCCAGGAAGAACTCCGCCTCGCCGAACTCGTAGAAGGGATGGGCCCGGCGGTCCATGAGCCGGCGCTGGTCGCCGCGCAACGGCGGGACCCACAGGGGCTCTTGGCGGTGCAGGACATGGGGGAGGTCGATGAACGCCGAACGGTCCGAACGAGTACGGACCGGGGCCACTTCACACGCACCGTCTCGCATGTCTTCACGTGCGTCGTCAGACGCGTGGGGACTCCTCATAGCCCAACCAGGCTAGCACTCAAAGTAGTTGCTTGATCACGTGACGTGACGCACTGTGTTATGACTGTCTCCGCATGAGACGTGAGCGGAGAGAGGCGGGCCGGCCCGTGAGGCAAGAGCCGTTCAGCGGCTTCGGGAGCCGCTCGGTGCGGCGCGCCCGGCTGGTCGTGGGTCTGACCTTCGTGTTCTCGCTCCTCGCCTGCTGGTACGCGGTGGGCCTGACCCAGCGGCTGTCTCCCGGCGGCTGGACCCCGACCTCCGCCGACTCCGTACGCGCCGAGGCAGTGCTCGCGTCCGAATTCCGGGCCGGGCCACCGCAGTTGATCCTGCTCGCCACGGCTCCGGATGACTCCGTCGACGCCCCGCACGCGTCCGCCGCGGGCCGCGATCTGACCCGGCGTCTCGCGGCGGACGGCCGGATCGCCTGGGTCAACTCGTACTGGCAGCACCCGCTCCCGTCCCTGCGGACGAAGGACGCGGACTCCGCTCTCGTACTGGTCCGCCTCCGCGGCGACGAACAGGCCGTCCGTGAAGCGGCGGGCGACATCATCGACCGGTTCACCGGGGCGCACGGTCCGTTGCGGGTGTCGGCGTCCGGTGCGGCGGCGGTGCTGGACGAGACGGAGCGGCTCAGCGACGAGGGCATGCGTCACGCCGAGTTCGTCGCCGTGCCCCTGGTCCTGCTCATCCTTCTGTGGGTGCTGGGCAGCGTCACGGCGGCCCTGTTGCCGGTCGTCGTCGGTGTGGTCGCGGTCGCCGCCACGACGGCGTTCCTGCGTCTCCTCGACACCACCACCGAGGTGTCGCTCCTCGCCCTGAACATCACCACCGCGCTGGGCTTCGGACTCGCCGTGGACTTCAGCCTGCTGCTCGTCAGCAGGTGCCGGGAGGAGCTGGCAGCGGGCTGCGGACCGGAGCGGGCGCTACGGCGGACGCTGCGCGGGGCCGGCCGTACCGTGGCGTTCTCCGCCGTGATCATCGCCGCCTCCTTGTGCGCGCTGCTGCTCTTCCCACTGCCGCTGCTCAGGTCGCTCGCCTACGCCGGAGCGACGGTGGTGTGCGCGTCGGCCGTCGGCGCGCTGACGGTGCTGCCCGCGCTGCTCGTCCTGCTGGGGGACCGCCTCGACCGCTGGGACGTGTTCGCGCGGCTTCGCCGCCCGGAGCGCGCGGTGTCGGCGGGCGTGTGGTTCCGGCTCGCGCGCGCGGTGATGCGGCGGCGGGTCCTGGTGAGCGTGGGGGCGCTCGCCCTCCTCGTGCTGCTCGCCGCGCCGGTGACCCAGGTGCGGTTCGGCATGTACGACGACCGGATCCTCCCCGCGTCGTCACCCGTCGCCGAGACCTCGCAGCGGTTGCGCGCGGAGTTCGGGTCGCAGTGGGTGGACGCGGCGAGCGTGGTGCTGCCCAGAAAGCCCGGCGCGATGTCGGGCTCCGGCTCCGTGGCGGAGGCGGTGGCGGACCCGGCGCTCGACGCGTACGCCCGTCGGCTCGCCCAGGTGCCGGGGGTACAGCGGGTCGACGCGAGGACCGGCACGTACCGCGACGGCCGGCGTACGGCACCGCCGGACGCGTCGTCCGGGCGGTTCGCGGGGGCCGGCGGCACCTGGCTGTCGGTGATCCCGGACGGCGACGACCCGCTGTCCCCGCAGGGCAGTCGGCTCGCCGCCGCCCTCCGCGCCGTACCCGCGCCCGGACCCGCCCTGGTCGGCGGGCCCGGTGCCCGGCTCGCGGACACCGAACACGCACTGGCCGGCCGGCTGCCCGCGGTCGTCGGCGTCACCGTGCTGGTCACCTTCGTCCTGCTGCTGGCGTTCACCCGAAGTGTGCTCATCCCCGTCAAGGCGCTGGTGCTCAACGCCCTTGGTCTGGCCGCCACTTCGGGGATCCTGGTCGCCGTCTTCCAGCAGGGCCATCTGGCGCCGCTGTTCGGGGACGTCACCGCGGGTGGCATCACGGACGTGGTCGTGCCGAGCCTGATGTTCTGCGTGACGTTCGGCCTGTCGATGGACTACGAGGTGTTCCTGCTCTCCCGCATCGTCGACGAACACCGGCGCGGCAGCGACACGGAGACCGCGGTGGCGGTCGGCCTTCAGCGCACGGGCGGGCTGTTCACCTCCGCCGCCCTGGTCTTCGCCACGGTCATGGCGGCCCTCGCGCTCTCCTCGCTCGTCCTGCTGAAGCTGATCGGCGTGGGGCTCGCGCTCGCCGTCCTGCTGGACTGCACCGTCATCCGGGCCCTGCTCGTCCCGGCCGTGATGCGGCTCGCGGGACGCGCCAACTGGTGGCTGCCACGGCTCGGCCGCCGCAAGCACCGGCCCGCCCCTTCGCCAACTCCCGTTCCAGCGGCGCCGATGGAGGCTCCATGACCAGTACACGCCCCCGCTTCGCGATCACCGGCGCGACCGGATTCATCGGCCGGCGGCTGTGCCGGCGGATCCTCCGTGAGGGTGGCGAGGTCGCCGCCCTGGTACGGGGCACCTCCGCCCACCAGGCCATCGCCGCGCCGGGGGTGCGCTTGGTGACCGGCGACCTCCTCACCGGCGAGGGGCTGCGCGAGGTCGTACGCGGCGCCGATTACGTCGTGCACCTGGCCGGTCTGGTCAAGTCGCCGACGGAGGAGGGGTTTCGCCGGTGCAACGAGGAGGGCACGCGGCGGCTCGTGGCGGAGGTGGGGGCGCTGGCGTCGCCGCCGCCGCTCGTGCTGTGCTCATCGCTGGCCGCCGCGGGGCCCTCGCAGCCGGGCCGACCCCGCCAGGAGGAGGACCCTCCGCTGCCGGTGTCCCGTTACGGGCGGAGCAAGCTCGCCGCCGAGTACGCGGTGCGGGACCTGTCCCACCGGGTGCCCGCCACCATCGTCCGCCCGCCGATCGTGTACGGCCCGGGGGATCCGGCGTTCGTACCCTCGCTTCTGCCGATGGTGCGCGCGGGTGTGGTGCTCAAGGCCGGGTTCGGTCCGCGCGGCTACTCCTTGGTGCATGTCGACGACCTGTGCGAGGCGCTGCTGGCAGCGGCGCTCCGGGGCCGTCGGCTGGCCGCGACGCGGCCGGCCGACGGCGTCTACTCGGTGTCGGACGGCGCCACGCACACCTGGGACGATCTGTGCGGGGCGCTGGCGAGGGCACTCGGGCGTCGCGGCGGGCCGCTGGTGCTACCGGTGCCTCTTCCCCTGGTCGGCGCGGTGGCGCGGGGCGCCGAGCTGGTCGGGCGGCTGCGGGGTGGCCATCCTCCGCTCAATCGTGACAAGGCGGTCGAGCTGAGAAGCGCGTGGTGGACGTGCTCCACGGAACGGGCCCGCCGCGAGCTGGGTTTCGTTCCCGCCGTATGCCTGGAGGAGAGGCTGGCCGGGCTGATGACGCGCTAGGGCGTGTCCGCGANNGAGTACGGCCGGGCCATCCACAACGCCGATCCTCCGCCTTGCGAGCGCACGCACCAGACGCCGCGAGCCCCGCCCTACGGGCGGACGACGCTACTTCGCGGACACGCCCTAGAGGCTGCCCGTCAGAGGACCGCGAGGCGGTTCACCAGTAGTTCCACCCTCGCCCCGGTGTCCTCCGGCGGCAGTCGTCCCGCTCGGGTCAGGGTCACCAGCCCGTGCAGGGCCGCCCAGAACACCTCGGTGAACAACCCCGGATGCACGCCGTCCCCGGCGACCTCGCCGAGGCTTTCCAACAGCGCGGCGAAGGCGTCCTTGAGAGGTTCCGGAGTGTCCTCCCGCGCGTACGCGAGACCGCCGTCGAGCTGGAAGATGGCGTCGTAGACCGCCGGGTTGAGCTCGGCGAAGTCGAGATAGGCACGGGCAAGGGCGGTGACCCGGGCGCGCGGGCCGTCCGCGGCGGCGGTAGCGGCCCGCACCGCCGACGCCATCTCGGTGGCCCCTTCGAGGGCGACGGCGCCGATGAACTCGCGTTTGCCGCGGAAGTGGCTGTAGAGGACCGGCTGGCTGTACTCGATGCGCTCGGCGAGCCGGCGGGTCGTGACCGCGTCCCAGCCCTGCGCCTCGGCGAGTTCACGGGCCGTCGCCACGATGAGGCGCTCGCGCTCCGTCCGTTGGCGCTGCTTGCGTTCCTGAACCGACATAACTCGATCCTAGCACCGCTAGACAACCGAGCGGCAGCAGGTCTAGCGTTGCCTCATCAGCTAGCAACGCTAGATTCCTGGAGGGGTCGTCATGCTCAACGCACTTGAGGTGTTCACCACCGTGATCGTCGGCCTGATGGTGGGCGTGGAGTTCTCCGTCGCCTTCGTCATCAACCGCATACTCGACGCACTCCCCGAAGACAGCGGCCAACTCGGCCGCGCCCACGGCGGCCGCATGCTCGGCGCCGTCATGCCCGTCTGGTACATCACCTCACTCGCCCTCGTCACCATCTGGGCCATCACCGGACGCCACCACCAAGGCACCACCCTCGTCATCACCGCCGGCGCACTGCTCCTCCTCAGCGTGATCATGTCGATCCTGCTGCTCGTCCCCATCAACAACCAGGGCAAGACCTGGACCCCCGACAACCGCCCCGCCGACTGGAAACAGCAGATGAACCGCTGGGACCGCCTCCACTACATCCGCGTCACCGTCATCATCGCCGCCTTCGCACTACTCGCCACCGCCCTCGCCTGAACGCCACGCGCCCACCGTCAGGGGCTGAACACTCCCTGAATCAGTGCGAGTTCGGCGGTCAGCGCGCGTACGGTTTCGGCGATGTCGCGTTCACTGTGCTGGGCGGTGACGAAGAACCGCAGACGTGACTGGTGGTTCTCCACCGCCGGCGGGATGAACGGCTGCGTGTTCACCCCGCACCGGCGCATCCCGTCGGCCAGTCGCAAGGCGGTGGCGGCGTCACCGGTGATGACCGGCACGACACAGGAACCGTCCGCGCTGAGGCCGGTGTTCAGGCCCGCCTTGACGGCGAGTTCCCTGAATCGTGCCGCGCGGGCACGGGCCGTGGCCGCGAGTCCGGGGTCCCGGCGGAGCCGTCCGAGCGCGGCCAGTGCGGCGGCTGCCGTGCTCGGCGGGATGCCGACGCTGTAGATGAACCCGGGCGTCGTATGCCGGAGATGGGTGACAAGGGCCTCGGAGCCCGCGACGTACCCGCCACAGCTCGCCAGCGCCTTGGAGAGCGTCCCCATCCGGATGTCCACCGCGTCCGGCGGGACACCCCAGTGCTCGACGGCGCCGGCTCCGGTGGCGCCGAGGACACCGACGCTGTGCGCCTCGTCCAGATACAGCATCACGTCGTGCCGGTGCCGCAGTTCGATCAGCGCGGGCAGGTCCGCCAGGTCGCCGTCCATGCTGTAGACGCCCTCCACCGCGACGACGACTCGCCCGTGCGACGGGCGGTGTTCGGCGAGGATACGGTCCAGTGCGGCCAGGTCGTTGTGCGGGAAGATCCGCCGACGGGCTCCGGACAGCTGGGCTCCCTGCACGATGCTGTTGTGCGCGAACGCGTCATGGACGATGAGGTCTCCCGGGCCGAGGAGATGCCCGAGCACCGAGACATTGGTGGGGTGGCCGCCGATGAGGACGAGTGCCCGCTCCGCGTCCAGATGCCGGGCCAGTGCCTCTTCCAGCAGGCCGTGCACCGGCCGTTCGCCTGAGGCCGCGCGGCTGGCCGACACCGAGGTGCCGTAGCGGTCGATGGCCTCCTTGGCGGCCGTCGTCACCACGGGGTCGTGGGCGAGCCCCAGGTAGTCGTATCCGGAGAAGTTGGTCAGCCGGACCCCGTCGACCACCGTGGTGGCGCCGTTGAGTTCGTCGTGCACGGCGAAGTAGGGGCTCGGCAGGCCGAGCGCGGCCAACCGGTCCGCGACACCCGCCGGTTCGTCGCTCTCGACGGGCGGGGGCGGCGTGGGGCGGGGTACTGACCGTGGTACGGATTGCGGTACGGGGGCATGGGCGCCGGGCGTGATCGAGTCCGCGATCTCGCGGACCGTGGCACCGCGCCGCAGCAGTTCATGGGTCAGGGATGGCAAGTCGGGCCAGACCTCCGCCAGTTGCTCGGCGAGTTCTTCGACGAGCAGGGAGTCGAATCCGAGGTCACCGACGAGCGTCTGGTCGAGGCTGAGGACATCCGGCGGGAACTCCGACACGCGGGCGATGGCCGCCAGCAGACGTGTCGTCACAGAACCGTCGGGCGCCGCGCTGTGCCCGGTCTCGCCGAGCGCCCAGTGCGTGGTGGTCTCGACCGGACTGGGCGGCAGGTTCACAAGGCGCCCGGCGGCCGGGTCCGGCGGCTGTTCCGCGTCGAGCAGGCGCGCGGCGTCCGGGGGTGGTGAGCCGCCGAGTTCGCGCGGCCGGGAGCCTTGGCACCGTACCCACATACCCGATGGCACCTCGGTCCCGTCGCGCAGCGCCGTAACCAACTCGCCGAGCTGTCCCGCCAGTTGGGTGCGCGTGGCGGCGGCCACCACGGCCCGGGACCGCAGCCGGGTCCGGGAGGCCAGGGTGTACGCGACATCGGCGAGCGCCGGCGGGGTCGGCCCGCCCAGCACATCGGCCAGGCGCTCGGCGTACTGGGCGAGGAGGGTGTCCGAGCCCGCCGTCAGGAGGAACAGCGAGTCGTCCGCCTGCCGGTAGGTCGACGTCACTGCCGGTACCGCCCCCGGTGCCTGCTCAAGCACCACATGCACGTTCGTACCGCCGAACCCGAAGGCGCTGACACCCGCCCTGCGCGGCGCGTCCCGCTCGGGCCGCCACGCGCGCGGCTCCCGCGCGACCGCGAACGTCCCCCCGTCCGGGAGCATCGCGGGATCGGCCTGCTCGCAGCCCGCCTGCGGCGGAATGACACCGTGGTGGACGGCGAGTGCCGCCTTCAGCAGACCGGCGATGCCCGCCGCGGAGAGCGTGTGCCCGATGTTCGCCTTGACCGAGGAGACATGGCACCGCGCCCCGGCGGGCGATCCCGCGCGCAGGTCACGCAGGACGGCCATCTCCACCGCGTCCCCCGTGGGCGTGGCCGTGCCATGGCACTCGACGAGGTCCACGCTGCCCGGCGGGACGCCCGCGTCGTCGTAGGCACGTTCCAGACAGGCGGCCTGACCTTCCTGACGAGGTGTCATGGGGCCGGTGGAGCGACCGTCGTTGGTGCAGGCGCTGCCCCGGACGACCGCGTACACCCGGTCGCCGTCGCGCCGGGCGTCGGCGAGCCGTTTGAGGACGACCATCCCCGCTCCCTCGCCCAGTACGAACCCGTCCGCACGCCGGTCGAAGGGACGGCAGACGCCTACGCGGGAGAGGACGCCGATACGGGAGAAGCCGATGAGGTTGTCCGGCACGAGGTTGAGGTAGACCCCGCCCGCCAGGGCCACTTCGCTCTGTCCTGAGCGCAGATGGGTGACCGCCTCGTGCACGGCGGCGAGGGAGGCGGAGCACGCGGCGTCCACCACGAAGCTCGGGCCGCCCAGGTCGAAGACCGAACTCACCGATGACGCCGCCATGTTCAGCATGATGCCCGGCACGGTGTACGCGTTCATCGGCGCGACCGCGTCGGCGGCGGCCGTCAGCCGTTCCGCGTCCGCCGCGTCCACTCCCCCGTACTGCCCCCGGGCGAGCTGACGGGCCCGGACGCGGGTGGTCAGCATGTCCTTGTACTCGGACACCGAGGCACCGACGTAGACCCCCGTACGTTCCCGGGGGAACGAGGCGCGCTCCAGACCCGCGTCCTGGAGGGCGACGCGGGCCAGCTCGATCAGCAGCCGGTGCTGGGGATCGGCGACGTCGACGCGTCGTGGTGGCAGCCCGTGGTGCAGGGCGGCGAAGGAGCGTACGTCGTCGAGGTGGGCCACCCGGTCGGTGTAGGCGGCGTCGGGATCGCGTGGGTCCGCCGGGCGGTGGAACGGCTCGTGGTTCCAGCGCCCGCCGACGGGGCCGCTGACCACCACGCCGTCGTGAATCAGCCGCCAGTAGTCGTGGATGTCCGGGGCGCCGGGGAAGCGGCAGGCCATGCCGGTGATCGCGATGGAGTCCATGGGTCAGCCCTCCGTGGGCACGACGGCACCGGCCTGCGCGGGCAGCACGACTCCGGTCCGCGCCGTCTCGGCCGGTACGCGGAACAGGTCCCCGCGGCTGAGCCCCAGCGCGGCCAGCAGAGGCAGCACCACCTCGGTGAAGAACACGCGCGCGTCGACTCCCGCCGTACGCATGACGGTGACGCGGTCGTCGTAGTCGGGCAGCAGATCCTCGGCCGGCATACGGAAGGTGCGTACGACGTGGGCGAGATCGGCGAGCGTGCCCGCGCGGTCGTCGTCCAGGTGCAGGGCGAGCACGCGCTGGTAGAAGCGGGAGTGTGCCATCTCGTCGCGTGCGATGAACCGGTACACCTCGGCCAGCACGGGATCGCCTGTCCTGCGGGCGAGTTCGCGCTGTTTCCGGTAGATCACGAAGGTGGTCAGCTCCTGCAGCGCGAGGTACGCGGTCATGCGCCGGGGATCGTCGTGCGGCGCCCGCCAGCGGCGGCCGAGGATCTGCTCGGCGTAGTCGTGCAGTTGGTCCTCGGTGCGCTGCCCGGTCCGGCGCAGATACTCGCGCAGTACGAGGGAGTGTTTGGCCTCCTCGTAGCCCCAGTTCGCCGCGAACCACGCCTGGCCGTAGTTGCCGGCCAGCAGCGACAGATGTTCGCGCAGATAGTCGGGGAGGAACATCTCGACTCCGCAGAACGTCTCGGCGCAGAGCGCGAGGCGGTCGTCCCGGGGGACCTCGTCGAGCCGGTCCCACGGCACGTCCTCGAAGAGATTCCAGCGACGGGTGCGTTCCGCGCGTTCGAAGAACGTCATGTACTCGCGGTGGAACGCCTCGCGCAGCGCACGGGAGGTCATCGGGCGCCCGCTTGCCGCTCCGGGGCCGCGGCCATCAGCAACTCGCACAGATCACCCACCGTACGTACGCGTCCGAACGCCTCGTCCGGCAGCCGCAGACCGATGTCGTGCTCGGCCACGGCGATCATTTCGAGGAGCTGTACGGAGTCGAGGCCCAGGGCCTGCAACTCCGTCCCGCTCGTCAGGGGCCCCAACTCGTGATGGCTGACTTGCGCACCGGCGCTCCGCAGCAACGCAAGTGCCTCGGCAAGGGTCATGCCACTCATGCCATTCTCCTGATCGGATCACGTCACACACACGGTCGAAACGCAGACTCGGTCGATCACTGCTGGTCGGCCACTCAGTCGATACGCCGCAGCGACCACTGGGCCAGGGAGTGGTACCGCTGGTCGAAGGCGCGCATACAGAAGGTGAGATAGCGGTCGTAATCGGCGAACAGCTCGTCGCCCCAGGTGGTACGGATGAGCTTCTCGTTCCGCCGGAGGCCCTCGCGCCAGTGGCTCAGGGTGCGCAGATAGTCCGTACGCCGGGTACGGAGGTGCACGATCTCCCAGTACGGGCCGACAGCGCGGACGATGTCCTCCGTGCGCGGGGCGGCGCTGCCGGGGAAGATCCGGCCTGCGAACCAGCCCATCTCGCGGATCTCCGCCAACTCGCGCGGCACGCGGTCGTTCACGACGTGCTGCAGGCCGAAGGAGGCACCCGGGACCGTCCAGTTCCACGCTCTTCGGAAGAAGCCCCGGTAGACGTCCAACGCCTCGCCGGCGCGCACCTGTTCAGGTCGGCACGCGTGCTCAAGCATGCAGATCGACGTCAGCGCGTCGAATCTCCCGGCCGGTTCGAAGTCGCGGTAGTCCACGCAGTGGACGGTCACACCGGGCAGGTTCAGCCGCTCGATCTCCGTGTGCTGGACACGCGACAGCGTGATGCCCTGGGCCTCCCGTACCTGACGTACGGACGCCAGATACGCCAGATTGCCGCCCCAGCCGCATCCGATGTCCAGCACCCTGGAGTCGGGCCGGATCCCGGCGTACTCGTGGATCACGGCGAGTTTGGCGAGCTGTGCCTGCCGCAGGTCGTCGGTGTCGTCGAACACCGCGCAGGTGTAGTGCAACTCGTCGCCGAGCCACAGTCGGTAGAAGTCGGGGCTCACTCCGTAACTGATCTCAATCTCAGCCGCTGTGGACACCGTGTGCCTCCGTGCGAGGGCGCGGGACGGTCGGTTGTGCGGGGAGGGGCCGGGACGCGGCGAGGTGTCGGCGGCGTGTCTCCTGGCGCCGTGGTTTGCCCGATGTGGTTCTGGGGATCGTGCCGGGCCCGACGGTGACGACCTCGCGCACGTCGAGCGCCAGGCGCTCCGCCACGAGGCGCCGGACCGCTCCGTCAAGGTCGTGCGCCGCGTCGGCGCGGCACTCCACGACCACGACGACCTCTTCGGTGTGCGACGAGGCCGAGGGCCGGGTGAAGGCCACCACGCCTCCGGCGCGGACGCCGGGCAGCGTCTCGACCAGCCATTCGAGCCGAGTCGGGTCGGTGTTGCGGCCGTTGACGACGAGTACGTCCTTCAGGCGCCCGGTGACGTGCAGTTCACCGTCGGCGAGATAGCCCCGGTCCCCGGTGCGCAGCCAGCCGTCCGCGCGGAAGGTCTCCGCGGTGGCGTCGTCGTCACCGGTGTACCCGGCGGCGACCGAGGGACCGCGGACCCAGATCTCCCCGACCGAGCGCTCGGGGCAGGTCGCCCCCCGCCCGTCGATCACGGCGATCTCGTGCCCGGGGAACGGTCCGCCGCAGTTCACGACCTCCAGCGGTTCTTCTCCGTCGCCGGCCGGAACCGCCCGGTCCGTGTCCCGCAGGGCGGCGGGCGACACGGCATCGGTCCGCGGGCCGCGTCCCCGGGCGCCGAAGGTCACCGCGAGCGTCGACTCGGCCAGCCCGAAGCACGGGAGCAGCGCGGCCGGATCGAGCCCGGCGCCGGCGTACGCCGCTGTGAACGCTTTGAGCGTACGGGTGTTGACGGGCTCTCCGCCGCAGCCGAGCACGCGGACCGGTGCCAGATCGAGTCCGGCGACGTCCTCGGGCCGTACCCGTCGGGCGGCGAGTCCGAAGGCGAAGTTCGGGGCGAAGGTGATGGTGCCCCGGACCTCGGACATCGTGCGCATCCACACCCCGGGCTCACGGACGAACGTCCGCGCGGGCAGCAGGGTCACGGGCAGTCCCGCCACCAGCGGGGCCAGTACGAATCCGACCAGGCCCATGTCGTGGTGGAGCGGCAGCCAGCTCACCGCGTGATCGCGGTCGGGGTCGACGGCCAGGCCGTGCCGCATGATGGCGTGCGCGTTGGCGGTCACGGCTCCGGCGGTCGCGGCCACCGCGCGAGGCCGGCCCGTACTGCCGCTGCTGAACTGGAGGTACACGGTCCGGTCGCTGCGAAAAGGGGCAGGATCCTGTGGCTCGACCGCGCCGGCGGCCTCCAGGAATTCGTACGAATACGCATTTGGAAACGCGGCGGGAGAACGACCGGAACAGGCATCTGGACAAGGATCGGGATTCGGCCGGGGATACGAACTCGCGGGCGAATTCCTAGCGGCGGGCGAAAGCGGGCCGGTACGCATGCCGGACAGCAGCGGCAGGCTCGCTCCGGGTGCGACGAGGGCCCTCGGATCGGCGGCCTCCAGGGCTTCGGCGAGCGCCTCACCCCAGGCGTCCCGGCGCCCGAGCGGAGGCGGCGGCGGGAGGGGTACGGGCACCAGACCGGCCCATACGGCTCCGAGGAAGGCGCGCACGAAGGGCCCGGGATCGTCGGCGACCAGTGCGACCCGGTCCCCGGGACGCAGCCCCGTGGCGACCAGTCGGCCGGCCGAGTCTCTTACGGCGGCTAGCAGTTGGGCTCGGGACAGCGTGAGCGTCTCCCCGTCCGCGCCGACGTAGGTATGAGCGGGGCGCGGGTCCCCCTCGTACGTCTGGAGCGTCGATGTGATCCATCGGTCAGGCACCGGGCACGCACACCTTTCGGCCCTTCACGGAATTGAGGTGCCCGATGATAGCCAGGTGTTTCCATTCCAAGAAATGGGACCGCTTTGCCGATTATCCTTTCAAATTCCGGACCTCGTCGGCGCCCATGACCGAGGCGCCGAACCGCATCTCCAAGGCCGCGACGATCACGAGACCGTACACATCCGCCTTGCTCGCCATATTGACGGCCATTCACCGCGTGGGGATGATCTGAGAGCTGATCTGAGAGCGCTTTCTATCGTGGACATGATCAGGAGGAACCTGATGTCCCCCACCCGATGGCTCATCGGCATCGTTCCGCTCGCACTCGTCGGCGCACTTTCCCTCGGACAGGTGGTGACCACCGCCGAACCCACCGAAGCGGCAACCCGGGTGACGGACGGTCAGCCGTCCACGCTCGGCCGCCCACTGGTCGGCGGAGCCGACCCGAGCGTCATCAAGGTCGGCGACCTCTATGTCTCCGCCAAGTCGGTGGACGGCGGCATCGCGGTGCGGACGGCGTCCACGCCGGAGGGCGTCGCCACCGCGCCCAAGCACCAGGTGTGGCAGGACTCGGGCAACCTCGGCGAGGTCTGGGCCCCGGAGATCGTGCACCACGACGGGCAGTACCGCATCTACTTCGCCGCCGGACGCGGCGCCGCCCACCGGACGTACCACATCAGTTCGCCCACCCCGGACTCCGGCTACTCCCCCGCCACCAAGGTCGCGCTGCCCGACGACAAGTGGGCCATCGACGGGGCGCCTTTCACTTTCGGCGGCCAGCGCTGGTTCGTCTGGTCCGGCTGGGCGGGCGACACCAATGTCGAGCAGAACCTCTACATCGCCCGGATGAGCGGTCCCACCACGACCACCGGCGGACGGTACGTCATCTCGCAGCCGCGCGAGCCGTGGGAACGGGTCGTCGGCAACCCGTACATCAACGAGGCTCCGCAGCCCGTCGTCGACCCCGACGGGCGGTTGCACATCGTGTATTCGGCGAACGGGAGCTGGAGCGACAACTACTGCATCGCCGACCTGCGGCTGCGGGCCGGTGGCGATCCGACGTACGTGTGGGACTGGTACAAGAGCAACGGGTGTCTGTTCGGCTCGCACGCCGCGACCATGATGCCGGGCTGGGACCCCACGCTGAACGTCGACGGGCCCGGCCACCACACGTTCGTCCTGCCGCGCGGCGACGCCGCCGCGGGGCCGCCGTCCGGCAACCGCTTCCCGACCATGTTCCACGCGGTCGCGAAGGGCACGCCGTACTCGTGGGCCAACCGCTACTGGTACAGCGGAACGGCCGTCTGGTGGGGCAGCACCACGTATCGCAGGGCCAACGTCCCCGGCGAGACCACGAACGTGGGGTACAGCCTCAAGTTCTTCGAATGACGCCCGTTCCCCGCTCCGGCCCCGCCGCTCCGCCGTCCGACGCCCCTCGCGAGTAGGAGTCCACCCATGTCCGAGCTGCCTCCGCCTTCCCGACGCCGCTTCCTCGGCGCGACGAGTGCGATCGGACTCGCCGGCACGCTCGGGGCCGTGTCGACGGGCACCGCCTCGGCGGCGGACGGCAACAGCGTCGTACCGGTCAACTGGCGGAACCTGGGCTCCTATTCGGGGGCGGACGACGCCGGAACGCGCGTGACGGCCATCCTCGCCGGCAGTTCCCGCTATCTGATCGGCACCTGGTACGCCGCCACCTACACCCACTACCTGCCCGACGGCTACATCGACCTCAGAGGAACCGACGAGCGCGCCGTCCGGCTGCCCGCCATGGCCGCGGTCGCCGCCACCACGGCCCTGGTGACCGGGACGTACGACCCCCGGACGCTCTCGGCCGCGAACGCCACCATCCGCACCCGCAATCTCATCCGCACCCTCGCCGCCAGACACCGGGCCAACAACCCGAACACCGCGACCCGTTGGGGCGGCGGCTGGCAGACCGCCCTGTGGGCGTACTACACGGCGCTGGCGGGCTGGCTCTTCTGGGACCGGCTGGACGCCACCGAGCGCGATCACGTCGTGGCGATGCTCGTGTGGGAGGCGGACCGGCTCACCACCGGCAACGACGTCCACCTCATCGGCACCAGCGGCGACCAGCTGTACATGACCCGGCGCGACGGCACCGTCGTCACCCCCGGGGACAGCAAGGCGGAGGAGGACAACTGGAGCGCCGCCGCGCTCTCCCTGGCGGCCACGATGATGCCGGGCCACCCGGGCGCCGCCCGCTGGACGCGTCGCAACGTCGAACTCCTGCTTGCGGCGGCGGCCAGGCCGGCGGACCTCACCGGCAGCGAGATCATCAACGGTGTGCGGCTGTCCACGTGGCTGCGGGGGACGAACATCGCCGACGACGGAACACTGGAGAACCACGCGCGGCTGCACCCGCTGTACATGGTGGCCTTCGACCAGAGCCTCTACCAGGGCTTCGTCTTCGGCCTGGCGAACCGGGCGGCGCCGAGGGCCGCGCTGCACAACATCAAGCAGACGTACGCCGCCCTGGTCGACAAGGAGTTCCCGCTGCCGGGCGGCGGCACCAGTCCCATCTACCGGCCGGGCTCGGCGGAGATCCACTACCCCGAGGGCAACGACTGGGGGACGCACTTCCCGTTCTACTTCGGCAACTTCGACCTCCTGGTGTCCCTCACCGGTCAGGACCGGGGCATCACCCCGCGCGCCGCCGAGTGGGAGCGCCTGCACAACACCGACCAGCTCTCCCTCATGTCCCGGTTCACCGACGGCCGGACCTACGGCCCCAACGGGGAGAACACGTACTACGGGCGGGAGCACCGTATCGGCGCCATGGCGGGACAGATGTATCTGACGCTGTTCCTGGCCCGGAACTCGACGGGCAACCGGCTGCTCTGGAGGTGACCCCCGGCCCGGCGCACGCCCTTCCCGGTGGCCGGGCCGGGGGCGCGTACGGGGTGTGAGCGGCCTGTACGCTGCGACTATGCAGCCGTCCGTGTCCTCATCCCCGGCTGGTTCCGCGCGCTCGGGCCGCCCGGTGGCTGCCCCTGCCCAGCGCGGGCTCCTGACGGAGCGCATCGCCCGTCAGCTGGAGCACGACATCCGGTCCGGGGAGATCGCCGTCGGGACGAAGCTCCCCTCGGAGCGCGAGCTGGCCGCACAGTTCGGTTCCAGCAGGAATGTCGTACGTGAGGTGCTGCGGCGGCTGGAGGCCCAGCATCTGATCGAAGTCGCTCCGGGGCGCGGCTCCTTCGTCCGCGAGCAGTCCTCGGGGCAGGCCAGGGGGTACGACGCGCTGTACCGGGCGGGACGGCCCACCGTCCGGCAGCTCATCGAGGCGCGGATCCCGCTGGAGGTCGAGATGGTCCGGCTGGCGACCGAGCGGGCCACGGACGAGGACATCGCGGCGATGCGGAGCGCGCGGGACGCCCTGGAGTCGGCGACGGACGTCGTCGTCAAGGCGCAGGCCGACATGGACTTCCACGACGCCGTCGCGGTGGCGAGCAAGAACCCGGTGCTGCGGATCATGCTGTCCTCGATCAGCGGGATGATGTTCGAGATGATGCTCCGCTCGAACTCCGATCCGTCGATCGGTGAGCCCGGCGTGCCGCACCACCCGGAGATCTTCGAGGCGGTCGAGGCGCGGGACGTGGACCTCGCCTGTGAGCGGATGCGGGAGCATCTGCTGCTGGGGCTGCGTACGTACGGGCCGGATCTCGACGTTCAGGTCGACACCATGGCGCGCAACCACATCGAGACGCTGCTGGGCCAGTCCGAAGGGCGCCAGGGCGGCGGCCGAACCGGCGAATAGGCCGGGCATGGGTCCGGAATTCTTCTCTTCAGGGCTGGTCGGGGTGGCTCTTCTGCTGTTACGGTCCCGTCTGAACCAACTGGTCCTACCAGTTGGACCAGGCCGGTCGGGACCGGCACGCGTCACGCGTTCGCACCACGCGCGGACACCACGCACCGCGTAGACGCACCAAGCAGACGCACCACGTACACGCAGCATGCACACGCACCACGCGCGACACCGTGGAGAGACGAGGACGAGGATGTCCACGAGCAGCCAGCCACTGAGCCGGCGCGCCTTCGGCAGACTTGCCGCGGGCGTCGTGGGGGCCGCCGGGCTGGGGGCGCTGAGCGCCTGTTCGACCGGGGGCGGCAAGCCCTCGGCCGGCACCCCGCTGCGGATCATGGCGATCAACCATGTGTGGTCCCAGGCGATCCAGCGCCGTACCAAGGAATTCGAGGAGCGGATCGGGCGGCGGGTCTCGATGACCCTGCTCACCGCCGACCAGCTCGCCAGCAGCTACAACGTCAAGCTGAACGCGTCCGGGACCGACGTGGACGTGATGATGGTCCGCGCACTCCAGGAGCAGTTGCTCTTCGGACACAACGGCTGGCTCGCGGACCTCAGCGACCGGGTGGCGGACTCGGAGTTCGACTGGCCCGACTTCCAGAAGGCCCCGCGCGAGGCGTCCCTCACGGCGGGGAAGGTGCTGAGCGTCCCGGTGGTGACCGAGCGCCCCGCGCTCTACTACCGCAAGGACCTGGTCGAGGACCTCGGCGGGCCGCCGCGCACCCTGGACGCGCTGATGGACGCCGCCCGGGAACTCACCCAGAAGAAGAAGGGCTTCTACGGCTATGTCGGCCGGGGCCAGCGCAGCGGCGCCGTGTCGCAGTGGTCGAGCTTCCTGTACTCGCACGGCGGTGACTTCGTCGTCGACGGAAAGTCCGGCATCGGCAGCCCGGAGGCGCTCGCGGCGTACGAGTACTACGGCGCCCTGCTGGCCAAGGCCGGCCCGCCGGGGGCGACCAACATGAGCCTGGAGCAGGCGATGCCGATCTTCGCGCAGGGCAAGGCGGCGTTCTACATCGACGCGGACGCGATCTACAGCAGCTTCCTGGACCCGAAGGTGTCCCGGGTGCGCGAGAGCATCGGCTTCGCTCCCTTCCCCGCCGGCCCCGCGGGTGCCAGGCCGCACAACATCCCCTCGTGGAGCCTGGGCATCAACGAGTTCTCCCTGCTGCGCGACGACGCCTGGGAGTTCATCCGGTGGGCCGCCGGTCCCGAGATGTCGGCCGCCCTCCAGTCGGACGGCATACCCGGCGCCCGGTCCTCGGTGTGGTCCGACCCGAAGACCCTGGCCTCCTTCCCGCCGGACCTCGCCGAGGCCATGCGGCTCAACGCGGAGCGCGGCCTCGGTTACGACCGGCCGCGGGTCCTCCAGGTCGGCCGGGCCCGGGACATCGTCGGCAGGCCGCTGGTCGCGGGCATCCTCGGCCAGTCCGTACCGCCGGTGGCGCGTGACGCCGACGCGGAGTTCGCCGAGTTCCTCGTACGCGACAACCGCCACAAGGAGTCCTGATGTCCACCACCGAGGTCTCCACGGCTCCCACCGGCACCCGCCCGTCGGACCCGAAGGCGCCCCGCGAGCGCCGGCCGCGCACCTTCGAGCAGGCCAACCGGCGGCTGAAGTGGGCGATGCTCACTCCGGCGCTGCTCTTCGTGGGCCTGATGATCGTCTTCCCGCTGGCCTTCACGCTCGACCTCAGCCTGACCGACGCCTTCGGCGCGGTGAACGCCGACAAGGCCCATATCGGTCTGCGCAACTTCACCGAGGCGCTGGGCGACACCCGCAGGTTCTGGCCGGCCGCCCGCCGCACCCTGATCTTCACCGTCGGCGCGGTGCTGCTGGAGACGGTGCTCGGGCTCGCCCTGGCGATGCTGATGCGCAAGTCGTTCCGGGGCATGCGCTGGGTGCGTACCGTCCTGATCATTCCGCTGCTCACCACGCCGGTCGCGATCGGCATCCTGTGGCTGCTGATCCTCGACCCCACCAACGGCATCGCCAACCATCTGCTCGCCGCCGTCGGCCTGCCCCGGCAGGAGTTCCTCGGCTCGGTCAGCCAGTCGCTGCCGACCCTGATGCTCATCGACGTGTGGCAGTGGACGCCGATGATGACACTGCTGCTGCTCGCCGGGCTCACCACGCTGCCCGAGGAGCCCGAGGAGGCCGCCCTGGTCGACGGGGCGAACAGCTGGCAGCGGTTCCGCCACATCATCCTGCCGATGCTCGGCCCGACGCTGGCCGCCGCGCTGGTGCTGCGTGCCGTCGACGCGCTGAAGACCTTCGACATCCTCTACGCCACCAAGGGCCCCGGCGGCGGTTCGGACTTCGAGGTGGAAACCCTCAACGTGTACGCCTACGGGCTCACCTTCGACTACCAGGAGTACGGACTGGCCGCCGCCGTCCTGGTCCTGTTCACGCTCTTCATCATCGGTGTCGTGGTGCTGCTGCGCCGCCGTGGCGGAAGGAAGAACGCATGAGTGCCACCGTCTCCCCCGGGTCGCGCCGGCGCCGGAACTGGTCGTGGCTGCGCGGCACCGCCATCGCGCTCGTGACGCTCGTCTTCGCGCTGCCGATCGTGTGGATGTTCGCCGCGGCCTTCAAGACCAACGTGCAGGTCACCGACCCGTCCGTGGGCCTGTGGTTCAGCCCCACCCTGGAGAACTTCCGCGGCATCGTCGAGGACGGGCAGATCCTGCGCTCGATGGGCAACTCACTGCTGATCGGGCTGGTGTCGACGGTGCTGTCCGCCGTCATCGCCGTACCCGCCGCCTGGGCGGTGGGCCGGTTCCAGATGCACCGCACGGGCTCCCTGATCCTCGTCGCGCGCATCGTCCCGGCGATCTCGCTGCTCGTCCCCTGGTACTACCTGTTCGCGCAGATGGGGCTCGTCGGCTCCTACACCGTGCTGATCCTCAGCCATATGTTCGTCTCCGTCCCGCTGATCATGTGGATCATGATCAGTTTCTTCGCGGGGCTGCCGGTCGAGCTGGAGGAGGCCGCCCGCACCGACGGACTGAGCGCGTTCGGCGCCTTCTGGCGCATCTCGCTGCCCCTGGCCGCGCCGGGCACCGCGACCGCCTCGCTGCTGGCGTTCGTCTTCAGCTGGAACAACTTCATGTTCGCGCTGGTCTTCGCCGACGACAGTACGCAGACGGTGCCGGTGGCCCTGTTCAACTTCATCTCGTACGCGAGCACCGACTGGGGCGGGCTGATGGCCGCCGCGACGCTCATCACCGTGCCGGTCGTACTGGCCGCCGTCGTCGGACAGAAGTACCTGGTGGCCGGGCTGACCTCCGGCGCCTCCAAGGGCTGATCACACCCTCC
>NZ_MDCR01000105.1 GCF_001723055.1 Streptomyces niveus
CGACGGTGACGGCCGCGAAGCACCTGAAGGGCGCTTCGCGGCCGTCACCGTCGTCTGTGGGACCTCGTCCCTCACCCGGCCGTCGCCCTCGGGCGGCAGCCGGGGCTCAGCCGGGCCTCAGGAGGCCGGGGGCGGCGGAGGTGAGGAAGGCGGGGTGCCGGTGTCGCCGTCCTTGTGGGACATCCGTTCCAGCGCGTCCTTGGCCTTGCCGGTCCCGGACTCGATCTTGTCGCTGTACTTGCCCTTGGTCTTCTGGTCGACCGTCTTCGCGGCCTTGTCCAGGCCCTCCCCGATCTTTCCCCCGTGCTGCTGCGCGAGGTCGGAGACTTTGTCCTTGGCCGGGGACAGTTTTGCCTTCAGTGAGTCAAGGAAGCTCATGGGTCGCCTTCCCTCGAAGCCCCGGGTGGGGCTGTCGGCTCTGTGCCGTTTTATTTGCGGGCGCCTTCGCCGGCTTCGTTGTCGGCCGCCTCGTCGACGGTCTGCTGCCTCGGGATGTCGACGCTCTCCGAGGCCTCCGTACCACCGTCGGTGGCGTGGTCTCCGCCCGCAACCGTATCGGTGCCGGTATCGACCCTCGACACGGCCTCCGCCGCCCGTGGGCCGCCGTCCGCGGGGGCATCGGCCGCCGAAGAGGTCGATCGCGCCTCCCCGGCCGTCCGCCTGGACTTCCGACGAAGTCGTTCAAAAACACCCATATCTGCTCCATATGCTACTCGTGCGGGCGAAAATCCGCGTCGCCCGGAGCGTCCCGTTGCGCCGCCCCGTGGCACCGGCCCGAGAACCGGCAGCCGGAATCTCGCAACGGCCAACGACCCCGGACAGGCGGCCGTCACGTAACTCGTTCGGGAACCGGTCACCGGGTTTGCGAGACTGGGGCGGTGAGAAGCGCAGCGCCAGCACCCCGGGTCATCGCCGTCGTCGGCCCCACCGCGGCCGGCAAGTCCGACCTGGGCGTCCATCTCGCCCGGCAACTCGACGGTGAGGTCGTCAACGCCGACTCCATGCAGCTCTACCGAGGGATGGACATCGGAACCGCCAAGCTGACGACCGAGGAGCGTCGCGGCGTCCCGCACCACCTCCTCGACATCTGGGACGTCACCGAGGCGGCCAACGTCGCCGAGTACCAGCGGCTGGCCAGGATCGAGATCGACCGGCTCCTCGCCGAAGGCCGTACGCCCGTCCTCGTCGGCGGCTCCGGGCTCTACGTACGGGGCGCCATCGACGCCCTCGACTTCCCCGGCACCGACCCCGAGGTGCGCGCCCGCCTTGAGGAGGAACTCAAGCTGCGCGGATCCGGGGCCCTGCACGCCCGGCTGGCCGCCGCCGATCCGCCGGCGGGCCGCGCGATCCTCCCGAGCAACGGCCGCCGCATCGTGCGGGCCCTGGAGGTGTTCGAGATCACCGGCAAGCCGTTCACCGCCAACCTGCCGGGTCATGACGCGGTGTACGAGACCGTGCAGATCGGCGTCGACGTCGAACGCCCCGAACTCGACGCGCGGATCGCGCTGCGCGTGGACCGTATGTGGGAGGCTGGCCTCGTGGACGAGGTGCGCGAGTTGGAGGCGCGCGGCCTGCGCGAGGGGCGTACGGCCTCGCGCGCGCTCGGCTACCAGCAGGTGCTCTCCGCCCTCGCGGGCGACTGCACCGAGGACCAGGCGCGCGCCGAGACCGTACGCGCCACGAAGCGCTTCGCGCGCCGCCAGGACTCGTGGTTCCGCCGCGACCCGCGCGTGCACTGGCTGAGCGGCGCCGCCGCCGACCGGGAGGAACTCCCGCACCTCGCGCTGACGTTGGTCGAACGAGCGGTCACAGCCTGATCACGTGATGGCATCGGGACGCTCAGGCCGTCAATCCGGTGCCCGGGGCCGTGCCATCATCGAGCATCGATCGACCAGTGGAGTCCGAGTTGGGAGGGCGCGTGGCGATGGAGGCCGGCCCTCGCAACACAGATCAGGGGACGCAGGATCCACCGGACGAAGCACCACGGCTGAGTCCTGACGGACCCGACGAAGACGCGGTGACGCCCGAGGTCGAGGTCGAACTGCGCCCGCAGCGACGCCTGCGGATCTGGCAGCTCGCACCCATCGTGATGCTCGCCGCCATCGGCTCACTGATGTTCGCCTTCCCCCTCGCCTTCGGGACGGGCGACGGCGGCGCCGTCGTCGCCATGCTCGGCCTGCTGATCAGCTGCTGCGCCGCGGGCTGGGGCATGATGGCCGCCCGCCGCGTCGGGCACGCCTGGCCCGGTCTGCCGGCCCGCGGGTCCGGCGAGCGCCCGGACTGGCGGGTGCTCGCGCTGTACGTGGCCGGGGGCGCCGCGCTCGTCGCTCTCGCCGTCTGGCGGGTCGCGCGCCTGCGCTGAGCGGCGGCACGCCTTTCGGGCGCACGGCCCCGCTCTCGCGGGTTCGCGCTGTCGGTCCCACCTCGTACGATTGACGCGTGAGCACCTACCGCCCCTCCGCGCAGCCGTCACCGATCCCCTTCCTCAAGGGCCACGGGACCGAGAACGACTTCGTGATCATCCCCGACCCGGACAACGCCCTCGCCCTGTCCGCCTCCGCCGTCGCAGAGCTCTGCGACCGCCGGGCCGGTATGGGTGGCGACGGGCTGCTGCGTGTCGTACGGTCCGCCGCGCACCCCGAGGCGCGGTCCATGGCCGACCGGGCCGAGTGGTTCATGGACTACCGCAACAGCGACGGATCCGTCGCCGAGATGTGCGGCAACGGGGTGCGGGTCTTCGCGCGGTATCTGCGGCGGGCCGGTCTCGTCCAGGCGGGTGACCTCGCCGTCGCCACCCGAGGCGGCGTGAAGAAGGTGCACATCGCCAAGGACGCCGGGACCGGCGGCGATGAGACCGGTTCGGGAGCGATCACCGCCCACATGGGACGCGCCCTCCTTACCGAAGACGACGTCACCGTCGCTGTGGGGGACCGCGGTTGGCCCGCCCGCAACGTCAACATGGGCAACCCGCACGCCGTCGCCTTCGTGGACGATCTCGCCCACGCGGGCAATCTGTTCACCGCGCCGCCCGTCAGCCCCGCCTCGGTCTATCCGGACGGTGTGAACGTCGAGTTCGTCGTCGACCGCGGCCCGCGCCACGTCGCCATGCGCGTCCATGAACGCGGCTCGGGCGAGACACGGTCCTGCGGTACGGGCGCGTGCGCCGTCGCCGTCGCCGCGGCGCGCAGGGACGGCCTCGACCCCGCCGTGACCGGCGAGCCCGTCACGTACACCGTGGACGTGCCCGGCGGACGGCTCGTCATCACCGAACGTCCCGACGGCGAGATCGAGATGACCGGCCCGGCCGTCATCGTCGCCGAGGGAGTGCTCGACGCGGAGTGGGCGCGGCGGCTCGACACGCTCTGAACTCCTCCGAATCCGCCCACAGGTTCCCTCGAATGGGTGATCCGTTTCACGCTGGGGGAGAGGTGGACCGAGGCACGTGGTGGGGTCGGTAGCATCAAGCACCGGCCGGGCGGGCGCTCCTGTCCCTCCCACCGCCGGTCGACGCTGCCGGAGGTGCCCCATGAGCGCAGAGGCGACCAGCCCTGGTGCCCGGAGCCGCAGGCGCGGCCGTACCAGTATCGACCTCCGCCGACTCGGCAGGGCCGCGCTGCTGGGGCCCGCGTCCAGGGACCGGCTGCCGGACGCGATCGGCCACGTCGCCGACGCGCACCGCGCCCACCACCCCGACGCCGACCTGCTGGTGCTGGGCAAGGCTTACGTACTGGCGGAGATGTCGCACCGCGGCCAGTTCCGCAAGAGCGGTGAGCCGTACATCACGCATCCGCTCGCCGTCACCCTGATCCTCGCCGAACTCGGCGCCGAGACCACGACGTTGACGGCCTCGCTCCTCCACGACACCGTCGAGGACACGGATGTGACGCTCGATCAGGTGCGCGCGGAGTTCGGCGACGAGGTCTGCTACCTGGTCGACGGTGTGACGAAGCTGGAGAAGGTGGACTACGGCGCCGCCGCCGAGCCCGAGACCTTCCGCAAGATGCTGGTCGCCACCGGAAACGACGTCCGCGTGATGTCGATCAAACTCGCCGACCGGCTGCACAACATGCGCACCCTCGGTGTGATGCGGCCGGAGAAGCAGGCCCGTATCGCCAAGGTCACCCACGACGTCCTCATCCCGCTCGCCGAACGGCTCGGCGTGCAGGCGCTCAAGACCGAGCTGGAGGACCTGGTCTTCGCGATCCTCCAGCCGGAGGAGTACGAGCGCACCCGCGCCGTCATCGCCGACCGGGCCACCACGGGGCCGAGCCTGGACACGATCGCCGAGGACGTACGGCGGACGCTCCGCGAGGCCGACATCAGCGCCGAAGTCGTCATCAGGCCGCGGCACTTCGTCTCCGTGCACCGTGCCCGCCTGAAACGCGGTGAGATGCGCGGCACGGACTTCGGCAGGCTGCTCGTCCTGGTCGGCGAGGACGCCGACTGCTACGCCGTGCTGGGGGAGTTGCACACCTGCTTCACACCGGTGATCTCCGAGTTCAAGGACTTCATCGCCGCCCCCAAGTACAACCTGTACCAGTCGCTGCACACGGCCGTCGCCGGTCTCGACGGGGCGGTCGTCGAAGTCCTCATCCGTACGCACCAGATGCACAGGGTCGCCGAGGCGGGTGTGGTCGCGCTGGGAAACCCGTACACGCCCGTGGACGGCGCCGAGCCGGCCGACGGCGAGCGCGCCGACCCGACCAGGCCCGGCTGGCTGTCCCGCCTCCTGGCGTGGCAGGAGTCCGCCACCGACCCGGACACGTTCTGGACGACGCTGCGCGCCGACCTCGCCCAGGACCGCGAGATCAGCGTCTTCCCCGCCGACGGCGGCATGTTGGGGCTGCCCGCCGGAGCGACGTGTGTGGACGCCGCGTACGCGCAGTACGGCGACGGCGCCCACGGATGCATCGGAGCGCGCGTCAACGGCCGTCTGGCGACGCTGAGTACGGTCCTGGCGGACGGCGACACCGTACAACTGCTGCTCGCTCAAGGCCCCGTTCAGGCGCCGGGCGACTCGGGCGGTCCGGGGCCCTCTCCGGAGTGGCTGGACCACGCCCGTACGCCCGCCGCGCGGATCGCTATCGCGGGCTGGCTCGCCGCGAACCCCGAGAGCCTGAAGGTGCCCGAGTCCGAGCCCCGCGCGCCGGGCGCCGTCACGGCGGGACGGCGCGGTGTGGCCAACGTTGTCGTGGACGTGCCCGAGGACGCGACCGTACGGCTCGCCGGCTGCTGCACGCCCGTGCCGCCCGACGACGTCACCGGGTTCCTGGTGCGCGGCGGCGCCGTCACGGTGCACCGCGCGGAGTGTTCCGCGGTGGGCCGGATGGCCGCGCTCGGCCGCTCGCCGGTCGCGGTGAGCTGGGGCGACGAGGCGGAGTGCCGGGTCACCCTGTACGCGGAGTCCTTCGGCCGGCCACGGCTGCTCGCCGACCTGACAGAGGCCATCGCCACGGCGGGCGCGGCGATCGTGTCGGCCAACGTGGAGCCGCCGAGCGAGCAGCGGGTGCGGCACACGTACACGCTTCAGCTGCCCGACGCGGCGGGGCTGGCCGGTCTGATGCGCGCGATGCGGGACGTGCCGGGTGTCTTCGACGTACGACGCGCGCAGCACGAGCCGGCCACCTGACCGCACCGTCCGGCCTCTTTACAAGGACGCGTCGAACGCCGCCCCGTGCCTCCGTCCCGCCCGCCTCTTTCGGGTGGGGGTGAAGCGCGTCGCCCTCATACACAGGCCGCGCGCTGGTAGCGGTGGTTCATGCTGCTCACCTCCCGCCGGCTGCGCGCCGCCCTGCTGGCCACCGCCTCGGCCACCCTCGTCGCGGCGACACTCCCCGCCGCCGCCCCGGGCCCCCTCGGTATCGGCGATCCGCTCTTCCCGCACCTGGGCAACCCCGGCTACGACGTCCTGTCCTACGACATCGCCTTCACCTACCGCGGCGACAACACCAAGCCGCTGGACGCGGTCACCAAGATCGACGCCCGCGCGACCCGGCGTCTGGACCGGATCAATCTCGACTTCACGCACAGCGCGGTCCGCTCCGTGGAGGTCGACGGCGCGCGCGCCGACTACGTGACGGCCGGAGAAGACCTCGTGGTCACGCCGCGCAAGGCGGTCGAGGCGGGCTCCCCCCTACGCGTCACCGTCACCCACACCAGCGACCCGAGGGGCGGCAAGGGCGGCTGGGTGCCGACCACGGACGGTCTCGTGATGGCCAACCAGGCGAACGCCGCGCACCGCGTCTTCCCCGGCAACGACCACCCCGCCGACAAGGCCGTGTTCACCTTCCGCGTCACCGTCCCCAGCAAGCTGACCGCCGTCGCCAACGGGCTGCCGGTGGCGAAGACCCGCCGTGGCGCCACCACCACCTGGACGTACCGCACCCGTCACCCGATGGCCACCGAGCTGGCGCAGGTGTCGATCGGCGACTCGGCCGTGGTGCACCGGGAGGGCCCGCGCGGGCTGCCCGTACGCGACGTGGTCCCGGTGGCCGACCGCGCGAAGCTGGAGCCGTGGCTGGCGAAGACGCCGGGGCAGTTGGAGTGGCTGGAGCGGCAGGTCGGGCGGTATCCGTTCGAGACGTACGGCCTGCTGATCGCCGGTGCCCAGACCGGTTTCGAGCTGGAGACACAGACGCTCTCGCTCTTCGAGCGTTCGTTGTTCACCCGCCCCGAGTACCCCGAGTGGTACGTCGACTCGCTCATGGTCCATGAGCTGGCGCACCAGTGGTTCGGCGACAGCGTCTCGCCGCGCACCTGGTCGGACCTGTGGCTCAACGAGGGGCACGCGAGCTGGTACGAGGCCCTGTACGCCCAGGAGCACGCCGACAAGCCGCTGGACACGCGCATGCGCGAGGCGTACCGGCTGTCCGACGGCTGGCGCGCGGCGGGCGGCCCGCCGGCGGCGCCGAAGAAGCCCACGGCGGGCGAGCAGCTCAGCCTCTTCAGGCCGGTGGTGTACGACGGGAGCGCGCTGGTGCTGTACGCGCTGCGGCAGGAGATCGGCGCGGGGGAGTTCCGGCGGCTGGAGCGGGACTGGGTGCGCGACCACCGGGACGGGACGGCGAGCACGGCGGACTTCACCCGGCTGGCGTCGGACATCGCGGGGCGTGACCTGTCGGGCTTCTTCAAGGCGTGGCTGTACGGGACGACGACACCGCCGATGCCGGGGCACCCGGACTGGAAGAGCGCGGCGATGAAGCAGGGCGGGAAACCCGAATGACGGTCCCGGCGGTGACGTGCCACCATCAAGGGGTCGGCGGCGCCGCCGGGACCGGGACTCCGGGCCGGGAGCGCCGGGCCCGTGACGCCGGGAATCAATCCGGATCGTTACGCGTTGTGACCGATGTGGGTGGGCAGTCTCTGTCCACCACCCGAACATTCTCTACGACGTAAGGATCCAATGACCTCCTCTTCTTCCCCTTCCCAGGACGAGCAGATCGCCGCGGACCCCCGCACGGACAGCCTTCGGGCCGATGCCCTGATGGAAGAGGACGTCGCCTGGAGCCAAGAGATCGACGGACAGCGGGACGGCGACCAGTTCGAGCGTTCCGACCGCGCGGCGCTACGGCGCGTGGTGGGCCTCTCCACCGAACTCGAAGACGTCACCGAGGTCGAGTACCGGCAGCTGCGCCTGGAGCGCGTGGTGCTCGTCGGCGTCTGGGTCACGGGGACCGTGCAGGAAGCCGAGAACTCGCTCGCCGAGCTGGCGGCGCTGGCCGAGACGGCCGGGGCGCTGGTGCTGGACGGTGTGATCCAGCGCCGTGACAAGCCCGACCCGGCCACCTACATCGGCTCGGGCAAGGCACGCGAGCTGTACGACCTGGTGCTGGAGACCGGAGCGGACACGGTCGTCTGCGACGGTGAGCTCAGCCCCGGCCAGCTCATCCACCTCGAGGACGTCGTCAAGGTCAAGGTCGTGGACCGTACGGCCCTGATCCTCGACATCTTCGCCCAGCACGCCAAGTCCCGGGAGGGCAAGGCGCAGGTCGCGCTGGCCCAGATGCAGTACATGCTGCCGAGGCTGCGCGGCTGGGGCCAGTCGCTGTCCCGGCAGATGGGTGGCGGCGGCGGTGGCGGTATGGCCACGCGTGGTCCCGGTGAGACCAAGATCGAGACGGACCGGCGCCGGATCCGCGAGAAGATGGCGAAGATGCGCCGGGAGATCGCGGAGATGAAGACCGGCCGCGAGATCAAGCGGCAGGAGCGCAGGCGTCACCGGGTGCCTTCGGTGGCGATCGCCGGGTACACGAACGCGGGGAAGTCCTCGCTGCTCAACCGCCTCACCGGCGCGGGCGTCCTGGTGGAGAACTCGCTGTTCGCCACCCTGGACCCGACCGTGCGCCGGGCCGAGACACCGAGCGGCAGGATCTACACGCTGGCCGACACCGTCGGCTTCGTCCGGCATCTGCCGCACCACCTCGTGGAGGCGTTCCGCTCGACCATGGAGGAGGTCGGGGACTCCGACCTGATCCTGCATGTGGTCGACGGCGCGCACCCCGCGCCG
>NZ_MDCR01000106.1 GCF_001723055.1 Streptomyces niveus
CACATCCGTACGCCCCGGAGCATGGTGTGCGCTCCGGGGCGTACGGATGTGGCCGGCTCGGACTACGTGGTGCGGGTCAGTCCACGATCAGCGTGTTGAGCGGTGCGTCTCCCGACTTGCGGGTGAGCGCGCCGCCGAAGTAGCCCTCGACCGCGGACTTCTCGGCCGCGTTCGGGTAGGCGTTCGTGCACGAGGTGCCCGCCGTGGAGCCGGACATCAGGCTGGTGCAGGGGCCCGGCTTGATGTCGGGCAGGCCCAGGATGTGGCCCAGTTCGTGGGACGAGATGCGGATCGTGTTGTGGCCCTCGATCACGGCCTGGCGGCCTATCCAGACGGTGCCGTTGCCCAGTGAGGTGGTCTGGGCGCGGGGCCAGCCGTTGTCCGCCAGGACGCGGATGTTGGCGCGCTGGCCGGCCGCGGACGGGACGAGTTCGACGGCGTTCACGCTCTCGTTCCAGATCGCCGCGCCCCGGTCGACCGCCGACCTGAACTCCGCCGAGCCGCTGGCGTCGTAGGTGACGACGCGCGCGGCGACGGCGGTGTCCTGGGCGGGTGCCGGAGCGGCCGTGGCCTGACCGCTCATCAGGGAGAACGTGACGGCCAGGGCGGCAACGAGTCCGCCGGTCACCTGTCGGATGTGCATGGTCGACCTCCTTGGGGGGAGAGAGTCGTGGACATGACATGAAGTTCCCCTGCTCACTGCCCAACGAGCCCCGGCACCAATCCGTCAATCCGCCGACGGCTCAACTCCCGCTGACACCCACCTGGTCGACGGTCCAGTACCAGTTGTTGCCCGCCGTGTAGCGGAAACGGACCCGCACCGTCCGCGCGCCCGACGGGACCTGGAGCGGGATCGACTCGACCCGCGACACGGCGTCGGCGGTGTACGTCTTCACCGCGACCGGCGCGCCGCCGTCGTACGACACGAGCACCTCGCCCTTCTGCGGCGACTCGTGACGGTAGTGCGTGGTGTACGTGAGGGTCGCCGTACGGCCTCCCGTGACCGGCCAGGCCGGGCTGACCAGGGTGGAGTCGAAGGTGCCCGTGTACGCCTTGTCCACCCACTCGTCGCCGTCGGCCACGGCGAAGACGTTCCGCGCGCGCACGTTGCTCTCGCGCCACTGGTCCCGCTCGGCCGCGGTCCAGAACTCGTCGGTGGTGAAGGCCCAGCCGCGCCACTCGGTCATGCCGCCCGTCCCCATCGCCCCGTTCTCCACCGACCAGCCGGCGGGCGGGGTGTGGGTGAAGCCGAGCGTCCCGGCCGGGACGCCGGTCTCGTCCACGCGCGCCGTCAGCAGGGGACGCAGCGCGTCGAAGGCGTCCGGCGCGGGCTGTTGGAGCGGCCGGCCGTCCAGCCCCCACGCGGCGGCGATGGGGATGCCGAGGTGCGCGAGGGCGGAGGCGGCGACGTCGGGCATCTTGATGTCGTGGCGCGTGGAGCCCGCGGTGATCGCGCCGCCGCTGGCGATGAGGAACGTCTGCCGCTCCGCGTTGCTGGACCCGCCGTGGCCACCCGCGTCGGTGTGCCCGTGATCGGTGGTGACCATGATGAGCCAGTCCTCGGAGCCGTACGTCGCCCGTGCCCGTACGGCGTCGACCATCCGGCCCACCTGCGCGTCGGCGTCCTGGATCGCCTCCAGGTAGCGCGCGGAGGCGGCGCCGTAACTGTGGCCCGCGTGGTCGATGTTGTCGAGGTGGACGAAGACCGCGTCCCGGTTCCCGTCGCGCAGTTCGGCCACGGCCCGCGCGGTGGTGCCGGTGTCGTACTCGGCGCCCGGTGTGCTGACGCGGGTGTCGACCGCCGGCGAGAAGATGGTCGTGGTGACGGGGTTCCAGGACGCGACGGCGTACGTCGACAGGGCGGGCCTGGCGGTCTCGATACGGGTGAGGAAGTCCGGGTACTGGCCGAACCGGCTGCCGGTGAAGTTGTTGTCCTTCACCCCGTGCTTGTCGGGCCAGACCCCGGTGATGACCGTGGACCAGCCGGGACCGGACACCGTGGGTGCCATGGGGTTGGCGGGGAGCGCGCTCGACGAGGTGAGGCCGCTCGCCATCAGCGCGTCGAGACGAGGCGCGGCGGCGTCCCTGATCCGGCCGAGCAGGGCGCCGTCCAGGCCGATGACCAGGACTTTGGGGGTACGGGCGGCCGCGTGGGCGGTCGCCGTGGCGAGTGGTCCGGCAGCGGCGGCGAGGGCCGCCGCGCCCATGAGGAGCTTGCGGCGAGACAGACTTGACGACACGAGATGCCTCCGAGTTCAGGTCCGGGCAAGGGAGTTGGGGGGGTGGAGGGTGGTACGGGGGTACGGATCTGGTCCAGACCCGTTATGCGGGGGGCGTTGGTCAGCTGCCCGTCGCCAACTTCCACGCGTCGACATAGCCGTCCAGGTTGGTGCCGATGTCCGACCAGTCCGGCTCGAAGATCTCCACGCCCCGCATCAGCGCCGCGAGTTCGGTGGCGTTCGGGTCGGTCGCCTTGATGTCCGTGCGGGCCGCGAAGCCGCCGCCGACCGCGCTGACGTCCTGCTGGGCCCGCTCGGAGAGCATGAAGTCCAGCAGCTTCTTGCCGTTGGCGCTGTGCGGCGCCTTGTCGACCAGCCCCGCGGCGTACGGGAGCGCGAAGCTCGTCGGCCTGCCGTCGCCCTTGGCCGGGAACCAGATGCCCAGGTTCGGCATGTCCTTGGACTGGGCGAAGTTCATCTGCACATCGCCGTTGGCGGCGAGCAGTTCACCCTTGTCGACCTTGGGCGCGAGCTTGCCGGTGGAGGCGGACGGGCCGACGTTGTTGGTCTGGAGCTTCTTCAGATACTCCATCGCCGGCTCCTGGCCGCCGAAGTCGTGCATCGCCTTGATGAGGACGGCGGTGCCGTCACCGGCGACGCCGGGCGTCGAGTACTGGATCTTCTCCTTGTACTTCGCGTCCAGCAGTTCCTCCCAGGACCTGGGCGGGCCCGGCAGCTCCTTCTTGTTGTAGACGAAGCCGAAGTAGTTGTTCACGACGGACGTCCACTTGCCGTCGGACGCCTTGTCCGCGCCGTCGACCTGGTCGGCGCCGGCGGGCTCGTACGCGGCGAGCAGCCCCTTGGCGTCGGCCTGCTGGATGAACGGCGGCAGCGTGACGAGGACATCGGCCTGGGTGTTGGACTTCTCGCGGACGGCGCGCTGCACCATCTCGCCGGAGCCGCCCTCGACGTACTCGACCTTGATGCCGGTCTCCTTCTCGAAGTCCTCGAAGACCTTGTCGTACCAGCCGTCGCCGTTCTCCCCCTTGAGCCCGTCGGCGCTGTAGACGGTGACGACCTTCTCGTCGGCGGCGCTCGACGAGCCACCGCAGGCGGCGAGGCCGGCGACGAGGGCGAGTGTGCCGCAGACCGCCGCGGCGGGCTGGACGAGGTGGTGGTGACGCATGGGCGGGTCCTCCTGGAAACGCTCGGTGGTGACGGGGATGTGCGCGGGGCACGGGGCTGGGGGCGAGGCGCGTCAGCGATACGACGCCCTCGTCCGGATACGGGAGACGGCGAGCAGCACGAGCAGCGTCGTCGCCATCAGGACCACGGCCACCGCCGCGCCGGTGAACAGCGAACCGCGGTCGGTGGCCGCGAAGATCCGCACCGGCAGCGGTGTCCAGTCGGGCGGGTAGAGCATCATCGTGGCGCTCAACTCGCCCATGGACAGGGCGAAGCAGAGCCCGGCGGCGGCCGTCAGCGACGGCAGCAGCAGCGGCAGCTTGACCCGCCACAGGACGTACGAGGGGCGGGCCCCGAGGCTGGCGGCGGCCTGCTCGTACATCGGGTCGAGCCGCCGCGCCGCCGCCGACACCGACTGGTAGGCGAACGCGGTGACCAGGACGGTGTGCGCCAGGATCACGATCCAGCGCGTCCCGTTGAGCAGGACCGGCGGCCGGCTGAAGGCGACCAGCACGGCGAGGCCGACCACGACGGACGGCACGGCGACCGGCAGCATGAACAGCATGTCGAGGAACCGTTTGCCGCGCGCCCGCAGCGAGGCCGCGGCGAGCGCGGCCCAGCCGCCGACGAGCAGCGCGACGAGGCTGGCGCTGACCGCCGTGACCAGGCTGGTGGTGAGGGCCTTGAGCGAGTCGCCGCTGGTGGCGGCGGCGTAGTGCTCGGTGGTGACTCCGGAGGGGAAGGCTCCGGACCAGTTCGTGGAGACGGAGGCGGCGACGATGACCAGCAGCGGCACCGCGAACAGCGGGACGAACAGCAGCAGGAAGACGCCCCGGACGGCGAGTTTCCCGGCTCGGCTATGCACCAACACGGCGGCTCACCATCCGGTAGAGGCTGTAGAGACCGACGGAGATCGCGATGTTGACGACGGCGACGACGCAGGCGGCCGGGTAGTCGGACTCCAGGATCGCCTTGCCGTAGACCAGCATCGGCAGGGTGGTGACGTCCTTCGCGCCGGTGAAGAGCACGATCCCGAACTCGTTGAGGCTCATCACCAGCACGAGGCTGCCGCCCGCCGCGAGCGCGGGCAGCGCCTCGGGGAGGATCACCTGCCGCACGATCCGGGCCGGCCGCGCGCCGAGCGAGGAGGCCACCTCCAGCTGGGCGGTGTCGAGGCCCGAGAAGGCGGCGAGCAGGGGCCGCATCACGAAGGGCGTGAAGAAGGTGATCTCGGCGAGGAGGACGCCCCAGGGGGTGGTCAGGAAGTGGAAGGGGCCGCTGTCGGCGCCGGTGACGTCCGTCCACAGGCCGTTGGCCATGCCGACGGTGCCGTACATGAACAGCAGGGCGAGCGTGATCAGGAACGACGGGAAGGAGAGGAAGACGTCGATGAACCGGGCGACCGCCTTGCCGCCGGGGAACGGTACGAACGCGATGACCAGGGCGAGCGCGAACCCGAGGACGAGACAGCCCGCGGTCGATCCGACCGCGAGCCACACGGTGGTGGACAGCGCGTCGCGGAACGACTGGGAGGCGAACACCTCGCCGTACGGGGAGAGTGAGGTCCCGCCCTCGTCCGGGGAGAAGGACTGCCGGACGACGAGAGCCAGCGGATAGAGGAAGGCCGGCGCGAGGACGACGACGGGCGGCAGGGCCCAGACGATAGGCGGCACCCGCCGCGTACGCCCCTTGTCCGCGATACCGGTGCTACTCATCCGCCGCCCCCACCGGCAGCAGCACCGCGTCCTCGGTGGCGAAGTGCAGGGTGGCGGGGGCGCCGATCGCCGGGGTCTCGCGCAGTTCGCGCAGGTCGGCCTTGACGCGGTGGCCCTCGACGTCGACGTACAGGCGGTGGGTCGAGCCGCGCCACTGGACCTCGGCGACGGTGCCGGTCAGCGCGTTGGGCCCGGCGCCGAGCCCGACCAGATGCGGCCGGACGCAGAGGGTGGCGCTGACTCCGGCGGCCACGTCACCTGTGGATACGGTCAGTTGGTGTCCGGCGAAGTCGACGTGGCCGTCCGCGACGGTGACCGGCAGCAGGTTGGCGTTCCCGACGAAGGACGCCGTGAACTCCGTACGAGGGCTCCGGTACAGCTCCTGCGGGGTGCCGCAGTCCTGGAGCCGCGCCCGGTCCATCACCGCGATGCGGTCGGCGAGGGTGAGCGCCTCGACCTGGTCGTGGGTGACGTACAGGATGGAGACGTCCGGCAGTTCACGGTGGAGCCGGGCCAGCTCGGTGAGCATCCCGGAGCGCAGCTGGGCGTCGAGCGCGGAGAGCGGTTCGTCGAGCAGCAGGACGCCGGGGCGGGTGGCGAGCGCGCGGGCGATGGCGACGCGCTGCTGCTGGCCGCCGGAGAGTTCGCGCGGATAGCGGCCGGCGTACGAGGCCATGCCGACGAGTTCGAGTGCGTCGGCGACCAGTTGGGGGATCCCGGACTTCGGCGCCTTGCGTGCCTTGAGCCCGAAGGCGACGTTGTCCGCGACACGCATGTGCGGGAAGAGCGCGTACTGCTGGACGACCATGCCGATACCCCGCCGGTGCGGCGGCAGGTCGGTGACGTCGCGCCCGCCGAGGAACACCCGCCCGGAGGACGGCCGGACGAATCCGGCGACGGCGCGCAGCGCGGTGGTCTTGCCGGAGCCCGAGGGCCCGAGCAGGGCCATGACCTCGCCGGGCTCGACGGTCAGGTCCAGCCGGTCGAGGACGGTGTTGCCGTCGTACGCGACGCTGACCTGGTCGAACCTGATGCCGCCGGGTGTGGCGCCGGGGCTCGTCATGCCGGGGCCTGTCATGCCTCGGCCCGCGCTATCAGGTCCGGCAGTTCGGCGACCGAGGCGATGACATGCGTGGCGCCGTGGGCGGTCAGCCGGTCCCCGTCATGGGCGCCGGTACGGACACCCGCGACGATCCCGGCGCCGGACCGGACGCCGCTGAGCATGTCGTACGAGGTGTCCCCCGCCACGACCACGCGCCGGACCGCGTCCACCGCTCCGGTGCGCAGGAAAGCGGCGAGGATCATGTCCGGATACGGGCGGCCCCGGCCGCCCGCGTCGGCGGGGCACAGCGTCAGGGTGACCAGGTCGCGCCAGCCGAGTGCGGTGAGGATCGCGTCCTGCGTCGTCCGGGCGAAGCCGGTCGTCAGCACGACCGTACGACCTTCGGCCTGAAGTGCCTCGATGGCCTCCCGGGCGCCGGGTATCGGGGCGATCCGGCCGGCGCCGACGAGTTCGCCGTACGCCTCCTCGAAGGCCGTGTTGGCGCGCCGGGCACGTTCCTCGTCCCCGAAGAGATGGCGGAAGACGGAGATCTTCGACTCGCCCATGGTGGCGCGTACATGGTCGAGCTTGGCGGCGTGGTCGGCGGAGCCGGGTGCCACGCCGAGGCGTTCTGCGGCTGCGGAGAACGCCTCCTCGACGAGGCCGCCGTCGGCGACGGTGGTGCCCGCCATGTCGAGGACGATCAGATTCAGCTTGTCGGTGTCGGTCATGTCTTCACCAGTCCAGTTCGTCGGCGGTGGCTTCGGCGATGGCGGGCGAGCAGGTCATGCCGCGTCCGCCGGGCCCGGTGACCAGCCAGACGCCGTCGCGCACCTGCTGGCGGTGGACGACGCGAGTGGTGTCGGTGCACTGGGCGTAGACCCCGGCCCAGCGCCGCCGCACGCGCGGCAGCGGACGGCCGATGAAGGACTCCACGACCCGGGTGAGGTGGTCGTACGGCTCCTGGACCGTGTCGAACGCGAAGGGGTGCTCGTACTCGTGCGTGTCGCCGATGGTCAGTCCGCCGTCCCGGCGCTGGACCATCAGGAGCTGCATCCGGTGCTCGGCGGCCGTCGGGGCCTGCGGCTGCCCGGAGTTGAGGGCCTCCAGCGCGTCGCCGCGGTAGGCGGGGTAGTAGCGGAAGCTGTCGGCGTCGGCGACGGAGGTGGTGAGGTCCTCGCCGAGCGGGTCGGTCTGCATCATCTGGAGGCGGACACGGCGCACGGGCAGGCCGGGTCCGGCCAGCTCGCGGACGAGGCCGCCGAGCCAGGCGCCGGTGGCCAGGATCACGGCGTCGCCGGTGTGGATGTCGCCGTGGTCGTCGCGTACGGAGGCGGCGCCGACGACCTCGCGGACCTCCCGGCCGCCGAGGAAGGTGTAGCGGCCGGACGCCAGCAGAGCTTGTTTCAGGGCGAGTTGAGCGGTGCGCGGCTCGACCGCCGCGTCGCGCTCGCACCACAGGGCGCCGGTGAAGTCGCCGCGCAGCGCGGGGTTGAGCACCCGGGCCTCGTCGGCGGTGAGCAGCCGGTAGCCGCGGTCCGCGGCGTCGGCCCTGGCGACGGCCGCCTCGGCGACGGCGGTCTCCAGCTCGCCGCGGAGCGGGGTGAGCGAGCCGCAGGCGCGGAAGCCCACACCGGGCACCCGCCCGCCGATCTCCTGCCACAGCTCACGGGCGCGCAGCGCGGTCGCCAGCTCCTCGCCGCCGGCCCGGCCGCTGACCCATATCTGGCCGAAATTACGGAGTGACGCGCCTCGTGCCTCGCTCTCGCGCTCGATCTGGACGACCTCGTGGCCGCGGTCCACTGCGTGCCAGGCGTGCATGGTTCCCACCACGCCGGCTCCTACGACGATGACTCTCACGACGTCAAAGCTGGTGGGGGCGGGCGACCCGGACGGGTCCGTACGGCAACGGGACGGTGAACGACCCGCCAAACTTGGCCTAGACCCGTTATCTCCCTGTGATAATCAGCGCGTGTCCGTGACCCGCCCGATCAAGCCCCCAGACGGGTCGTGAAGGAGAACCGGTCACCCCTGAAGAGGGTCCGCACCCGCTCCAGCGGCTGCCCGTCGGTGTCCCGTGAGAGCCGGTGCATCAGCAGCATCGGCAGGGCGGGCGGCGTACCGATCAGCAACGCCTCACGCGGGGTGGCCAGAACCGTCTCGATGCGCTCGTCCGCGTCCCCGAAGGAGATGGAGAGCCGGTCGCGGAGGTAGGAGTAGAAGGAGGAGTCCGGATCGAACTCCGTGTCCAGCTCCGGGACCCGGCCGACCGAGACGTACGTGCTCTCCAGACCGACCCGCTCGTCGTCGGCGAGCAGCACCCGCTCCAGATGCCAGACGGGCTCCCCGGGATCCACCCCGATCTCGGGGGCCAGCGACTCGGGGCACGGGAAGCGGTCCAGCCCGACGAGACTGCGGCCGGGGCGGCGGCCCTGCCGTCGTACCCCCTCGGTGTAGCTGGCGAGCGACAGCGGCTGCTCCAGCTTGGGACCGGCGACGACGGTGCCGCGCCCCTGCCGACGCAGCCGCCCCTCCAGCAACAGCTCGCGCAGGGCCTGGCGTACGGTCTCGCGGGACACCTCGTAGCGCAGGGCCAGATCCCGCTCGGTGGGGAGCAGGTCCCCCTCGCCCAACTCGTCCACCAGCAGGCTCAGTCGGGCCTTGACGGCGTAGTACTTGGGGATGCGGCCGTGCTCCGGAATGCCGGAGCGGATGGGGGCGCCGGGTGCGTAAACGTATCGGTGGTCCACGCCCCGATGGTGTCAGACGCACGTCCGGGGCCCGCCCGGACGTGCCCCGGACGGACCCCGACTGACCTGCTTACTTGGCGCGCCCGGCGCACAGCTGCTTGTCGATGAGGGTGTTCGTCGCGTGGATGCTGCCCGGCATGGAGCCGTCGCCCGTGGCCTCCAGGACGACGACGCGCCGGCCGTCCTCCGTGGCGCCGGTGCGGGTGGCGTAGCCGGGGAGGTCACCGGCGTGGCTGAAGTAGCTGCCGCCGCAGGTGAGCGGTATCTCCATCAGGCCGAGGCCGTAGCGGGCGCCCGGCCACGCCTCGTCCAGCTCCGCGGCCCGTACCGTCTTCTTCATCTCCGTCAGCTGCGCGGGCTTCAGCAGCCGGCCGCTCATGAGCGCCTGGTAGAAGGTCGTCATGTCCCCGGCTGTGCTGATCATGGCCCCGGCGGCGCCGGCCGCGCTGGGATTGAAGGCGGTGACGTCGATCGCGGGCGCGGACTCGCCGAAGGCGGAGTAGCCCTTCAGGTGCGAACCGGGTATGCGGGCGGACGTGGTCGGGGTGAGGGTGTCGCGCAGCCCCAGCGGCCGGATGACGCGCTTGGTCACCTCCTGCTGCCAGGTGCGGCCGGTGATCTTCTCGATGATCATCCCGGCCAGGGTGTAATTGGTGTTGGAGTACGACCACTTGGCACCCGGCTCGAAATCCGGCGCGTGCCGCATCGCGATCTCGACCAACTGCTCGTCCGTCCAGGTCGTGTAGCGGCCGGCCTCGTAGGCGTCTATGCCGGACAGCGCGGGGAAGTCGGCGGTGTAGTTGAAGAGCCCGCTGGTGTGGTTGAGGAGCTGCCGTACGGTGATCCGGCTCCCGTCGTTGCCGTTGCCCGACACCACGCCGGGCAGCACGTCCTCGACGGTGTCGTCCAGCGACAGCCGCCCCTCGCCAACCAGTTGGAGCACCACCGTGGAGACGTACGTCTTGGTCGCGCTCGCGATCCGGAACTTGTCACCGGGCCGCGCCTTCCGCTTCGTCTCGGCGTCCGCGACCCCGGCGGTGGCGAACTGGACACCGCGCGGCCCGGTCGACCGGGCGAGGACACCGACGGTCCCCGTCCGCTGAACGGCGTCGACCTGCCGCTGGAACGACCCCTCCCCCGGCTGCGCCGCGGCCACCGCCGGCACCGCCATCCCCACCGCGGCCAGCGCGGCGACGAGGGTGGTGGTCACAACACGCCGGGTGGTCCGACTGAACGTCTTGGTCGCCATGGTCCGCTGGCTCCTTGGGAGTTGGTGTGGGGTCGCCGCTCCGCGCGGCGTGATCACCAACCTAGCCAGCCCCTTACCCACCCACGATCCGGCCAGCCCGCCTCTCGGAGGTACAGCTGGCCCCACCGGCTGGTTGAACCGTCCCGGCCGTCCCGCCGTAGTCAGAGCGACGGGGATGGGCGAACTGGAAAGGAAGGTAGGGCAGTTGTCAGAACAAGGAGGGTACGGATATCCCGCGGAAGACAACTCGTGGGTCGGAGACTCCCACCGGGCCATCGAGAACTATGTGGGCAGGGAGCTGTGGACGCCGGACCGGATCACCGAGGGACTGCAATACGTAAGCTATCGCGCGAATGAGCTTGCGGACGCGTTCCGTTCGGTGGGCATCACTCCGCGGACACCCGAAGAGAATGCGAGCAGTCGCCAGTACGACGCGACCCTCGATGCGTACCGGACGGCGCGCTCAGCGTACGAAAGGGACGGCTCGGTCGACAACTACGTCCGCCAGCAGGACACAGGGCGGGCCCACTTGGAACAAGTCCTCGGCGAGCAGGACTACGTAGCAGATCTGGTCGGGAGAGTGCAGAGCGGGGAGCTGCCCAACACCGTCCTCCTTGAGCAGGCCCATTCTCCGACGCTGGGACCGGCGCCCGCCCCGACCCCGAACATCGTCATCACAGGGGCCCCGCAGCAGGGCTACGACCCGGTGCGGGACAGTGCGCAGCAGAACCAGCAGAGTGCGCGGCATCCGCAGAATGCCGTGCAGAACGTTGGAGGGCTGCTGCCGCCAAGCGGTGGACGACCACGGCAGAACCCCAGCGGACACGGTCGGTCGGCGCACAGGAACGCGACGAACACACATGAGGGAAGCAAGAGGCAGAAGAGGAAGTGACGGGAGGAGCGCACTTGCCGACTGCCGGGAGGGCGCCGGCGTAACCCCGGCGGCGGCCACGCGCGGTGACCCACGGCTGGCCAAGGCGTCGCTCACCCGGCCGGCGCGCCCACCCGCACCCCGTCGCTCTCCTTGTCGGAGAGGAACAGCGCCATCTGCCGGCCCTCCTCGGCCACGGCCGTTCGGTCCGACGCGGAGAGCCGGGTCAGTGGGGTGATCGTCACCGTGGACGACTCCGTGCGCCAGGTGGCGGCGACGCGGCCGTTGACCAGGACCACGCGTTCGCCCGCGACCGACAGGCCGCGGTGGTGGTCGTCGATGATCCGGCCGCGGTCGTGGTAGCCGAGGATCGCGTTGTCGAACGCGGGCAGGAAACGTACCGGCGCCGGGGTGTCCGGGTCCGGGCGGGGCGCGTCCGGGAGGTCCAGCAGTTCACGGCCGCGTTCGTCGCGGAAGGAGACGAGTTCCTCGCGGATCGCGGACACCGCCGCGGGCAGACCCGCCAGGCCGCACCAGGCGCGCAGGTCGGCCGAGGCGGCGGGGCCGTACGCGGCCAGGTAGCGCCGTAGCAGCGCCTGGCCCACCGGGTCCGATCCGTCGGACGGCAGCGGGTCGGCCTCGCGGCCCAGCCAGTGGGCGAGCGGGACGTTCCGCGCTCCCCCCTTGGTCCGCCACAGCCCGCGCGGCGGCACCTGAACCATGGGGACGAGTGCGGCGACCAGGATCTCGCCCAGCGCCCGGGTCCCCGGCTCCGGCCACCGCCCGGCCAATGCCCGCGCCACGTCGGGCATGGTGCGCGGCTCGCCGTCCGCCATCAACGCCCGCCCCGCCGCCGCGAGTTCTGCCAGATCCGTACCGTCCAGCTCGCTGCGGTAGACCGCGATCACGCGCTGGCGCAGCATGGCGTCGTGCCGGGACCGCCAGGCCAGCGCGTCGGCGGCGGTGACGAGGTGGACCGTACGGCGCATGAGGTGCGTGCGCACCACACTCCGCCCGGTCAACAGGTCGGCGAGCAGCGCCGGTTCGAACGCGCGCAGCCGTGACCAGAGTCCCAGATACGGCTCCTGCGGTTCCTGCGCCTGGAGGCCGCCGAGGTGGGCGACGGCGTCGAGGACCGGTACGTCGGCGCGGTCGAGCAGCAACTGCCGGGCGAGCGTGGCGCGGTTGAGCGCCCGGGCGCTGAGCACGGCCGCCATCAGGTCGACTTCTGTCCGTCGATCGACTCGCGCAGGATGTCCGCGTGCCCGGTGTGCTGGGCGGTCTCCTGGACGAGGTGGATCAGCACCGCGCGTACGCTGCGCACCGCTCCCGGCTCGTTCCAGGGCGCCTCGGGCAGCGGGTGCGTCGCCGACAGGTCGGGCACCTCCGCGACGGTCTTCTCCGTCTGTGCGGCGATCTCCTCGTAGCGCGCGAGGATCCCGGCCAAGGTGTCGCCGGGCAGCATCCGGAAGTCGTTCTCGCGGTCGATGGCCCACTGCGGGTACTCGCTCACCGTACCGGCCATGAAGTCGGCCCAGGTGACACCGTCCGGCAGTGTGAAGTCCATCGCGGAGGGGCCCTCGACCACGAAGCGCAGCCACGCCTTCTCGGTGGACGCGACGTGCTTGATCAGTCCGCCCAGGGACAGCGCGCTGACGGTCGGGGTCTCGCCCAGCTGGTCGTCGGTGAGCCCGCGCACCGTGTTGATCAGGGTGCTCCGCGCGGTCGCCAGGGCGGCGAGCAGGTCGGTGCGCTCGGCGTCGAGCGAGGGGGAGGCGGGGGAGGTTGCGGTCATGAGGCGTGGTCCTTCCGCTGGGGTCAGCTCCGCGTCGTACGCGTGCTCGTTCTCCGGCACAGAAGAAGCTTCTCAAGAGAAGAGGACAGGGTGTGACCGCTTCTTGGGCGGAAATCACTCTCGTACCGAAGACCTCGGGCCCCGCCGGGGCGAGCACCCCGGCAGGGCCCGGGCCCCGAGGCCCGGCTACGCGACCGGCAGCAGGAAGTCCTTCGGCTTCAGTGCCCGGTCGACGATGCGCGTGTCGCCGATCCAGCCGTAGAAGCCCTGCCCGAACTTCTCCGCGAACTGGGTGCCGCCGATCGCGAACGGCTTGCCCAGCGTGGCGATCCCGGTGGCCCGCTGCGACGGATTGCGGGCGATCTTCGACCCGTCCACGTACATCAGCGTGCGCCGGCCGTCGTTGACGATCGCGATGTGCGTCCAGCGGCCCACGGGCAGGGCGTGGCTCCACGACGTGGGGTCGGCGTCCTGTACGTGCGGGTAGAGGACGAACTGGAGGAACCGCTCCGGCGTGACGTTGAGGCTGCACGTCGGCTCGTCCGTCGACCAGCCCGTCGTCTTGCCCGCGTCGCCGTTGCGGCCCTCCCAGCTGAGGATGCCCATCCAGGCGTGGTCGCCCTCGAAGGGATCCGGCAGCTTGATGAACGTCTCGATGGTGAAACCGGATCTGAACGTCGCGCTGTTGAGGGGCGCCTTGGCGCTCGTGGTGAGCACCGCGCCCCGGTCGGGACCCTTGCCGCCGTCGAAGCGCAGACTCGCGTGGGCCGGCTGGTCGGCGTGGTGCTCGGCGGACCGGGTGAGCACGTCCGGCGCGCTGTCGTGCAGGAGTTGTACGCGCAGGTCGTTGCCGTGGCCGGAGAGGTCACGGGCCACCACGCCCTTGCCCACGGGGGTTCCCGGTGCGCCGGGTCCGGCGAGACCGTCCTGGTCGAAGCGCCAGTACGCCACGGTGCCCCGCGGCATCACACGGCCGGCCGGGCGCGGCTTGGGCGGGACGAGGCCGTCGAAGCCCTTGAAGCGCTCGGCGAAGTCGATGTCGAGGCTGAACCGGTCCACCGGGCCGGTCAGTTCGAGGGTCTCGGCCTCCAGCGGCGTCCGCTTCCCCGGGTCGCGCCGCAGGAACCACGGCGCGAACGTCTCGATGTCGACGACGTCGCGCGCCGTGTCGAAGGAGTAGAGGCGGATCATGCCGGCGCCGCCGTAGTAGCGGTCCTGGTAGTTGGTGATGTGGACGTGTACGTCGTGACCGGCGTCGTTGGTGAGGACCGTACGGCCCGAGGGCCAGTAGTGCCCGCCCAGCGCGAGGAAGAACTGGTCGTTGCCCCGGATCAGCCGGTCCCAGAGCCGCTGTCCGTGGTCCGACAGATGGGCGGCGCCGTTCTCCTCGGCCCAGGCGATGTCGTGGGTGGTCAGGATGGCGGGCAGGGTGGGGTGGGCGTCAAGGACGCCCTGCGCCCAGGCCAGGGCCTTGTCGGAGGCGCGCCAGTCGATGGCGAACACCAGCCACTGCCGGCCGGCCGCCTTGATCACGTGGTAGCTGTTGTAGCCGCCGGGCGAGGCGCCGCCGAAGGTCGGCATGCCGGTGAACCGGTCGGGGCCGAACGCCTTCAGATAGGCGGAGTCCCCGCGCTGGTCGTCCTTGCTCCCGTCGATGTCGTGGTTGCCCGCCAGGACGCTGTAGGGGACCTTGCCGTGGATCGTCTTGAAGGTGTGGGCGGCGAGCGTGATCTCCTGCTCGGTGCCGTGTTCGGTCACGTCACCGAGGTGCGTCATGAAGGCGATGTTCGCCTCCTCGCGCTCCGAGACGAGGTAGTCGAAGGTCTCCCGCAGCGGCTCAGGGTCGGCGCTGTCGGCGTCGAAGAGGTACTGCGTGTCCGGCAGCACGGCCAGCGCGAAGCGCGGGCTGTCCTCGTCGTAGCGGCCTCGTCCGGAAGAGGCGGCGGCGCCGGGGGCGAGGGGCGCGGCCTGCGCCGACTGCGTACCCAGCACGGCGGCGGTGGCTCCGACGGCGGGGACGGCGATCGCGGCCTGCAGCAGCGACCGGCGGTCCGGACCGGCGGGGATGGACTTGCTCATTACGGTCTCCCAAGCTCTCGACACATGCGTGTCTGTGGGGATCGTGTGCCGCCCCGGCGACCGCATGACAACGCTGTCATGAACACCGGCCGTCGCCGACCGGTCCGGAGAACCGCACGACTTCGATCCTGAGACCCGCACCACTTCGATCCGGAGACCCGTACGACGTGGGTCCGAGACCCGTACGACCTCGTACGGCCTCGGTCCGGAGACCCTCACCACATCGGCTCGGAGACGCTCACCACATCAGCCCGGCGCGGAAATGCGGAGGCACCCTTCGGTTGTTGCCGACCGTCGGACACCCCCACTCGATGAACAGGACACGCCATGACAGACGCGCCAGCCCGCCGGTCGGCCGACACCCTCGCGCGCCCCTTCACCGTGCGCGGCCTCACCACGCGCAACCGGATCGCGATGGCACCCATGACCCGGCAGTTCTCCCCCGACGGCGTCCCCGGCCAGGACGTCGCGGACTACTACACGCGACGCGCCGCCGGCGGCGTGGGGCTGATCATCACCGAAGGCACCTACATCGACCACGACTCCGCGGGCACCAGCGACCGGGTCCCCCGCTTCCACGGCGAGGACGCGCTCGCGGGCTGGGCGGACGTCGCGGACTCCGTGCACCGGGCGGGCGGCGCGATCATCCCGCAGCTGTGGCACGTGGGTGTCACCCGCGACGAGGGCGCGCCGCCGGTGACGGACGCGGAGCCGGTCGGCCCGTCGGGCATCTCCCTGGAGGGCGAGCCCAAGGGGCGCGCCATGACGCAGAAGGACCTGGACGACGTCATCGGCGCGTTCGCGGACGGGGCCGCCGCCGCCGAGCGGCTCGGCTTCGACGGGGTCGAACTGCACGGCGCGCACGGCTACTTGATCGACCAGTTCCTGTGGGCGGGCAGCAACCGCCGTACCGACGTGTACGGAGGCGACATCGTCGCGCGCACCCGCTTCGCGGCCGAGATCGTGGCGGCCTGCCGCGCCGCCGTGTCCGACGCGTTCCCGATCTTCCTTCGGATGTCCCAGTGGAAGGGGGGCCAGTACGACGCGAAGCTCGCGCACTCACCCGCCGAACTCGACATCCTGCTCAGGCCGTTGGTCGAAGCCGGTGTCGACGTCTTCCACGCGTCCACCCGCCGCTACTGGCTGCCGGAGTTCGACGACTCCGACCTGAACTTCGCCGGCTGGGTGAAGAAGATCAGCGGCAGGCCGACGGTCACCGTCGGCTCGGTCGGTCTGGACAGCGTCTTCTCCGAGGCCTTCCAGGGCAAGAACTCCGCGGTCACCCCCATCGACGAGCTGCTCGACCGGATGGAGCGCGACGAGTTCGACATGGTCGCGGTGGGCCGGGCGCTGATCGCCGATCCCGAGTGGCCGGTGAAGACGCTGGGCGGACGGACGGAGGGCATCACGCCGTTCGCGGCGGAGATGCTCAAGTCGCTGCGCTGACGCGTCGCCCGGAGATCGGACCGTCGTCCCCCGGGCGGGGGCGCGCCTGAGGGACGACGGGGCTCGTTGCGGCGGGCCGGTCAGACGGCCGCCTTCGGTGACGAGTCATTCGCCGACGGGTCCCCGGCCGACGGCGGGACCATGCGGACCGGGACCGTGTCCGCGTCGTTGTGGCGCTGGGACCAGGTCTCCAGCGCCACCTGGCAGGCGTGGTCGAGGTGCCGCAGGGCCGTGAGATCCAGCTCGATCGGGCGGTTCTGCGGCAGCGCCTCCAACTGGTCGAGTATGCGCGGCAGCCGCAGGAACGTGGCGTTGCCCGTGATCGCCACGACCAGTCGCCCACCGGTGAGTTCGCGCACGCCCACCTGTATGTGGGAGGTCTCCCAGGCCGACTTGCAGACGGACAGGAGCAGTCCGAGCACCACGCCCTCGAAGAGGTTGCCGACGACGATGGTGACGGTGGTGACACCGAGGATGACGGCGTCGCCGCGGTGCGTCCGCCACAGCGGCACGATCTCCTTGAGCGGTACGAGCTTCATGCCCGCGTGCACCAGGACACCGGCGAGCGCCGCGAGCGGGATGACGCCGATGACGAACGGGAGCAGCGCGGCGAAGAGCAGCAGCCATACGCCGTGCAGCACCCGGGAGAGCGAAGTCCGCGCGCCCGCCTGCACGTTGGCGGCGCTGCGCACGATGACGGCGGTCAGCGGGAGCGCGCCGAGCGCGCCGCAGACGGTGTTGCCGATGCCCTGCGCCATCAACTCCTTGTCGTAGTCGGTACGGGGGCCGTCGTGCATACGGTCCACGGCAGCCGCGCTGAACAGGCTCTCGGCCGACGCGATCAGGGTGAAGGCCAGGATCGTGCCGACGACGGCGAAGCCGAGGCCGCCGAAGTCCGAGAGTCCGGGCGGGTTGACGGCCGCCAGCAGCCCCTGGACCTCGACCCGGGCGACATCGAGATTCAGCAGGACGGCGGCGCCGGTGGCCAGCCCGACCGCGACGAGCGGACCGGGGACCATCCGTGCCTTGGCGGGCAGCTTCGGCCACAGGACCAGGACGGCGATGGTGGCGGCGCCGAGCGCGAAGGCGGTCAGCGCCGTTCCTCCGGCGACGACGTCGACGAAGAGACCGGGCAGCCCGGCGATCTTGGCGAGGCCGCCGGCGGGCTGGGCCTCGTCGGCCAGCGCGTAGACCTGGCCCAGTACGAGGACGAGCCCGATGCCGGCGAGCATGCCCTGGACGACGGCGACCGAGATGGCCCGGAACCAGCGCCCGAACCTCCAGGCGCCGAGGAGGAGTTGGAGCAGTCCGGAGATGAGCACGATGACGCCGAGCGCGCCGAGCCCGAACTCCTGGACGGCCTCGAAGACGAGGACGGTCAGCCCGGCCGCCGGGCCGCTGACCTGAAGGCTGCTGCCGGGCAGCAGGCCGACGAGCAGACCGCCCACGATGCCGGTGATCAGGCCCAGTTCGGCCGGCACACCGGAGGCGACGGCGACGCCCACGCACAGGGGCAGGGCGACGAGGAAGACGACGAGGGAGGCGAGGACGTCACGTCGTAGGACACCGGGTTCCCGCAACGGCGAGAACCGGGACGCGAGGGAGGAGAGGGAGGACTGGGAAGCCATGGGTGTGTTCCTTGCGGAGCGGTCCGCCGTGGCAGGCGACGGACAAGGGGACACGAACGCGGACACGAACGCGAACGCGGACACGGACTCGGTCGCGGCTCGACGCGCCGGGCACGGGGGCCGGCCGCCGGGGCCCGTAAGCCAGGGCCGGCGGCGTGGACGGCGGCGGCGCGGAGCGCGTCCCGGTCAGAGCGGCACGAACGCGTTGTCCAGGTCGGGCCGTTGGACGCTCACGGCTCCGGTGTCGACCTCGTAGTACCAGGCGCTGAGCGTGAGGGCGCCCTCGTCGATCGCCGCGCGGACGCAGGGATAGCCGCGCAGGGTGTCCAGTTGGGCGGCGGCGTGGTGCCGTACGGCATGGGGGACGCCCGCGTGGCCGGGGAGCCCGGCGACCGAGCGGTCCAGCCAGCCGCGTACGGCGGGGACGGCGGAGAGGTCCGCGCCGCTCACCAACGCCCCGACGGCGCCGCAGTGGGAGTGTCCGCACACGACGATGTCGCGTACGCCGAGGACGCACACGGCGTACTCGATCGTGGCGGTCTCGCCGCCGGGACGGTCCGAATCGTAGGGGGGCACGATATTGCCCGCCGTACGCAGTTCGAAGAGTTCGCCCGGCCGTGCGCCGGTGATGAGTGTCGGTACGACACGGGAGTCGGAGCAGGTGATGAAGAGCACCTCCGGCCGCTGTCCGTCGGCGAGCACCCGGAACTCCTGGTGTCGCTCGGCCACGCGGTCCGGAAAGGAACGGGCGTTTTCGATAAGGGATTTCATGGCGGCCTGCCTCCTGCGCCCGCGGTGTGGGGACGGGGCGCGGTGTGGTCGGGTCAAGGAGAGATACCTGCTGGTCCGTGACGTCTCCGCACAGAGTCACGGGCAGGCTGGAGTGCGTAGGACCGCGACGTCGCGAACCGGACGAACTCCTGGGAAGACCGTACGCTTTACCAAGACATTACCTTTTCGATGGCGACGATATCACGCCAGATAAATACTCCCGGAAAGCCGTCACTTGTGACACGAATGTGAACGCGAGATGTCCCGGCGCGCACCGCGTCCCGCACAGGGAGAGGAAAACCGGCCGCACGTTCGAGAATTCGTCGGGACCTTGTGAATATTCGCCGTCCGCCGGCGCCGTCGGACGCCCTTCTCCACTTGGCCGGGAATACCCCGGCCGGGAACTTTTCGCCCCGGGCACCGAGGTGCGCCGGGCGACAGCGTAATCCGCTTACAGGGGACGGGAGTTGACGCCTACGATGCCCGATGCCTGATGCCTGACGCCCGTCACATGACGGGGGGCGCCGGCCGTTCGAGCGAGGAGTGCGCGAGAAGTGAGTCACGGGGGAAACGGTCCGTACGGCCCGCCACCACCGCCGCCGTACCGGCCCTACGTGCCGTACCCACCGCCGCACACGCCGCTGTGGCGACGGTTCCGGGAGGACGAGTGGCCGACGCTCCGTGAAGTGCTGCGCTCGGCGAGCCGGATCCACGCGTGCCTGTGGATGGTCGCGTTGTGCTGCTTCGGGCCGACGGTCGTCGGGCTGCTGATCTGCTATCCGCTCGCCCGCTCGGCGCGGACGCGGGCCCGGCGGGTCTTCCCGCCGAGCGCCCATCTGCGCATCCACTTCCCCGACGTGGCGCGCATACAGAAGAACCGGGCGTGGGCGGCGCTCGCCGCGACCTTCGCGCTGATGGTCGCGTACGCCTCACCGGACGACTGGGACCAGGCGATCCAGCAGTTCGCGCTCCGGATGGCGATCAGCCCGTGGCTGCTGCTGCTCAGCGCGCCCCTGGTGATCACGGTCATCATCCGGCTCGCCGCGCCCGCCGCGAGGGCCGGGATGCGGGCCAGGCTGCGTCCGTCGCTGCGCTCGGCGCTCTGGTACTGCGCGGCGTTCGCGGCCACACCGGGGCTCTTCGTGGGCGGCTTCTACCTCAGCTACCAGCTCGACGGGGTGACGGTGCTCGCGCCGCTCCTGACGATCGTGCTGCTGCTGCCCGCCCTGTGGATGGGGCTGTTCGTCGCGTTCGCCTCCCCGACGGTCGTGCGCTCGGCGTTCCGGACGGCTCCCGTGCACGCGGCCCTGCCCGCCCTGCTCACCGGCGTACTGGTGTGGGAGTTCGCGGCCATCAGCCTGGTGATGGGAGGGCTGCCACCGGGCCCGACCCCTCTCGCGCTGATCGCGGCGATCGGCGGCCCGGCGACGGTGTCGGCGCTGGCCTGGTGGGAGATCCACCGGCTGCGTACGTCGCACGGAGTGCGGTTGCGGGCGTGACGGGCCTTGGAATGCCGCGGGGCGCGGTGGCGTTGTCGCGTGCGTGAGCCCTCACATATCCGCTGAGTCAATGCGAGCGCGCCTGTCCGCGCGCCGTACGGACACGCACGGCCGGATCGAGGCACTGGAGCGCGATTTCGAGGCGATCGTCGAGGCCAACGCCCTGGTCGCGGTGGACGACGAGCACGACCCCGACGGATCGAGCACCGCCTTCGAGCGGGCCCATGTCGCCTCCCTGCTTGAGCAGGCACGCGAGCAGCTGCTGGGCCTGGATCAGGCGCTGGAACGGCTGGAGCAGGGTGACTACGGACAGTGCGAGGTGTGCGGTGAGGCGATCCCCGTCGAGCGGCTGGAGGTCCGGCCGGCGGCGCGTACGTGCGTACGCTGCGCCACCGCCCGGCCCCGTCCCCGTCCCCGTCCGGGTCGCCGCCCCTGAGCGGAACCTGGAACCTGTCACCGTAGGAGGAGCATCGTGCCGCTGACCTCGGAGCCGTTGCGGAAGCTGGGCTTCCTGACGATCGGGCTGTTCGACGCCGCCGATCCCCGGCGGGGCCACGAGTCGACCCTGGAGATCATCGAGCTGGGTGAACGGCTCGGCTTCGACAGCGCGTGGGTGCGGCACCGGCATCTCCAGTACGGCATCTCCTCCCCCGTCGCCGTCCTCGCCGCCGCCTCGCAGCGCACCCGCCGTATCGAGCTGGGCACCGCCGTCATCCCGCTCGGCTGGGAGAACCCGCTGCGGCTGGCCGAGGACCTGGCGACCGTCGACATCCTGTCCGGCGGCCGGCTCAACCCCGGCGTCAGCGTCGGCCCGCCCATGCACTACGACCAGGTCAAGGGCGCGCTGTACCCGGACACCGCCGACGCCGAGGACTTCGGTTACGAGCGCGTACGACGGCTGCTTGACCATGTACGCGGTGAACCCGCCGCCGCCTCCGGGGGAGTTGAGGGCTTCGAGGTCTTCTCCGACCGCGTGCAGCCCCAGGCCGCCGGACTGGGCGGCCGTATGTGGTACGGCGGCGCCAGTACGCGCTCCGCGCGGTGGGCCGGGGAGCACGGGATGAACTTCCTGACGAGCAGCGTCGTCAAGGCGGAGGAGGGGGCGGGGGACGGCCAGGACGCCCCGGACTTCGCGTCGATCCAGCTCGCCACCATCCGCGCCTTCCGCGCCCACCACCCCGACGGCGACCGCGCCCGCGTCTCGCAGGGGCTCGTCGTGGTCCCGACGGACAACGCGACGGCGACGCAGCGCGCCAAGTACGAGGAGTACGCCCGTACGCGCCTGCCGCGTACCGCCACCCCCCAGGGCCCGGCCCGGCTGATGTTCGCGCCCGACCTGGTCGGCCCCTCCACGGAGATAGCCGAACGCCTCCACGAACACGCCGCGTTCCGGGAGATCGACGAGGTCGCGTTCGCGCTGCCGTTCACCTTCGACCACGAGGACTACGTCCAAATCCTCACGGACATCGCCACGGCCCTCGGCCCGGCACTCGGCTGGCAACCGGGCCCGGACAC
>NZ_MDCR01000107.1:0-195 GCF_001723055.1 Streptomyces niveus
GGCAGGTGGTCGAAGAGCCGGTAGAGGATGACGCGGGCCGCTTCGGTGTTCTCGAGCTCGTTTTCGACGACCCGGTCGAAGTACCGCCAAAAGTCGTTCAGGTCCGCGGGGAGTTCTGCGGCGTCGCCGTCGAGCGCGGCGAGGAACGTGCGGTACTCGGCGTACATCCGCTCCATCGTGTCCTGGTCGAGCGGC
>NZ_MDCR01000107.1:246-736 GCF_001723055.1 Streptomyces niveus
CATGCGCCGCATGCTGAGGAAGGTGTTGCGAAGCCGGCGCCAGGGGTGGGCGACGAAGGTGGAGTTGTCGACGAGGGCGGCGCCGATCTGCGGGTGAGCGGCCTCCAACACGGTGGCGCGGATCATGGCCAGCGCCCAGCGTGGGTCGTCGAAGAAGGCGCTGAACTGCGATTCCGGGCCGAACAGGGGTGCCTCGTCGGCAGTGTCCGTGGTTTCGGTGGTCATGATGGGTCTCCGTTCGTCCGGAGCGGCACGCCGCCGAAGCGGCGGTCGCGGCGCCGGTAGGTATGTAGGCACGCGAGGAACTCGGGGGCTCGGAAGTCCGGCCAGAGCACTTCGGGGAAGATCCACTCGGAGTAGGCAACTTGCCAGAGCATGAAGTTGGAGATGCGCTGCTCGCCGGAGGTGCGGATGACGAGGTCCACGTCGGGGGTGTCGGGGAACGGCAGGTGGTCCGCGAAGAGCCGCTCGGTTACCTCATCAGCGGGCG